>JBKJRR010000491.1:0-8077 GCA_046594635.1 Burkholderiaceae bacterium
GCCGGCAGCACACGCTCGCGGATCTCCTGCGAGAACAAGGGCGCGCCCGAGATCACTTCGTTGGCGTAGACCCGGGAATCGTAGGGATGCTCGCGCGAGAAACGCAGTTTGCCGGCGCTGCAGGCCGACATTGCGGTATTCAACCAGTGGGCGGAGCAGGGCGTGTGCCGCAAGATCGATGCGGCCCATCTGATGGTAATCCTGTGGGCCTCGACCCAGGCCTATGCCGATTCCGCCAGCCAGATCTGCCTGGTGCTGGGCAAGCCGGAAATGGATGCACAGGACTTTGATGCCGGCGAGCAATTGCTGGTCGACATGGTGCTGCGCACCGTGATGGTCAAGCTGGGCTGAGTCCCCGCATCAACGCCTATTGCGTCCCAAAGATCCGGTCGCCCGCGTCACCCAGGCCCGGCAGGATGTAGCCGTGGTCGTTGAGCTGGCGATCGACCGCCGCCGTGAATACCGGCACGTCCGGATGGGCCGCTTGCATCGTGCGCAGGCCTTCGGGGCAGGTAAGCAGGCACAGGAAACGGATGGACTTCGGCTTCATGCGCTTGACGCGCTCAATGGCGGCCACGGCCGAATTGCCGGTGGCCAGCATCGGATCGACGACGATGACATCACGCTCCTGCATGTCCTGCGGCATCTTGAAGTAGTACTCCACCGCCTGCAGCGTCTTGGGGTCGCGGTACAGGCCGATATGGCCGACACGCGCACCGGGCACTACGTTGAGCACGCCGTCCAGGATGCCGTTGCCAGCGCGCAGGATCGACACCAGTACCAGCTTCTTGCCGTCCATCATGGTGCCGGTCATGGTCTCCAGCGGCGTTTCGATTTCGACTGGCTGGGTCGGCATGTCGCGCGTGACCTCGTACGCCATCAGTGTGCTGAGTTCACCGAGCAGACGGCGAAAGCCATTGGTACTGGTCTCCTTCTTGCGCATCAGCGTAAGTTTGTGCTGCACCAGCGGGTGGCCGACGAGGCGCAGGTTGGGAAATTGGCGGGGGTCCGTCATGGCAGGGTCCTTGGAAGTCGGTAATCCGGTGGTCTGTCGCTGGCGCTGGGCGCCGCGCAGCCGGGATGGAAGTATCAGCGTTTTCGGCCGCCGAAGATGCCGCCGAGCACACCGCGGATGATCTGGCGCCCGACCTCGCTGCCAATCGCGCTGGCAGCACTTTTGAAGAGTTGTTCTCCGGCGCCCATGCGGGTGCGGCTGCGCCCACCACCAAGCAGACCGCCCAGCGACCCCAGAATGCCGCCGCCGGCCTCGTCCTGTCCGCCTTTGCTGGCGCCGTTGGCCTCGGCGGTCCGCGCCATGGAGGCAGTTTTTTCCTTGGCGGTGGCTTCATCGGCCATCTGGGCCTGGACCCGTTTCGTGATGGCCTCGTAGGCGGATTGCCGGTCGACGGTTTTCTCGTAGACCCCGGCGACCATGGAGTTGGCGATCAGAGCCTTGCGTTGTTCGGGCGATATCGGGCCGATCTGGCTGGCCGGTGGCAACACAAACACGCGCTCGGTCACGCCAGGCCGGCCTTTTTCGTCCAGGAAACTCACCAGCGCTTCACCCACGGCCAGCTCGGTGATCGCCTGCTGGATATCGAGCTTGGGGTTTTGACGCATGGTGTCGGCCGCCGACTTGACCGCCTTCTGGTCGCGTGGCGTGAATGCGCGCAGTGCATGCTGCACCCGGTTACCAAGCTGCGCGAGCACCGAATCGGGAATGTCGAGCGGATTTTGCGTCACGAAATAAACGCCGACGCCCTTGCTGCGCACCAGCCGCACCACCAGTTCGATGCGTTCGACGAGGGCCTTGGGCGCATCGGCGAACAGCAGATGGGCCTCGTCAAAGAAAAACACCAGTTTGGGCTTGTCCAGATCGCCCACCTCGGGCAGGTTTTCGAACAATTCGCTGAGCAACCACAGCAGGAAAGTGGCGTACAACCGTGGCGCATTCATCAGTTGGTCGGCGGCCAGCACGTTGATGACGCCTTTGCCCGCGCCGTCGGTCTGCATGAAGTCGGCGATGTTGAGCATCGGCTCGCCGAAGAACTTGTCGCCGCCTTGGCTCTCAATCTGCATCAGGCCGCGCTGGATGGCGCCGACGCTGGCTGCACTGATGTTGCCGTAGCTTGTGGTGAACTGCGAGGCGTTGTCGCCCACCTGCTGGCACATGGAGCGAAGATCCTTCATGTCCAGCAGCAGCAGGCCCTGGTCGTCGGCGATCTTGAACACCAGTTGCAGCACGCCGGCCTGGGTGTCGTTCAGGTTGAGCATGCGCGCGAGCAGCAGCGGTCCCAGGTCGCTGACGGTTGCCCGCACCGGATGGCCCTGCGCGCCGAACACGTCCCACAAGGTGACTGGAAAGGCCGCGAACGCGGGTGTGGGCAGCTTTCGATCGGTGATGATTTTGCCCAGCTTAGTGCCCAGCGTGCCGGCCTGCGAAATGCCGGTGAGGTCGCCCTTGACGTCGGCCATGAATACCGGAACGCCCGCGCCGGAAAACGCTTCCGCAAGGGTTTGCAGTGTGATGGTCTTGCCGGTGCCGGTGGCGCCGGTGATCAGACCATGACGATTGGCCTTGTCGGGCTGCAGGCAACATCGGATGTCATCGCGTTGCGCAATCACGAAGGGTTCGGTCATGTGGGTTCCCAAAAGTACAATCCAGCCAGTAGGGTAACCAAATTTCGAAGGATTTCGCGTGGCAGGACACAGCAAATGGGCCAATATTCAGCACCGCAAGGGGCGGCAGGATGAAAAAAGAGGCAAAGTCTGGACGCGCGTGATTCGCGAGATCATGGTCGCTGCGCGTACCGGCGGCGGCGATCTGGGTATCAATCCGCGCCTTCGGCTTGCGGTGGAGAAGGCCAAGGCGGTGAATCTGCCAGCCGACACCGTCAAACGCAACATCGACAAGGCCACCGGCAATCTCGAAGGCGTCAGCTACGAGGAGATCCGGTACGAAGGCTACGGAATCGGCGGTGCCGCCATCATTGTCGACACCATGACCGATAACCGCGTGCGCACCGTGGCCGAGGTACGCCACGCATTCAGCAAGTACGGCGGCAATATGGGCACCGAGGGATCGGTGGCTTTCCAGTTCAAGCATTGCGGTCAGCTGGTCTATGCACCGGGTACCGACGAGGAAAAGCTGATGGAAGCAGCCCTGGAGGCGGGTGCCGACGACGTCATTGTCGACGACGACGGCGCGATCGAGGTGTTGACGTCGCCGGCTGACTTTGAAGCCGTGCGCACGGCACTCGATGGTGCCGGCTTTGCCGCCGAAGTGGCTGAAGTGACCATGCGCGCCGACGCACCGATCGAATTCGAGGGCGATAACGCTGCCCGCATGCAGAAGCTGCTCGATGTGATTGAAGACCTGGACGACGTCCAGGCCGTCTACCATAACGCGGCCCTATGAAGGTCCTGGTTGTAGGCGGCGGTGGCCGCGAGCATGCGCTGGCGTGGAAGCTGGCCCAGTCAAGTCGGGCCGAGGCGGTATTTGTGGCACCCGGAAATGGTGGCACTGCAAAAGCTGAACACATACGCAATGTCCCGATCACCGAACTGGCCGAGTTATGCGACTGGGCCGTGAAAGAAAAGATCGGCCTGACCGTGGTCGGACCCGAGGGTCCGCTGGCCGCCGGCATCGTCGACCGTTTCCGTGAAAAAGGCCTGCGGGTGTTCGGGCCGACCCAGGCCGCGGCGCAACTCGAAAGTTCCAAGGCTTTTTCCAAGGCCTTCATGCAGCGCCACGGCATTCCGACTGCGGCACATGAAACCTTCAGCGACCGGGCGCTGGCCCACGCCTATGTCGATGCCCAAGGCGCACCGATTGTGGTCAAGGCCGACGGCCTGGCGGCTGGCAAGGGGGTGGTTGTTGCCCAGTCCCTGTCACAGGCCCATGCCGCAATCGATCAGATGCTGCCCGCGACGGCAAACGATGCCACACGCGTCGTGATCGAGCAGTTCCTGCAGGGCGAAGAGGCCAGTTTCATCGTTTTGTGCGACGGCAAGAACGTGGTGGCGCTGGCGACGAGTCAGGACCACAAGCGCCTGCTGGACGCGGACGAAGGCCCCAATACCGGCGGAATGGGTGCGTATTCACCGGCGCCGGTGGTAACCCCGGCCCTGCATGCCAAGGCCATGCGCGAAATCATCCTGCCGACGATCCGCGGAATGGAAAAGGACGGCATCCATTACACCGGTTTCCTGTATGCCGGACTGATGATCGACACACAGGGTCAGCCCCGTACGCTGGAGTTCAACTGCCGCCTGGGTGACCCGGAAACCCAGCCCATCCTGATGCGGCTCAAGACCGATCTGCTGGAGTTGCTGCTCGCAGCGACGGCTTCGGGCAGCGAGCGAAATCTGGACCAGTTCGAGTTGCAGTGGGACCGTCGCACGGCTTTGGGTGTGGTGCTGGCCGCGCACGGCTACCCACAGCAGCCGCGTCATGGCGACCGTATCCGGGGCCTGCCTGCAGCGCAAGCTGATGTGAGCGTGTTCCACGCCGGCACCGCGCGCCAGGACGATGAAGTCGTGACAGCCGGTGGCCGGGTGTTATGTGTCACCGTGTTGGCGGAAAACGTGCGTCAGGCCCAGCAGCGGGCTTATGAAGTGGTGCGCGAGATCCAGTTCGATGGCATGCAATACCGCAGCGACATCGGCCATCGCGCAGTTTGAATGGTGGCGCGAACATTGACGCGTCAAACGGGTTTATCACATGGGTGCTGAGCAGCCGGATTCGGCCATGGGTGCGACGCGTGTGCAGGCGGTGCGCAGCTACTTGACGGAGCTGCAAAGCCTCATCTGTGACGCCGTGCAGTTGCTCGACGACAAGGCGTTTGTCGATGACCCATGGGAGAAGGCGCCAGGCGAGCCTTTGCAAGGCAATGGCCTGACGCGCATCTTGGAGCAGGGGACTCTTTTCGAGCGTGCCGGATGCGGCTTTTCACATGTGCGCGGCGCGAGCTTGCCGCCGTCGGCAACGCACAACCGCCCGGAACTTGCCGGTGCCCCGTTCGAAGCCCTGGGCGTGTCCCTGGTGTTTCATCCGCGCAATCCGTATGTGCCGACTGTGCACATGAATGTGCGCATGCTGGCCGCACATCCGGGTACGGCGGCAGAAGTCTGCTGGTTCGGCGGTGGCATGGACCTGACGCCGTATTATGGTTTTTCAGAAGACGCGGTGTTTTTCCACCGGCAGTGTCAGGCAGCACTTTCACCGTTCGGTGCGCAGCTGTACCCGCGCTTCAAGCACTGGTGCGACGAGTATTTCTACCTTAAACACCGGCAGGAGCAGCGCGGCATCGGCGGCATATTTTTTGATGACCACGGTGCAGGCGACTTCGACGCGGCCTTCGCCTTGCAACGCAGCGTGGGCGACGCTTTTCTGGGCGCCTATCTGCCCATCGTGTCGCGGCGCAAAGATATGCCGTATGGAGAGCGCGAGCGCGAATTTCAGTTATACCGGCGTGGCCGTTATGTCGAATTCAACCTGGTCTGGGACCGGGGTACCCATTTCGGCCTGCAGTCGGGCGGGCGCAGCGAGTCCATCTTGTTGTCGATGCCGCCCCTGGTGCGCTGGTCCTACCGAGAGGAGCCCCAAGCGGGTTCGCCGGAAGCAGCCTTGTTGCGCGAGTTTCTGGTCCGAAAGGACTGGATTTGACGCAGACCCAGATCCGGCCGCAACGTCTGGGTGTGTTCGGGGGCGCATTTGATCCTCCACACCTGACCCATCGCACGCTGGTCGAGGCGGCTCTTGCCCAGTTGCAACTCGATCGCCTGCATGTTGTTCCGACCGGCCAGGCCTGGCACAAGGAGCGAACTCTGTCGCTCTCTGCTCACCGTGTGGCGATGGCGCAGCTGGCATTTGGCGACTTGCCCCAGGTGCAAATCGACACGCGGGAGGTCGAGCGCACGGGGCCTAGTTACACCATCGATACCCTGCGCGCGCTAAGCAGCGATAATCCCGGGGCTGCGCTGTTCCTGATCATCGGTCAGGACCAGGCTGCTGCACTGTCCCGCTGGTATGAATGGCGTGCGATCGTTGACATGGCCATGATTTGCGTGGCCAGGCGCGCCGGTCCGGAAAGTGACGCATCCGCTTTCGCGCCGCCGCAAGGCTTGCAAGCGCGTTTTCGGACGTTGGAATTGCCCGTTTCGGCAGTCAGTGCCACCGACATCCGTCAACGCGCCGGCGCCGGCCTGGGGATTGATCCTCTGGTTTGTGCGCCTGTTGCGCGTTATATTGTTCTACACCGCCTCTACCAAGCCACTTGATGACTACTGAAACCGCCGCCAAACGAGATACCCAGAAACTTCAGCGGGCCATCGTGGATGGACTCGAGGATGTCAAGGCCCAGGATATCCAGGTGTTCGACACCGAACACCTTTCGTCCTTGTTCGAGCGGGTGATTGTTGCCTCGGGTACCTCGAACCGGCAGACCAAGGCCCTGGCCGCCAGTGTGCGTGATGCCGTACGCGAAGCCGGGTTTCCCAAGCCCCGCATCGAGGGTGAGGCCAATGGCGAATGGATTATCGTGGACTGCTCGCAGGCCGTGGTGCACATCATGCAGCCGACCTTCCGCTCGTACTACCACCTCGAAGAGTTGTGGGGTGAAAAACCCGTGCGGCTGAAATTCGGCGCCAGCAAACCAGCAGTCAAGGCAGTTGCCGTCAAGGTGCCGACGGGCAAGACGGCTGCGGGCAAGAAGGCTGCGGGCAAATCGGCTGGCCGTGGCTCTGCCAGCGGCAAATCGGCCGCAGCTGCCAACACCCCAGCCACCGGCGGCGGCCGCAAACCGGCATCAGCTGCGGCCAGGGCACCCGCCAGGGCTCCGGTGAAACGCGCTGCAACCCCGGCGCCCGCGACGATATCGACCCCGGCAGCCAAGAAGCCTGCCGCCAGAAAGCCGGCCGCGCGCAAAGCCTGATCGAGCGCCGTGAGACTGGTCGTCGTTGCGGTAGGCCAGCGAGTACCCGCCTGGGCGCAGACGGCCTGGGACGACTATGCCAAGCGTTTCCCGCCGGAGATCCGGTTCGAATTGCGCGCAGTCAAGACCGAGGCCCGATCGTCCAAGGCGCTGGCAACCGTGCTGGCCGCGGAGCGCGGGCGTATTGAGGCGGCGATCGCGCCCGGCAGCCGCATTGTCGTGCTCGATGAACACGGGACAAATCTGACGACGGTGGCGCTGGCTGCACGTCTGCGCCAGTGGCAACTTGACGCCACCGACGTGGCGCTCGTGATCGGCGGTCCGGACGGACTGGATCCGGCGTTCAAGAAAGCGGCCCATGAACGGATCCGCCTGTCTGATCTGACCTTGCCCCACGCATTTGCCCGTGTGTTGCTGGTCGAACAGTTGTACCGGGCCTGGTCGGTCAATGCCAACCATCCCTATCACCGCGAGTGAGTCGGAGCCCGATCCATGAGCGCCGCGCCGGGCTGCCCCAAGCAAGATCGCACCGCAGTGCGAAGCACAAAGGTATTCCGGTGAGCGCTTTTGTCTACCTTGCGTCCCAGAGTCCGCGGCGTAGCCAGTTGCTGGACCAACTGGGTGTCGCCCATCTGTTGCTGCTGGCCGATGCCAATGAAGATTCCGAAGCGCTGGAGGCGATTCATGGCGCCGAAGCGCCAGCGTCGTATGTGGTGCGCGTGACACAGCACAAACTCGATGCAGCACTTGCGCGACGCCGCCAGCGTGGGCTGGTGGATGCCCCTGTGCTGTGTGCCGATACGACCGTGGCCCTGGGTCGCCGGATACTGGGCAAGCCTACTGACACCGCCGAGGCAGGTGCGATGCTGCAAGCCTTGTCCGGTCAGACGCACCGGGTGTTGACTGCAGTGGCTGTTGCGGTGGGCAGACGTCGGTTCCAGGCGTTATGCACCTCGCGCGTCACGTTCTCACCCATGACCCCAGCGCAGATCCGCGCCTATGTTGCGAGTGGCGAACCCATGGGCAAGGCCGGCGCATATGCCATTCAAGGTCGTGCGGCGCAGTTCGTCGTGTCGATTCAAGGCAGCTACTCTGGCATCATGGGCCTGCCCCTTTTCGAAACGGCCCAGTTGCTGAAGCAG
>JBKJRR010000504.1:0-45389 GCA_046594635.1 Burkholderiaceae bacterium
CGGCAACTGGAAGGTCAAGGGCATCATCAGCAAGTACTCGGATCACATCAGCCTGCCGATCCTGATGCAAAAGGAAGAGTGGAAGGAAGGCGAGAAGATCGAAGGCGACGCGTCCGGCGCCACCAAGGGTGGCGAGATGGTCGTGACCGACGAATGGGAGACCGTCAACAAGGCCAACGCGATCTGGTCGCGTGCCAAGAAGGACATCACGCCCGAGCAATACACGGACTTCTACAAGCAGATCAGCCACGACTTCGAAGCCCCGCTGGCCCACACCCACAACCGGGTCGAGGGCAGCACCGAATACACGCAACTGCTGTACATCCCGGCCAAGGCACCATTCGACCTGTGGAACCGTGACAAAAAGGGTGGGCTCAAGCTATATGTCAAACGCGTGTTCATCATGGACGACGCCGAGGCACTGTTGCCAACCTACCTGCGTTTCGTCAAGGGCGTGGTCGACTCGGCCGATCTGCCGCTGAACGTCAGCCGCGAACTGCTGCAGGAAAGCCGCGACGTCAAGGCCATCCGTGACGGTTGCACCAAGCGCGTGCTGAGCATGCTCGAAGACCTGGCACGCAACGACAGGCCGGTGGTTGACACCCCGGTCGCTGAAGGCGCCAACGCCGTGACCGATGTGGTCAGTGAAGAAGACAAGGCCGCCGCAGCAACCAACGCCGGCAAATACACCGCGTTTTATGGCGAATTCGGCGCCGTGCTCAAGGAAGGCCTGGGCGAGGACTTTGCCAACAAGGACCGGCTGGCCAAGCTGCTGCGCTTTGCATCGAGCACAACCGACGGCGTGATCGTGAGTTTTGCCGACTACAAGGCGCGCATGAAGGAAGGCCAGGAGGCGATCTACTACATCACCGCCGACTCACTGGCCGCGGCCAAGAACAGCCCGCAACTCGAGGTCTTCAAGAAAAAAGGCATCGAGGTGCTGCTGATGACCGACCGGGTCGACGAGTGGGCGCTGAACCACCTGAACGCGTTCGACAACACGCCGCTGCAAAGTGTGGCCAAGGGCGCGGTCGATCTGGGCTCGCTGCAGGACGAAGCCGAGAAAAAGGCCGCAGAAGAAGCCGCCGAAACCTTCAAGCCATTGCTGGCCAAGCTCAAGGAAGCGCTCAAGGACAAGGCCGAAGACGTGCGCGTGACCACCCGTCTGGTCGACAGCCCGGCCTGCCTGGTGGTGCAGGATCATGGCATGAGCACGCAGCTCGCACGCATGCTCAAGCAGGCCGGCCAGCAAGCTCCCGACATGAAACCGGTGCTCGAGGTCAACGCCGAACACGCGTTGGTCAAGAAGCTGGAGGGTTCGGTGCATTTCAACGACCTGGCCCACATCCTGTTCGACCAGGCGCTTTTGGCCGAAGGTGGCATGCCGGACGATCCGGCAGCCTATGTGAAGCGGGTCAACGCACTGCTGATCTGAAACGCAACTAGGATCCTGCGCCCCCATCTGCCGCCGGCCGATCCAGTCGGGCAGCCCACCTCTGCAGCGTGGGCCTCAGGCGCAGGAATCCACGGTAAGTCTGCTCCATCACCCAGGCGGCGCCGGGCAATGACCCTAGTCGGGCCAGCCAGCGCCAGCCCGGCAATACCGCCCACAATGCGAGGAAGGCCATTGCACCGCTGAGCAGGCGGCCGTCGGCCTGGCGCACATGGAAACGCGCCAGCAGCTGGGCACGTGTGACGTCCGCGGGCAGCACGAATGCCATGTCGCTGACGTCCTCGAAACACAGCGGGTTCTCGGCATGCAGGCCGCGGTAAAGGCCGATCTCGCGCCGGCACAGCGGGCAGGTGCCATCGTAGAGCACAGTCATGGGCGCCGCGCCCACATCGGGACCCACGCTCTTTGACGGCTCAGCCATGGCCCGCCGTACCCACCTCGCCGCGCCGGATTGCTGCGGCGCGGTCACGCACAGCCTGTCGCTGCAGATCGTCCAGGCGCGCAAGGTTCTTCACCTGCAAGGCCATGCGAGGGTTTCCCTGCAGCGTCGACTGGTGGCGCAACAGGAAGTCCCAGTACAAGGTCGTAAACGGGCAGGCCCGTTCACCGGTGCGCTGCGCCGGATCGTAACGACAGCCTTTGCAGTGCGGGCTCATGCGCGCGATGTATTTGCCGGTAGCGGCATACGGCTTGCTGGCCATCAGGCCGCCGTCGGCGTACTGGCTCATGCCCAGGGTATTGGGCAACTCGACCCACTCGACGGCATCGACGTACATTCCGAGATACCAGGCATGCACCTGACCAGGGCGCACGCCCAGCAGCAGGGCATACAGGCCAGTCACCATCAGGCGCTGAATGTGGTGCGCGTAACCCTGCTGCAGGGTCTGCGAGATTGCATCGCGCAGGCAAGCCATATCGGTATCACCGGTCCAATACCATTCGGGCAGATCCTCGCTGGCCTCAAGCGCATTGCGCTGCAAGTAGTGCGGCATCTGCGACCAGTAAATGCCGCGCACATATTCGCGCCAACCCAGCAGCTGGCGCACGAAACCCTCGACCGCCGGCAGCGGCGCGTCGCCGCAGCGGTACGCGGCCTCGGCCTTTGCCACCACCTCGCGCGGGTTCAGAAGCTTGAGATTGAGCGCTGCGGACAGGTGGGCGTGATAGAGCCAGGGCTCTGACGGCCACATCGCATCCTGGTAACGCCCGAACAACGGCAGTCGCTCGGCGATGAAGACATCGAGTGCCTGCAACGCCTGCACCCGGGTCACCGGCCACGCAAAATCGTCGCCGCTTCCCGGGTGGCTTGCGAAATGCTTGTGCACCAATGCCATGACGTCCCGCGTGATCGCATCGGGCGCAAACCGGGGGCGCGGCGGCACGATCCCGGGACCTTCGGGGCCGAACGCCTGACGGTTGTCGGCGTCGAAATTCCACTGGCCGCCCGCTGGCTGGTCCCCGTCCATCAGCACATGCTGGTGCTTGCGCTGTTCGCGGTAGAAATACTCCATCCGCAGACTCTTGCGGCTCTCCGTGTAGGCTGCAAAGGCCTTCCGGGTGACGAAAAAATGACGGTCCTCACGCACTTCCAGCTCCACGGCATTGGCGCTTGCGACCGCTTGCAGCACCTGCAGCAGCCGCCATTCGCCAGGCTCGGTCATCACCAGCCGCACGGGGCGCAGGACGTCGATCGCAGCCTGGAGTTCCAGGGCCAGACTGCCGCGATTGTTCGGATCATCGAGCCGGGTGTAATGCAGACGCCGGCCCGCGGCCTGTACCCCCGCGGCGAAGTGCCGCATGGCCGAAAGGAACAACACACTGCGCATCTTGCTCGATATCACATGCGTGGACTCTTCGGCCACCTCCGCCATCCACACGGCATCGCGGTCGGCGTCGAAACCGTCGAATGCCGCCGCGTCGTGATCGAGCTGATCGCCCAGCACGATGATCAGCGCCCGAAGCTCAGCCATGCGTGTTGCGCATGCGCCGGCAAGCTTCACTGCAATATTTCACATGATTCCAGTTGCGCGCCCAGTGACGGCGCCAGACCATGGGACGCCCGCACACGACACAGGCCTTGGCGGGCAAGTGCGCCTTGTTGCCCTTGAACCCATTCTCATGTGCAGCCATCGCCGGCCCTGGTGCTTGCAACCCGCCGCTGCGGATGCTCAGGCCTTCTTGGCCCAGGCGCTGCACCAGCCCGGGCCGGCGACCTGCTTGCCGGCGAACAACGGGCAACCACCTGCCTTGTCGGCAGCTTTGCCCTGGAACAACGCACAGTTGGTGCAAAGCTGGCCGGCCGCATATTTGGGAAACTTCTTGGTATCCACGCGTTTGGCGTCCGCAACATAACCGAGCGCCGCTGCTTGCGGGTTCTTTTCATCGAGCATTTCCTGGGCCAGGGCCTGGCCACCCATGGCGAGGGCTGCGCCAGCGCAGGCAGAGTGGATCAAAAACACACGGCGGTTGGAGGTGATGAACATGAAAACTCCTGAATTCTTTGTTTGAACAGCACGAAGTATAGAAATTAGCGTGTCATTTACCGGTCATATTGACAATAGACCCTGTTATCCTCCCGTTATTCGGCGTCAATTCCGATTCATTGGACAACCAACATGACCGATTCAGACGAAGACGCTGCAAGCGCGCCAGCCGCCGCATCGGACGACGCACCACGCTACCGCAGCGCAGCCGTGGCACGCATGGCACGCATGCCGGTCGCCACACTACGCGTGTGGGAGCGCCGCTACCGGGTCACCATGCCGGAGCTCACCAGCAGTGGCCAACGGCTGTACACCACGGCAGATGTGCGCCGCCTGGCCCTGATCCGCCAATTGACAAATCTGGGACACGCCATCGGCGCATTGGCAACGCTGGGCCTGGCGCAGTTGCAGGCTGTGGCTGCGACCCACTTCAGCGCCGGGGCCACCACGACGGACACGGACCACCGTGGCGCGATATCCGCCTGTACTGACCGGCCCTGGCGGCTGGCGGTGGTCGGCTCCGCGCTGGCCCGACGCCTGCAACACCCGGCGCTGCTACGGCAAATCGGCCGTGAGATAGAGGGGGTTGGCCCGTTCGACGACCTCACGCAGGCAGCACAGGCCGTTGAACGTGTCCCGGTGGACGCCTTGCTGGTGCATGCGCCGACCTTGCACCCCGGCTGGCTGGCCGATTTCGATGCTGCCGCACCCGGCATGCGCGCCTTGCCCATGGCGGTGCTGTACGGATATGCCGCCGATGCCGTTTGTGCGCAATTGGCCGGCGCCGGGGTGGTCTTGTTGCGCGAACCGCAGAACGACACGGTGCTCGGGCAGTGGCTGCGCAGGCTGCCCCATCACGCAACGACCGCTGCACGGACGCCGGCGCCGACAACGGCGGCACCCGCACCTGCGCCGCAGCGCCGCTGGGATGACGCCACCTTGTCCGATTTCGCGGCGATGTCGACGTCGATCGCCTGCGAATGCCCGCGCCATATCGCCGAACTGCTGCTGCAACTGACGCGGTTTGAGGCCTACAGCATGGAGTGTGAACGCCGCAGTGCTGCCGACGCCGCATTACATGCCTACCTCGGACAGGTCGCGGGCATGGCCCGTGCGACATTCGAGACAGCGCTCGAACGGGTGGCCGAAACCGAAGGTCTGCCCCTTCCGTCGGCCTGACCTCGACACGGGTCATCTCATGCAGGCACCCTCTCTCCCGCCGTGCGGACACTGTGGCTCACATGCCACGGCCGGGGTCATCGGTGCAGTCAACGCTGACGCGCGCCTTTAGCCCCCTGCGCCGCGAGGCGTTCGCAGCGGTCGGCGTCGAGTGGCTGCCCCGCCTGCCTGAAGCGCCTGGCCGCAGCCGCGAACAGCGTTGTCGCCTCCTTGTCGCGCGGCGTACGGGCCGTCGCAATATGGCCGCGTACCTCCTCATGCGCCGCGTACCAGGCTGGCAGACGCATCACCACATTGGCCAGATAGGCGCACTGGGTTTCATGCTGCTCGGCCAGCGCCACCTCGCCGGCACGCGCAGCTGCGATCGCCGCCGGAACCGCAAAGGTGATGCGGCAACCCGGGCAAGTCTCCAGCGGTCCGCGCACCGATTCACTGGCGTCTTCCATCACATGCAACGCAGCGGCCGGATCGTCATGGTGCAGGTTGATGCGGGTGCCGTAGATGCGATCGAGCAGATGAAAACCGATGTCGGTCTGGCGCGCTACATCCAGCGCATCGTCGATCAACATGCGGGCCTCACTGCGCTGGCCTTCGAACAGCGCCACTTCGGCCAATCGCTGCAGGGAATGGGCTTCGCCGACCGCCCCACCATTGGCGCGATGCAAGCGTGCACCCTCGCGCAAGTGCGTGCGCGCAGAAACCAGGTCGCCGGACAGCCACTCGGCCTCTCCGCGCAAGGTGACACCGAAAGCATGGCCGCGGGCCGCGCCCAGACGCTGGGCCTCGGTGGCCAGGGCGTCGGCAAATTCGATCACGTCAGCATAGGGTTTGGCGCCGTAAAGGAACCGTTGTGTGATGCACAGGTGGCCGTCGAACACACGCAGCGCCAGATGGGGCACATGGCTGGTTTCCTGCAGATCGGCCCACACGCTGCGGTGCAATTCCCCGCGCGCATGTGCGGCCGCGGCCTGGGCCCAGGAGGCAATCACCACCGCGGTGGTGTCACCTGATTCGAGCGCCAGGCGGCGTGCCGCAGCCGCCTTGACTGTTCCCATCGCAGGATCCGCCGCGCCCAATGCGGCCGCGCCCGCATAGGCCAGCGCCTCACACAGGCGGCCGTCGACGGAAGTCGGCTGCAGCCCTTCGAGCTCCACCAACGCGCCCTTGGGATCACCCTGCTTGACCTGGGCCAGTGCAGCCTTGGCCAGCAGGTTGTCCGCCTCGGCTCCACCGACCGCGTCGGCTGCCAGGTGGTAGGCCGCCATCGCACCCGCATCGCCCATCGCATCCATCGCCTCGGCGCGCAGACGCAGTGCCTCGGCATGAGCGGGCTCGCACTCGAGCAGCGCGGCGATATGGCGCAGTGCATCGCTGAACGCCGCAAGCCGCACCGCATCGCGCGCGGCAGCCAACTGCCAGGGCAGCGCCTCGCGCGCACGACCACCCTCGCGCCAGTGATGGGCTACAAGCGCAGGTGTTGCATCCGCGTCGGCCAGCGCAGCCGCAATGGCACAGTGCATCCTGAGCCTGCGATGCGGGGGCACCTGTCCGATCAGCACCTGCCGCACCAACGCATGCCGAAAACGGTAGCGTCCGTTCACCAGGATCAGCACGCCGGCATCCAGCGCCCGATCGAGCGCAGCATCGGTGGACACCCGGGCCAATGCGGCGAGCGCCTCCACCGTGCGGATATCGAGTGTGTCGGCGCCCAGCGCCATCCAGCGCAGCAGGTCGAGCGCCGCTGCGGGTACGTCGCACAAGCGTTCGGTGATCGCTTCCGCAGCGCTGTCGGGCAGGCGTTTGTGGTTGTCGCCGTCACCCGCACACCGCGCCAGTTCGACAGCCGCGAACGGATTGCCTTCGGCCGCCGCAAGAATACGTGCCACCACGGCGTCGGATGGTGGTGCCGGCAAGGCCAGGCTCACCAGGCGACGGCATTCGTCTTCGTCCAACGGCTCGACGTCGAGCGGCCAGGCCACGCCGGCGCGCTGAAGTCGCGACAAGCCGCGCGCCAGCGCCGCCGGGGCCACCACCGGCCGGGTGGCCAATAGCAGGCACAAGGGTGCGCCGGCTACGGCCAGCTGCACCAGCACGTCGACATCGGCATCGTCGATCAGGTGTGCGTCGTCGACCTGCAGCAGCAGATTGCTGCCCGCCGCCAGCGCCAGCAGCAGACGCCGCACGGCACCCACCACCTGGTGCCGCCCCAGCGGGCCGAGTGGTTCGCCCGCCGGCGCGGCCATCGGTGTGAGCATGGCCAGCACCGTGCGTGCCGGCGCGCCAATGCCGTCGAGCAGGCTGCGATCGTCCAGCAGGATTCGTTCAACGATGCCCGCGATCGCGCCATAGGTCCGCCCAACCTCATCCGCCTCCAGTCGCAACACTTTCCAGTCGTGGCGCGACGCCTGGAGCGCGATTTCGCGACACAACGCGCTCTTGCCAATGCCGGCCGGGCCGCGCAACACGATGGCGCCGGGCCGCGCGGGCGCAGGCGCAGCCAGCCACGCCGAGACCTGACCCAGCAGTTGCGCACGACCCACAAAGACCGGCCCCATGGCCTGCAAACCTTCCACGCAGCGCATATACACCGCCTCGGTCCGCGCATCGGGCAACACGCCCAGCCCCTGCTGCAGCGCTTCGCGCAACTGCGCGTACCAGCGCAATGCCGCCGAGCGGTTGCCGGCCGCAAGTGCACGCTGCATCAGCGCCCGGTGCGCCGGCTCATCGGTCGGCTCATGACGGGCAAGGTCTTCCCATAAGGCAGCTGCACGCAACAGCTCCAGATAAAGCGCGCGCAGACGTTCACGCGCCGACTCGGTCCAGGCCTCATACCGTGCGCCGGGCAACAGGTCGCCGCTGTAGCGGCTGGCCACATCGGCACATTCGGCCGGGTCGCGCTGCTGCAGCGCGGCCAGTGCCCGGGTTTCGAAGGCGTCGGAATCCACATCCACCGGCCGCTCGGGCCACAGCAGCAGTTCTCCCGCCTGCAAGGTGATGCCATCGTGCCGCCCCAGCGCCTGCCGGGCATGGTGCAAGGCCTTGCGCAGGTTCGCGGCGCCAGCCTCAGGGTCGAGTTGCGGCCACAGGGCATCGATGGCCAGGTCCCGCGCGATCCGGTGCCCGGGCTGCAGTCCCAGCAACTGCAGCAGATGCGCCGCGCGCAGGCTGGGCCACCTTGCGGCGCCAATGACGCCACCGTCAACGGACACCTCGAAACGCCCGAGCAGCTTCACATACAGCCGCGACGGCGAATCTCCGGCTGTGTCGGATCGGATCGGATGGGTTTGCATACGGCCCAGTCTGAACCGCTTGACCTCTGTGCGCAAGTACCTGCGAGGCCAGGAACGGATCAGGAACAGCCACCGGCAATGATGGCCACAGCGGGTCTGTTCCGACCCGCGATAACACAAGGAAATCCCATGAGCGATACCACCACCCTGTACGACCGTCTCGGCCGCCGCGACGGCATCACCCGCATCACCCGCGCGCTGATCAAGAACCACCTGGCCAATCCGCTGGTCAGCAATCGCTACAGCCAGATCAAGGACATGGACCGGGTCGAGCGCAACGTGATCGACTTCTTCTGTGTCGGCTCGGGCGGACCGGAAAGTTATGCCGGCAAGGACATGCTGAACACCCACCGCGGCATGAACATCAGCGAACAGGAGTTCGTCGCCGTCATCGACGACGTACTGGCGGCACTGGAAACCTGCGAAGTCGACGCCCCGGTGCGCGGCGAGGTGCTGGCCATCCTTTGGTCGATGAAACCCGAGGTGGTACGGGTCTGAGCCGATACGGTGCTGCCGTAAAGGGTGCGCACAGCAAAGTGCAATCCCGGCCCTAGAATGACGCCGGGATAGTGGCCGGCCGGTCCGCCGCGTCCCGCAGAGGATGCACGAACCCATTACGCCCGACACCATCTCACGCGAACTGCTCGCCATTGCGCAGACAGCGCCGCTGCTGGTGTTTCTGTTCGACGGTGACGATCGGCTGCGATATGCCAACGACGCAGTCCGAAAGGCTTTCGCGCTGGCTCCTGACGCCTGCCCCAGCTGGTCCGAATTGATGACCCACTGCCATGACAACAAGGTTGGCGCGCTGATCACGACGTCGGATTTCCCAGCATGGTTGGCGTCCGCTCGCTCACGCCGTGGAAAATTGCCCTACCGCGCGTTCGAAGCCGACCTGTGCGACGGGCGCTGGATCTGGATCACCGAGACCTTGCGTGCTGATGGCTGGATGTTGTGCATCGCCAGCGAAATCACCGAGCTCAAGGTCAGTGGCCGCGCGCTGCGGCAATCGCGCGACGTGGCGCTGCGCGCATCCCAGACCGACGCCCTGACCGGCATCAGCAACCGTCCCCACATGATGGCCCAGCTTGAACAACGGCTCGAGCAGGTGAACCGGCGCAAGCAGCTGTGTGGCGTTGCGCTGATCGACCTGGACAAATTCAAGGGCGTCAACGACCGCTTCGGCCATCCGGCCGGGGATCTGGTGCTGCAACACTTTGCCCGCACCGTGCAGCAGACCTTGCGTATTGAAGACGGCTTCGGACGGGTGGGCGGCGAGGAGTTCCTGCTGCTGCTGCCGCGCATCGATACGGTCGGTATGGAGACCATCATCGGCCGCCTCATGGCACTGCTGCGCGAATCGCCCGCGTTGCCCGAGCATCCGGATTTTCGCTACACCATTTCTGCCGGGCTGGGTGTGCTGCGGCCAGACGACACTTCGAGCAGTGCCTATCGCCGTGTGGACAATGCCATGTACCAGGCCAAGGCCGATGGCCGCAACCGCTTTTGCTGGGCCACTGGCTGAGCGCGAAGTGACAGCGCCAGGCCCGGGCGAATCGCCTCACATTGCACGCAACATCCGCGCCGGAACGATCCCCCGTTGGCCGTTGACCAGGCTCACGTCATAAGCGACTTCGGGGCCATTGCGGCCCTTGATCTGGCGCACGGCGTTGACCTTGGCGCGAATCCACTGGCTGCCGTATTTGGCCATCACGACCTGGCCGGCTGCAAATTCAGGGGCACGCGCCGAAGTTGCCGAAGTTGCCGTAGGTGCCGTAGGTGCCGTTGGTGCAGATTGTGCCGGCGCCGCCCGTGCGGCCGGCGTCGGTGTGGCCTTGGCCTGCCTGCCCGTTTGCGGACACAACACCTCCCACTGCTGCGAAATGCCCAGTCCACCACTGGCGTTGTCGCGCCCGACAATCTTGCCTTGTGCATCACGCCATTTGCTGCGGCCCACACCGATATCGCGGTTGTCCCACACGCCCGCCAGCTGGTAGGTGCTGCCGTCTACCGCCGCGATGCGCCCGGCCTTGCAATCGGCACTGGCGCGATAGACCTTGTTCAGGTCGTGTTCCAGCAGTCCTTGTTTGACGCAGGTCGGGTTGCCTGGCTGCCAGTTGTCACACCAGCCCTGGATTTCCTCGCGGGTCATCCGAGCCTGCGCCACAGCATTCGCGGTGTCGGGGCCGGTCAGCGAAAAAACGGTGGGGCTGGCGCATTTGCTGCATAGCGCCAGCCACTCAGCCGTGGCGAAGGTGCCGGAGCACAGCATCATGGCAGCGACGCCAGCGCTGCGCAGCAGGGAAAACAGCGGACGATTCACGGGCTGGCAGCATATTCTGGGCATGGCGAATCCTCCTCGGTCGAAGTCAGAATTCTGTGACAGATCGCCCGCACTTGCACCTCCCGGATGGGAGGCTATTCAAGACCCGTGCGGTACCGCGCGTGCGGGTCTATCACCATGATCCGCCGCGCGCTGCGCTGACACGAAGGCATCGTGCACGCTCAGGAAAATGCGGCCGTCCAGGCGCCGTCCCAGGTCTGTGCCGCGCAACCGGTCCATCACCGGACCCTTGACCTCGGCCAACATGAACACAATGCCGCGTGCAGCCAGGCTGCGCTCGAGTTCTGTCAACACCTCCAGCGCGGTGGCATCGACCTGGTTCACCGCCGAGCAGATCAGCAGGACCTGGCACAGCCCGGGGTCCGCGCGCAACTGATCGCCGATGCGGTCCTCCACGACGGTCGCATTGGCAAAAAACAGGCTCTCGTCGACGCGTAAAGCCAACAGGCCGGGCACAGTCTCGACCTTGTGACGCAGCACATTGCGGAAATGTTCGGTGCCGGGAACACGTCCGACCACCGCCATGTGCGGACGGCTGCTGCGCCACACCAGTGCGCCCAGCGACAAGGCCACGCCGGTCACGATGCCGGCCTCGACACCGAGCAACACCACACCCAGCGCCGTGCCCAGCAAGGACAAGGCGTCCGCGCGGTCATAGCGCCAGGCCCGGCGCAAACTGCCCAGGTCGACCAGTCCGATGACAGCCACGATGATGGTGGCAGCCAGCACCGCATGCGGCAGGTAGAAGAAAAGGCCACTGAGCACGGCGATGACCAGGGCCATCAGCAACGCCGACACCACACCGGCCAGCGGCGTGTGCGCCCCGGCTGCGAAATTGACCACCGAGCGTGCGAATCCGCCGGTGACCGGGTAACCACCTGACAAGGCGCTGGCCAGATTGGCCGCGCCCAGGCCCAGCAGTTCCCGGTTCGGCACGATGCGCTGCTGGCGCTTGAGCGCCAGCGACTGCGCCACCGACACACTTTCGACGAAGCCGATCAGCGCAATCAGCAAGGCTGGCAACCAGAGCAGTCCCAGCGTATCGGCGTCGGGTAGGACCAGCGCGAGTTGCGGCAAACCCTGCGGCACCGCGCCCACGACGGCGATGCCGGCGCTGCGATCGAGTTGCCCGATGGCCACCACGGCGGTCGACACCAGGACGGCCAGCATGGGCGCGAGTTTGGCCAGCAATCCGGCCGCGGATTCGGACAGACCCCAGCGCACCAGCATCGGTGCCATCGAACGCCGCGCCAGCCACAGGAACACCAGCGTCGCGACACCGATGACGATTGTCGGCAGCTTGGCCCGCGGCCAGGCAACAGCCAGTGCGGCGATCTTGTCCAGCACCCCGGTGCCCGGAACCGACACGCCCAGGATGTACGGCAACTGGCCGATCGCGATCAACACCGCTGACCCCGTGATGAAGCCGCTGATCACGGGATGGCTCAGCAGATAGGCCAGAAAACCCAGCCGAAGAACACCAAAGGCCAGCAGCATGAGACCTGAGATCAACGCCAGTTGCACCGCAAGCGCGGCATATTCGGCGCTGCCCGCCGCCGCGAGTGGCTGCAAGGCACTGGCCGTCATCAGCGAAACCACAGCTACCGGGCCGACGGCCAGCGTCATGCTCGACCCCAGCAAGGCATAGGCCACCAGCGGCAGGATGCTTGCGTACAGACCCACCTGAGGTGCAAGCCCGGCCAGCATGGCATAAGCCAGGCTCTGCGGGATCAGCATCACGGTGACGATGAGACCGGCGGTGAGGTCACCCGCAAGCCAGGCGGCCTGGTAGTGGCGCAACCAGGCCGGAAGCAGCGAGGGTTTCAGCGCGCGCCCTCGGTCAGCTTCGATGGGCCGGCCTTGCCCGCCAGGTCAAACAGCCACATGCCCGCGAGCATCGCAACGACGAACACGGCAGCCTTGGGCTGTCCCGCGCCCAGCGACACCAGCGCCGGGCCGGGGCAGAAACCTGCAAGCCCCCAGCCAACACCAAACACCAGACTGCCTAACACCAGTTGCCGATCGATCTCGCCCGATTTGGGCAGAAACATGGCGCCTCCCAGGAAGCTGACGGTGCGTTTACGCGCCACCGCAAAGGCCCCCATGCCAACGATGATGGCGCCGCCCATGACCAGCGCCAGCGACGGATCCCAGGCACCGAAAAGATCGAGAAAACCAATCACCTTGCCCGGATCGGTCATGCCCGACAGGATCAGGCCGACGCCAAACAGCAGGCCTACGGCGAATTCAACAAATCGATTCATATCAATGTCTCCAGATGCGGTTCGGTATCAGGCCAGCACATGCCGGACCAGGTAGACGACGGCAAAACCGGCCCCCATGAACGACAGGGTAGCCACCAGGGAGCGCGGCGACAGGCGCGACATGCCACAAACGCCGTGCCCACTGGTGCAGCCCGAGCCGTAACGTGTGCCGACACCCACCAGCAAGCCGGCCAGTACCAGCAGGCCCCATCCTGCATCGATGCGCGGCACGACCGGCTCTGCAAACAGTGCGTACACCAGCGGCGCCGCCAGCAGCCCCAGAAGAAAGGAGACGCGCCAGCCGGTGTCGCCCGAACGTGGGGCCAGCAGACCACCAACGATGCCGCTGATGCCCAACACGCGGCCGTTGAGCAGAATGAACAGTGCGGCCGCCAGGCCGAGCAAGATGCCGCCGGTCAGAGACGCCCAGGGGGTGAAATGGTTCCAGTCGATCGTCATGCCTTGGTCTCCGGTTCAGATTTGCAGAATTGTTCGTGCAGGGTCAGCATCACGGCCTGCGCCTGCGGGCTGTCGATGCGGTAGTGAATGGCCTTGCCCTCGCGCCGGGTGCTGACCAGCCCTTCGTCGCGCAACACGCCCAGTTGTTGCGACAAGGTGGGCTGGGTCACGCCCACAAGCCGCTCGAGCTCGCCAACGCGCAATTCGCCCTGGGCCAACTGGCACAACAGCAACAGCCGATCGGGATTGGACAGCACCTTCATCAGGCGGCAGGCCTGATCGGCCGATGCGCGCATCTCGGCCATGTCAAGTTCAACGGAATCAAGCTCCATGTGGGTAACTTTCGTGTCGGAAAGACCGCATCATAATTTATTAACCTATAGTTTGTCTATTTACAAACTATTCTCGGCGATATTGATTCGCCACAGCGTTGCGCAAGATCGGCGGGCCAGCCCATGCTCGCGCGGCTCCATCCGCGTAACCGGTCTGCGTCAAACCGTAAACTTGCCGCGCATACGCAGGTTCAGGCGCGCAAATTCAAGCCGGTCCGCTCGACGGGCCATTCACCGAAACCGAGGAAATGGTCGGCGGCTTCTTCCTGCTGAACTGCAACACCCGCGAAGATGCCCTGGAGATCGCGCAGCAATGCCTGGCTGGGGCCCGGGCCGCGGTGGAGTTGTGCCGAGTTCGATAATTGCACCGCGCATCGTGCGGCACAAAACCCGCGGAGCGCAACCGTCGGGGCACTGCCGGATAATTCGACGCTTCCTCAACCGCAGACACATCACGATGATCACCTTCTACTACAACGCCGCACCGAACCCCGCAAAGGTCGCCCTTTTCCTGGAAGAGGCCGGTCTGCCCTATGACATCGTGCCGGTCGACAGCCGCAAGGGGGAGCAGCACGCACCGGCGTTCGTGGCGCTGAACCCGAACGCGAAGGTGCCTGTCATCGTGGACGACGGCGTGGTGGTGTTCGACAGCAATGCCATCCTGCTGTACCTGGCAGAGAAAACCGGCAAGTTCCTGCCAGCCAACACCCCCGCAGCGCGCGGTCCGATGTTGTCATGGCTGATGTTCGTGGCCAGCGGCATCGGCCCTTACTCCGGCCAGGCCGTGCATTTCCGCCATGCTGCGCCCGAGCCCAAGGAATACGCACTCAACCGCTATGACTTCGAAGCCTGGCGCCACTGGGGCATCCTGAACGATCACCTGGCCAACAACACCTTCATGCTCGGCGACGACTACAGCCTGGTCGACATGGCCGTGTGGGGCTGGGCCCGCATGGGACCTTACGTGCTGGGCGAAGGCGCCTGGGACAAGTTGCCCCATGTCAAACGCCTGCTCGACACCATCAATGCCCGCCCGGCCGCGCAGCGCGCCGAGGCGATCAAGACCCGCTACACGTTCAAGACCGAGATGGACGACGCCGCGCGCAAGGCGATGTTCCCGCAGAACGAGCGTCTGGCCAAGAAGGCCTGAGCACCCACCCGGCGCACACCGTCAACGACCCACGCTGCGTCCGGCAACCCGCTGGCGCAGTTCGCGCAGTTTGGCCTTCAGTGCCTGGGTGTGTAGTACCCCCATGCGCATCAGGATCTTCTGACCGGCTGAGCGCAACTGCAGATCCGGGTCGGCACATTCATACCGCACCCAGGGACGCATACGCCTTTTGCAGCGTCGGATAGATGCGCAGGTACAGGGATACGGCGCCGGCGGTGTCGATGGCAGCGGTACCGCCGCAATCGGGGGCCTGGATCTGCATCTGCTGCTTCTGCCACCACAGGTAGGTGATCCCAGCAAGGCCCAGCACCACGATCAGGGCAATCAACCCACGGGAAAAATATTGCATGGTCTCCTGTTCCCGCCCGCACACCGATCGGGTTATGACGCGGTCCTGGCAGGAATCAAGAGACCCGACTCCATGCAGACCCGCATGGCGACATGAATGTGTTGGTACCCGACCCGGTTTACGCGCGTGCGGTGTGGCCCCCGTTGCGCCGGCCGAGGCGACGACGGGGCGCGTGTCAGGCGTCTCGCACGTCGGCGACCACCGTGTCGCCGAAATCTGCCCGCGCAAGGTAGGTCAGAACCCGCCCCGCCGCCTCGGCCGGCGAGGTCAAGGCATTTGTCTGCTGCAGACGCACGAAGTTGTCTCGGTCAGGAAATGCCGTTGGATCGCCCGCCCGCAACGCACTTTGCATGTCGGTGTCGATCACGCCGGGCGCCAGGGAAACGATACGTACCGGGTGACTCCTGTGCGCCTCGTCGAGCGCCACGCAGCGGCTGAAATGGTCCATGCCGGCCTTGGCGGCGCAATACAAGGCACTGCCAGCCATGGCGCGGCGCCCCAACCCGGATGAGATATTCAGAATCCGCCGTGGCATGGTCCAGCGGCGCGTTGCTGCCAGGAAGGCCGATGTCAGCTGGATCGGCGCCAGCAGGTCGACCAGCAGGGTTTGCGCCATGTCCGGCGCCTGGCAGGCCTCCAGTGGTCCCAGTTGCCCGATCACGCCGGCATTGTTGATCAGGGTGACGCTGGCGAAGGTCGCCACGTCCTGCCCGGCCAGCCAGGCGTGCAACCGCTCTGCCACCGGCGCCGGGGCGGTCAGATCGGCCTGCCACTGGGTGAGTCGGGCGCCCTGACTCTGGGCGCGCGTCGCCAGCGGCTCGGAGCGCTGGCGCGAGATACAAAGAACCACGTCATCACGCACGCAAAGTTGCTCGGCCATGGCCAGTCCCATGCCACGCGATGCCCCGGTCAGAATGGTCAGATCATGCATAACGCCTCCAATGGTGGGCATTGTGCGCCAGACAGGAACACGCAGCCCGACACGCCAATGCCAAGGACACGACAATGCAGCCGGCCACCCGCTTCATTTGCAAGGACCTTTCTGTCATGACTTCCGACACCGGCTTTACCGAGGCTGCGGCCAAATGGAACCAGCGTTTCAGCGAGCCCGGTTACCTGTTCGGAACCGAGCCCAATGTCTACCTGCGTGAACAGGCCGCGCACCTGCCGCGCGGCGGTCATGCCCTGTGTGTGGCCGACGGTGAAGGACGCAACAGTGTCTGGCTGGCGCGTCAGGGCTTGCGGGTGCAGGCCTTCGACATCTCGCCCGTCGGCGTGGCCAAGGCGCGCAAGCTGGCTCAGGACGCCGGCATGCAAGTCGACTACCAGGTCGCCGACTGTGACCAATGGGACTGGCCACAAGCGCAGATCGATGTGGTCGCGGCCATCTTCATCCAGTTTGCCGATCCGGACATGCGCAGCCGACTGTTCGCACGCTTGGTGCAGTGCCTCAAACCCGGTGGCCTGCTAATCCTGCAGGGATACACGCCGCGGCAGATCGAATACAAGACCGGCGGGCCCGGCATCCTGGCCCATCTGTACACCGAAGAACAATTGCGCCGCGATTTCGCCGAAATGGAGCTGCTGGAGCTGCGTTTGTACGAAGATGAACTGGCCGAGGGCGATCATCATCTGGGTCGCTCCGCGCTGGTGGGCATGCGCGCACGCAAACGCTGAGGCCTGCCCGCATCTGATGATCCGGACGGCCGCCTAAAAAGCCAGCCCCCCGACTTCGTTCTGCCGTGCCCACGCCCTGTCCCTTCGCCCGCGACGACCACGCCTTCTGGCGTGCCGACCTGGTGCGCGCGCATCAGCGGGTCTCGAGCACGCAGCTGCACGGGTGGCTGTCACCCTGTGCTTTGCAGTCGCCCGACGGCGAGCGCCCATTTATGCTGTCCGAGGTCGTCGAAGGCACCAATACAGCATTCAACGGTGCGCGGATTGCGGGCTCGCGCTTGCTCGACGGTGGCACCCAGGCCTGGATTTGTGCCGGTCTGCCGCTGACTGATGCGCCGCAACGCCAGCATGTCAGCGCCCGAGGCCCCCGGCGCTGTCCGGCCCGCAGGCCACTGGCGTGGTGACCTGGCGGGCGGTCTGAGCGCAGCACTGGTGGCGCTGCCGATCGAGCTGATCTACGGACTTTTCGCGGTTGCCCCGCTCGGCCTGGACTGGGCCGAACACGGCCTGCGTGCGGCCTTGGGCGTGGACGCCGCCAGTGACTGGCGCGAGCTGCCAGCGTCATGGCATCCGCTGAATTTCGTGGTGTTCGCCATGGCACTGAACCTGTGTTTCTGGCTGCGCCGGCGTTATCCATTGCTGCCGGGGCCGGCCCTGGCCATGCTGGCTGGCACGCTGCTGCACCATGGCCTGCGCGTCGGCTGACAAACGCAGGCTGCGCAGTCCCAACCGGGCGCAGTTGAGCTCCAGAAAGCGACCCGCCAGCAGCAGCACATCATCACCGCGCTCGCGCAGCAGCAGTATCGGCACCGGATAGACCGACAAGCGGTGATACAGATCGGCGCGAAACGCCCCATCGCGCACCAGGTCGCGCAGCAATTTAGCCTGCACGGACAGCGGCAACTCGCCCACCTCGTCAAGGAAAAGGGCTCCGCCGTTAGCCGACTCGAAGCGTCCCGGCCGTTCGCCGACGGCACCATCGGTGACGTGGACTTCATTGTCGGCGCCGTGGCGATCGCATGGCAGGTGGTGCTCGGCCTGATCGACCGCACACCGGTCAGGATCCTGCCGATGCATGGCAAGGCGGCTGCGGCTGGCGCAGCCGGTTGAATCTGCCTAGCCGGCCTCGACGACAAACGTCAGGCCGGCATTTTTTTGCAGTCGCTCCATCAGCCGCGCGCCCATGGCCGACGCCGGTGTCCAGATGCCGCCGGCTGGTTTGGTTGCGTCCTGCAGCAGGCAGACCGCGGCCTCAGTGATCATCTTCGAGGTCGATCCGTAGCCCGGATCACGGTCGCCGGTGACGCCGACAAACAAGCGATCACCCCGTGCGTTATCGCCGATGAACAACACGTCGTAGTGACCGGCCTCGCGCTGCGCGCGCGAAGGCCCTTCACCCGGTTGCGGGCCACCTTCGGCGCCCAGTGACTTGTCAGCCGCCACGGCATGGGCAATGGCCTCGCCCTTCTCGCCTTTGCCGGTGACCAGCATCTCGTCGTAGACGAAGTCCTGACCCCAGGCGTGGTTCAGCAAAAAATTGGACCGGTGCACATTGCGCGTATTGATCGCCGCCATGATGAAGGGTGCGACCCAGGCACCGAGAGCCTCATCCAACATGGGTTTGCTGCCCGAGGGCTGGCGCGGGCCCTCGAATCCCGGGGTCAGCGAGAACGGGTTGCGCAGCAGTTCGTACACCTTGGGGTCCTGGCCTGCAGCGGCCATCGTGGCTTTCAGGCTGGCTGCCGTGCCGCCCGAGAACGTGCCCTTCATCTTGCGCACGCGACCGCGTACGCGGTTCGCCGGGCTGGCAAAACGACGCCGCATCTCGTCCTGCAGCATCGCCACGCCCAGATCGAACGGAATCGAGTCGAAGCCACACGAGAACACGATGCGCGCGCCGCTGCCTTTGGCCCGCCCCTCATGGGCATCGATCATCTGGCGCATCCAGGCCGGCTCGCCACACAGGTCGACATAGTCCACGCCCGACCTCGCACACGCGGCGACCAGCTCGTTGCCATACAACTGGTACGGCCCGACCGTGGTCAGCACCAGCCGGGTGCGCGCCATCAAGGACTCCAGGCTGGCCGGGTCCGCGCTGTCGGTGACGACCAGGGGCGTATCGGCGGGCGCCTTGATCTCGTCGCGCACCTGCGCCAGCTTGTCGGCACTGCGCCCCCCCATGGCCCAACGCAGACCGGCACCGGCTGGGTACTGCTTGAGCAGATATTCAATCACTAGGCGGCCGGTGAAACCAGTCGCTCCGTGAACGACGATGTCGAATTCCTTGTTGTCACTCATGTCCTTGTCTCCAGTTGCAGCTCAAACGCCTAGTTGATCCCTCAGCTGATACCACAAGGCGCCCATCGCCGTGAAGGGCACACGCAGGGCACGCCCACCCGGAAACGGGTGGTGCGGCAGACGCCCGAAGGCATCAAAGCGGGTGGTGTCACCCTGCAAGGCCTCGCCCAGCACCCGACCGATCAAGTGCGTAAAGGTGATGCCGTGGCCGGAACAGCCCTGCGAGAAAAAGATATTGGGCGCCAGCGTACCCACCTGCGGCAGACGCGACAGCGTCAACAGGAAATTGCCGGTCCAGCCGAAGTCGATCTGCACATCCTGCAATTGAGGGAAGGTCTTGAGCATCTGCGGCCGTATCAGGGACTTCACCTCTTTCGGATCGCGCGCGCCATAGACCACACCACCGCCATAGATCAGGCGCTTGTCGGCCGACAGCCGGAAATAGTCGAGCAGGAAGTTGTTGTCTTCCACGCAGTAGTCGGACGGAATCAGCTCATCGGCCAGTGCGCCCAGCGGCGCAGTCGCGATCACCTGCGTACCGCATGGCATGGAGCGGCTGGCCAGCTTGGGTTCCAGCGTGCCTCCATAGGCATTGCAGGCCACGATCACCTGCGCTGCCCGCACCCGGGCCTGGGCGGTGTGCACCACCGCGGTCGTGCCGCGCTCGATCTTGAGCACGCCGGAGCCCTCGTGGATCGAGCCGCCCAGACTCTCGAACGCGACGGCCTCGCCCAGCGCCAGGTTCAGAGGATGGAAGTGGCCACCCGTGGGGTCCACCAGCAGCGCGCTGTAGCGGTCAGTGCCCACCAGTTTGCGCACCTCGGTGGGCGTGTCCACCAAGGTCAGGCCCGGATGGCCCCAGCGCTCCCACAGCGCCTTTTGCGCAATCAAACCCTTGGCCTTGGACCGATTGACCGCAGCAAAGATGCCGCCATCCTTGAGGTCGCAGTCGATGGCGTACTTGGCCACCCGCTCGCGGATCACCTGGGCACCCTCGAACATCATGCGACCCAGGGGTTCGGCCACGGCATGGCCGTAGCTGGCCTCGATGACGTCCAGGTCGCGCGAATAACTGTGCACGATCTGGCCACCGTTGCGCCCGGACGCGCCCCAGCCGACCGACGACTGCTCCAGGATCACGACGCGCTTGCCAGCCTCGGCCAGCGCAATGCCCGCCGACAGGCCGGTGTAGCCGGCGCCGACGATGCACACATCGGCTTGCACGGTGCCGCTCAGGGCAGGCCGTGGCGGCGCCTGGTGCGCGCAGTGGGCGTAATAGGAGGGTGCGTGGTCGAAGGCAACCATATTCTTGAAGCATGCTGACGGCGCAGGCCGGGTGGCTTCCAGTCTATTGCAAGACGCAAGACCGCCGGCTCAACCTCAGCGCGACGAGACCACGATTGCGGCCACGATCAGCGCAAACGCCAGCAAGTGGTACGGCTGAGGTACCTCGCCCAGGAACAGCGTGGACATCACGGCTGCAAACAACGGCGTCAGGTTGGCAAAAAATCCGGCCACCGCCGGGCCGGCGCGTTGCACGCCCAGACCCCAGCAGCGGTAGGCCAGCACCGCTGGCCCCACCGCCACGAACAGCAAAGCCGCCAGCAAGGGCCAGCTCCATCGGATATGTGCATCAGTGAGCGCCCATTCCCCGGCAGTGAACGCGCCCGACCACATCAGGCCCATTGTCACCTGCGCCAGCAAAAAGGCAGCCCAGTCGTTGCGGATCATGTCGGGTTCGGCTCGACGCGCCAACAGCCAGCTGTAACTCGCCCAGCAGAACGTGGCACCGAGCATGAACACGTCGCCGATCACCAGGCGCAGTTCGAGCAACTGGGCCAGTTCACCGCGCGCCAGCACCACCGCCACACCGGCGATCGAGAACACGGCGCCCAGCAATTGCCGGCGAGTGACTTTGGCGCCGAAGAAAAGCGCGCCGAGTGCCAGCATCCAGAGCGGCATGCTCGACGCCACCAGCGTCACGTTCAGGGGGGTCGAAGTCTGCAGCGCCATGTACTGCAAGGTGTTGTACAGGCCCACGCCAAGCAGCCCGAGCAACGCAAAACGGCGCCAGTGTGGCCACATGCCGCCCGAGCGGCGCAGCACCCAGGCAGCCAGCGGCAGCAGCATGGCAAACGCAATGACCCAGCGCAAAAAGTTCAGCGTGAACGGTGGGATGTCGTCGCGTACCAGTCGGCCCACGATCGCGTTGCCGGCCCACAGCACCGGCGGGACGGTCAGCAGCAAGGCGCAGGACAACGTCAATCGCTGGGTCATGCGCGCGCGCCCGTCGCACGACGACGGCCCGACTGACCGTCGTTGAGCAAGAACCTGGCAACCGTCATCGCACTCCCTGCATGCGCAACCGCCGCGCGGATTCCTCGGCCCGGGCGTCATCGATTTCACTCAGAAGGTGGCCCACGTCCACTGCGCCGGTCTTGCGCGCGAACCGGCCGGTCAAGCTTACCGATGGGTCCAGCAGACCGCGCTGGTACAGGTCCCAGATCTCGGGGCCGAAGTCAGTCTGCAGAAGTTCTGGCGCAAAGCGCCCGAAAAAGTCGCGCAGATTGGCCACATCGCGCAGCAACATGCGCTGCGCATGGTTGTTGCCAGCAGCATCCACCGCCTGCGGCAAGTCGATGATGACGGGGCCGTCGAACGCGAGCAGGATGTTGAACTCCGAGAGATCGCCGTGCACGATGCCGGCGCCCAGCATGCGCACCACTTCGAGCAGCAGCGTGGCATGGTGCACCCGCGCCTGCTCCGGCGTCAGGTCCACATCGTTGAGCCGCGGCGCGGCATCGCCGTTGTCGTCGCTGACCAGTTCCATCAGCAACACGCCGTCATGGAAGTTGTGCGGTTTGGGCACACGCACGCCGGCACCTGCGAGCCGGTACAAGGCATCGACTTCGGCGCTTTGCCAGGCCGCTTCCTGAGCCTGGCGGCCGAAGCGCGTGCCCTTGGCCATGGCGCGGGCCTGGCGCGAGTTCTTGACCTTGCGGTTCTCGGTGTAGTCGACCGCCTGGCGAAAACTGCGCTGCGTGGCCTCCTTGTAGATCTTGGCGCACAGGGTCTCGTCCCCGCTGCGCACCACGTAGACCATGGCTTCCTTGCCGCTCATGAGCTGGCGTACAACGGTATCGATCAGACCTTCATCGACCAGGGACTGCAGGCGCGGGGGTGCTTTCATGGCTCTATTGTCGGCTGTGGATGCGTCAGACCCAGGCCACACTGACAATGGCCCGCTCGCGCTTGCCAGATGACGGCCCACGGCGCAGTGCACGCTGCCATCACACACCGCCCCTGCAGCGGGGCAATGCCCTGCCTACAATGCGCCAGCCCGCAGCCGCACCATGCGTGTGTGCCGCAACCGAACCCTTCAAGTCCATCAGCTTTTGTCCCCGAACGCCATCCCAGCCAACGCGCCCATTTCCGCCGCAACCCAGCGCTCGATCCTGCTGTTGTCGTTTGCAACGTTCTCCAGCATGGTGGCGCAGCGCATCTGTGATGCGATGCTGCCCGAGTTGTCGCGCAGCTTCGATGCCAGCCTCACAAAGGTGGCGCAGGTGGTCTCGATGTTCGCCATCGTTTACGGCGTGGCCCAGCTTATTTATGGCCCGCTGGGGGATAGGCTGGGCAAGTTCCGCATCGTCGCCTGGGCCACGCTGGCCTGCGGCATCGGCAGTGCGCTGGCCGTCTTTGCAGCCAGCCTGGATCTGCTGGTGCTGGCACGCATGGCCACCGGGCTGGCGGCGGCCGCCATCATTCCGCTGTCAATGGCATGGATCGGAGACAACGTCCGCTTCGACCAGTTGCAGGAGACGCTGGCGCGGGTCGGCCTGGGCACGACATTGGGTATTGGCGCAGGCCAGCTGGTCGGCGGCCTGATGACCCATACGCTGGGCTGGCGCTGGGCCTTTGTCGTACTGGCGCTGCTGTTCGGTGCGGTCGGCACGCTGTTGCTCAAGGATTGGCAGCGCCAGAAAACCGCGCAGGCGCGCATGGACAATCCACCTGCCGCCGCGGCGCCAATCGCGTCATTTTTCGCGCAGACAATGCCCATCCTCACCGGCCGCTGGTCGCGGATCGTACTGCTGGTCGCGTTCGCCGAGGGTGCGGCCGGCTTTGGCGTACTGGCCCTGTGGGCCACCCATCTGCACCGCACCCTGCATCTGTCGCTGTCAGGTGCCGGCGCCATCGTCGCGTTGTTCGGCCTTGGCGGAATGGTCTACATGGCCAGCGCCCGGCGTCTGATCGCCGGCCTGGGGCAACATGGCCTGACCGCAGCCGGCGGCAGCACGATGGGTGTTGCAGCGCTGGTCGTGGCGTACGCGCCCTGGTGGTGGTTGACGGTGCCGGCCAGCCTGCTCGCCGGTTTCGGTTTTTTCATGTTCCACAACACCATGCAGGCCAATGCCGCACATATGGCGCCCCAGGCACGTGGCACCGGTGTGTCCTTGTTCGCTGCGGCCTTGTTCCTGGGCCAGTCGGTCGGCGCGATGCTCGCCGCAGGACTGATTGACCGGGTGGGATCGGCCATGGTGGTGGCGCTCGCAGGCGGCGCCATCGCTGCCCTGGGGCTCTGGTTCGGGCGTGCGCTGCGTCTGCGCTACGCAAAGCACGCCGCAACCCCCTGATCGCTGCGCACCTGCGCAAAAGGTGCACGCTGCCCGATTCGACGACCAAGCCGTGGTGGAGATCGTCGCCCTCGAGGCGTTGAACCCGTCCCCCAATTATGTGAACATCGTGTTTGTGATGCCAGTGGACTTTCCCGCTGTGGCACGGGTGCCGGCCAGGACGACCGCTTGGCGGCCCTGCCACCTGCCTGCGCCTGCATCACCCCTACGAGGAGCCACCATGCCCCACACCACCACCCATCCGCCGGAGCTGCAGGTCAGCGAATGGCTCAATACACCCGAGCCGCTGAGCCTGTCCGCGCTGCGTGGACAGGTGGTGGTGGTGCATGCGTTCCAGATGTTGTGCCCCGGCTGTGTCGCCCATGGCCTGCCGCAAACCAAACGTCTGACACAAGTGTTCGCCGGCCGCGATCTGATGGTGATCGGCCTGCATACCGTGTTCGAGCACCATGCGGTGATGACGCCGGCCGCATTGCGCGTGTTCCTGCATGAATACCGCATCGGATTTCCGGTCGGCATCGACATGCCGGGCGACCCCGGCCCGATGCCACGCACGATGCAGGCCTACCGGATGGGCGGCACGCCGACGCTGCTGGTGTTCGATCGCCAGGGCCAGCTGCAACTGAACCAGCTCGGTCAGATCGATGACCTGGCGCTGGGCGCCCTGCTCGGAGAATTGCTGGCGTTGCCTGCATCGGCAACTGCATGAGAGCGACAGCGTTCGGACGGTCCGACTGTCGCAAAGCGCGATGCGCCCCGTGTGTTGGAGCCGCCCGCGTCAACCCCCCAGCACCGAGTTGGCGATACCGACATACAGCGGTATGCCGATCAGGATATTGAACGGAAACGTCAGACCCAGCGACATGCCGATGAACAGGGACGGATTGGCTTCGGGAATCGCGTGGCGCACCACGGCCGGCACCGCAATGTAGGAAGCGCTGGCCGCCAGCACCATCAGCAGACCGCCGTCGCCAACCGACAGGCCGAACGCCATGGCCAGCAACAGGGCGAGGCCGGCATGCACCAGCGGCGCCACCAGCGCGTAGACCAGCACGATCGGCGATTTGCCGCGCAGGCTGCCCATGTTGCGTGCCGCGGACAGGCCCATGTCGAGCAGAAAAAAGGCCAGCATGCCCTTGAACAGGTCGACCGCAAACGGCTGCATCGCTTTCTGGCCGGCATCTCCAGTGAGCAGTCCCACGAGCATGGCGCCGAGCAGCAGCAATTGCGCGCCATCGGTCAGTGACTCGTGAAGGATTTTCCCCAGCGGCTGGCTCCCGCCGCCGCTGCCCGCGGCCTGGGTGCGCACCCGGTTCGCCAGCACTACCGCCATGATGATGGCGGGTGACTCCATCAAGGCCATGGCCGCCGCCATGTGGCCACCAAACACGATGTGGTGGTTGTCCAGGTACTGGACGGCCGTGATGAAGGTCACCGCACTGACCGACCCATAAGTCGCGGCAATGGCCGCAGCGTCAAAGCCATTGAGCCAGCGGCGCAGAAGCATGTAACCCAGCGCCGGCACCGCGGCGGCCAGCAACAAGGCGCACAACAAACTGGTGACCACCTCGCGCGACAGGCCGGAGGCAGCCAGCGCAAACCCGCCCTTGAGGCCCAGCGCCATCAACAGATACAACGACAGGAACCGTGCAATGGGTTGCGGAATTTCCAGATTCGATCGCATCAGGCCAGCGAGCAGGCCGAACACGAAAAACAAAATGGCAGGATCTCGGAAATTGTCCATGGCAATCAGTTGCGCCCAAAAGGCGGTGGGGGATCATTCGGTGAACCATTGGCCAGGAACGCCGCGGTGCCCCTTGGCGTGTGCAGCAGGCAAACCCCCCGGCATTCTCGTCGCGCGCTGATTGTCCTTTGTTGCAACGGGGCCGATACGGCCACCATCGGACCCACGCCTTTCAGGCGCAGCGCAGGGTGTGCAGCGTCAATTCAGGCAGGCAGTTGAGCCGTACATCGACCACCGACGAACCACAGCCGACCGAGGTGTATCCAGCCATCTCCCGGTACGACCAGGCGCCGCGTACATAGGCGCGTGGTGTTGGCGTGTCCGTCAGGATCGGAATGCCGCCCGGCAGGCAGACCTGGCCGCCATGGGTGTGGCCGCTGAGCATCAGGTGCACGCCGGCATGGGCCGCCTGCCGGTACGGCTCGGGTGTATGCGACAGCAGCACCACACAATCGTCCGGTGCCACGTCCGCCATCGCCTTGTGCAGGTTGTGTGTGCGAAAGTAATGGGCATCATCGATCCCCACCAGCGCCAGCGAGGCAGCGCCCCGGTGCAGTCGGACCGACTCGTTCATCAGCACCGGTATGCCGCGCGCCTCCATGCCGGTCACCATGCGGATCGAATCATGGTTGCCGAGGACCGCCTGCACCTGTGTCCCCAGATGGGGCCGCAGGCGCGCGAGCGCGTCAAGCACGTCCTGGTAGGGACCGAAGCCGTGAAAGCGGAAATCGCCGGTCAGCACACAGGTGTCAAAGACCAGTCCCTGCACGCTGTCAATCAGGTGGTCGAGAAAGGCCACATCCATGTCCAGATGTGGATCGCTGATGTGCAGCAGCGTGGCGCCGTCAAAGTCTCGGGGCAGGCGCGCGAGCTGCACGGTGTTGTGGCGCAACTGAATGTTGAGCACATTGCGCCGCCCGCGTTTGCGCAGACCACCGAGCGTAAGTCCGGCGCGAATCAACTTGTGCTGCAAACGCGGGCCGTTCTGGCGCTCGCCTTCGAGCCCCAGCCGCTGGCGCAGGTGGGTCACGCCTATGCGTTCGCCCAGCAGCGCGAGATCGCGTTGCTCATCGGGAGCGCAGTCGGACAGGTTCATTTCCACAGAGCGGCAAGTTGGCCGCAGGGATTGTCGCCGACGCCAGACGGCGCAGGCCCGTGAACCCATGTCTAGCGGAACACCACCGTCTTGTGGCCGTCGAGCAGGATGCGGTGCTCGGCGTGCCACTTCACGGCACGCGCAAGTACGGCGCTCTCGGTGTCGCGGCCCAGTGTGGTCAGTGTTGCCACATCCATGCTGTGCGTGGCGCGCGCCACGTCCTGCTCGATGATCGGGCCTTCGTCCAGATCGCCAGTCACATAGTGGGCCGTGGCGCCGATCAGCTTGACACCGCGGTCGTGTGCCTGCTGGTAAGGGCGTGCGCCCTTGAAGCTGGGCAGGAAGGAGTGGTGGATGTTGATCGCACGGCCCGACAGCTTGCGGCACAGATCGTCCGACAGCACCTGCATGTAGCGCGCCAGCACCAGCAGTTCACCACCTTCAGCCTCGAACAGATCAAGCAGCTTGGCTTCTGCCGCAGCCTTGGTATCGGCTTTGACCGGAATGTGGTGAAACGGAATGTTGTAGCTGGCCGCCAGCTGATAGAAATCGCGATGGTTGGAGACGATGGCGCGCACGTCGATCGGCAACACACCGGAGCGCAAGCGAAACAGCAGATCATGCAGGCAATGGCCATGCTGAGACACCATGATCACCGTGGGGATCGGTCGCGCTGCCGCGGCAAAACGCACCTTCATGCCGAACTCCGCGGCCAGTGGCGCAAACACCTCGTCCATCTGGGCCGCTGTCTTGGCGTCGGCCTTGGGCAGTTCGAAACACACCCGCATGAAGAACACACCGGCCACGGTATCGTCGAACTGCGCGGCCTCGACGATGTTGCCACCCTGGGCGAGCAAAAGACCGCTGACGGCGTGCACGATACCAGGGCGGTCGGGGCAGGAGAGCGTAAGAATCAGTCGCATCAGGTTGGTCCGGTTGGTTGAAGACGTGCGCCCTGGGAACCGGGCGCGTGGTTTGCGCGGTAGTCTACGGGCGAACCCCTGACGGCGGTACGCGTGACGTGGCTCCGGAGCCGGTTCCGGCGCAGCCGTGTTTCCCGATGTCGCGCCAAGGCAAGGTGCGGCGATTGCCGGTTTATGATGACCCACCGTCGACACCGTGTTTTCCGCTCCGGGCAGCGATAGCCGTCCGATTCCAGGGATCGCGTCCCCGCAACTGGACATGAAGTTTTCGTTCGCCTTTCGGCCCAAGCTGCTGGACACACTTCCAGGTTACCGGCGCGGCGATTTCAGCCGCGATCTGGTTGCGGGCGTCACGGTCGGTGTGGTGGCCTTGCCGCTGGCCATGGCCTTTGCGATCGCCAGCGGGCTCAAGCCCGAAGCCGGCCTGTTCACCGCCATCATTGCCGGCTTCCTGATTTCCGTGCTTGGCGGCAGCCAGGTACAGATCGGCGGTCCGGCTGGCGCCTTCATCGTCATCGTCTACGGCATCGTCGAGCGTTATGGCGTGGCCAACCTCATCATCGCCACGGCCATGTCGGGCGTGTTGCTGTTCCTGCTCGGGTTCTTCCGCCTCGGTGTGCTGGTGCGTTTCATTCCAGTGGCGGTGGTGATCGGCTTCACCAACGGCATTGCCGTGCTGATCGCCCTGTCGCAGGTGAAGGATTTTTTCGGCCTGCAGGTGAAGGCGGTTCCGGCCGATCTGTTCAGCATGGTGCAGGTCTTGTGGTCGGCAGCGGCGACGGCCAATCCGTTTGCGGTGCTGATCTCCAGTGCGTCGTTGGCATTGATTCTGTTGTGGGAGCACCTGCGCAAGCAATGGGCCCTTGGCGCCGGCCTGCTGGCCCGGCTGTCTGCTTTTCCAGGCAGCATCGTGGCGCTGGTGGTGGCTGCAACGACAGTCTGGCTGCTGGGTCTGCCAGTGGAAACCATCGAAAGCCGTTTCGGTGGCATTCCAGCCAGCCTGCCGACTTTCTCCTTGCCCACTTTCGACTGGGCCACGGTGCGTTTCCTGTTGATCCCGGCGTCCACACTGGCCATTCTCGGGGCCATCGAGTCGCTCTTGTGCGCCCGCGTGGCCGACAACCTGACACGGGACCGGCACGATCCCAACCAGGAACTCATGGCCCAGGGTGTGGCCAACTTCGTCACACCCTTTCTGGGTGGCATGCCGGCGACCGGCACCATTGCCCGCACGATGACCAACATCAAGAGCGGTGCGGTCTCGCCGATCTCGGGCGTCGTGCACGCCGGCACTTTGCTGGCCGTGGTGCTGATTGCAGCGCCGTTGGCCGGCACTATTCCGCTGGCCTGCCTGTCTGCCATCCTGCTCTATGTGGCCTGGAACATGGGCGAGTGGCGCGAGTTTCTGCACCTGCGCAATTACCGACTGCCCTACCGCGTCACCTTGCTGGCGGTTTTCCTGTTGACCGTGGTGCTGGACCTTACGGTGGCGGTCGAGGTCGGCCTGCTGGTGGCCTGCGTCACCTTCATCTACCGTATCTCGAGCCTTTCGCGCAGTGAACCACTGGTCGATGCGCAGTATCCGCAGCTCGCCCCGGCGGGTGCGCGTGCTTACCGGCTCTATGGCGCGCTGTTCTTCGGCGCGGTCAAACTGGTCAGCGACATGGCGTTGAGGTTGCCGGCGCGCGCCCTGGTGGTCGACCTCAAGAACGTGATCTATATCGACTCCACCGGCATCGACGCGCTGATCGATCTTTCACGGCGCTGCGCCGACGCCAACGTCCGGCTCGTGGTCTGCGGCCTGACGCACCAGCCACACGATATCGCCCGGCGCAGTGGGTGGCTGGCGTTGATCCATCCCGACGCGCTGTTGCCCGACCTGGCCGCAGCCCTGGCTTGCATCGAGCCGGCTGCTGGCGCAACAACGGCGCCGGCATGACCCGCATCACATCCCGAGCATCGCGTCTGCGAAGTCCCCGATGACGGCACATATTGGCATCGTCGCCTGTTCGTCTGAAGGAGCGTCCTTGTGTTACCGCACCATCTGCAAGGAAGGTGCCCAATGGCTGGGCCCATACAGGCACCCCGAGGTTTCCATGCATACGCCGTCGTTGTCGCAATACATGGGATGTATCGACCAGGACGACTGGCCCGGCGTTGCAAAGCTGATGCTGGCATCGGCGCACAAGCTGGCGGCAGCCGGAGCCGAATTCCTGGTATGCCCCGACAACACCATTCACCAGGCAATGCAATGGGTTCTGCCCACCTCGCCACTGCCGTGGCTGCATATTGCCGACGTGGTGGCCGACGAGGCAAAGCGCCGCGGCTTTCGCACCCTGGGCCTGACCGGCACCCGCTGGCTGGTGGACAGCGAGGTCTACCCGCAAGCCCTGGCGCGGCACGGTCTGGCCTGTGTACGCCCCTCGCCCGGCGACCGCGCGGCAATGGGCCGCATCATCATGGACGAACTGGTCGAAGGCATCTTCACTGCGCAGTCGACTGCCGTCTTTTGCCAGATCATCACGCGATTGCAAGAAGCAGGTTGTGATGCCGTCATATTGGGATGCACCGAGATCCCACTGATCATCCACGACGCGAATGCACCGCTGCCCACGCTGGATTCGACCCGTCTGCTGGCCCGCGCGGCATTGCGACGCGCCGTGGAGTCAGATGACCTTGGTGCCTAGGCTGTGCCCCGCACGAATTTTCCGGCTTGGGCCACCAGCCGGACATGCTCGTTCTGGCGCGGCTCCATCACCAGATCGTTGGCCGGACGCCCGAGGTGAAAACCCTGGACATGTTCGACGCCGAGTTCGCGCAGCGCCTCGAGAGTGGCCGCATCTTCCACGCACTCGGCCACGGTGGATTTGTTCATGCTGCGCGCGATCTCGATCAATGAGGCCACCACCAGTCGGTTGCTGGCGTCCGACGTCAGGTCGCGCACGAAATTGCCATCAATCTTGATGCCATCGACCTCGAGCAGCTTGAGGTGGGCAAACGAACTGAAACCGCTGCCGAAGTCGTCCAGATGGACCGCACATCCGACACTGCGCAAGGCTGCGATTGTCGGGCGGGCGGACATCAGGTCGCCCATGCCCGCGGTTTCGGTCAGCTCGATGTGCAGTCGCCGCGGATCGACGTCGTAACGCTGCAGCGCATCGCGCAGGAAACCGACAAAACCGGGATCGTCCAGCGTGCGCGGTGACAGATTGACCGCGATGCGAACAGATGCCTGGGACCGCGCCAGCATGCTGATGCAGGTCTCGAATACCCAGCGATCGATCTGGCGGATCTTGCCGCTGCGTTCGGCGTGTTGCACGAATGCGGCCGGCGCGATCAGCCGCGTCTCGTCGTCCTCGTCGACCATGCGCAGCAGCGCCTCGTGGTAGGCGATGCCCATGTCGGACATGCGCATGACCGGCTGGTAATGCAGCTGCAGGCGCTTGTCCCGCATGGCCCGGAAAATACGGCCATTCCAGATCACGCGCTCGGACTCGGCGCGTGCGCGGACCACATCGTCGCGGTACAGGCCCCAACCGTTCTTGCCGTCGAGCTTGGCCTGGTACATCGCGGTGTCGGCGCAGGCAATCAGGTCATCGGCCGTGCGGGCATGGGCCGGATACAGCGCCAAGCCCATGCTGCAACCCACGACCATGCTCTGGCTCGGAAGGTCCACACGCAACGCCGACACCACTTCGGTCAGACGCTGCGCAAGCGCCTGGGCATCCTTGGCGTTGTTGCCGGGGCTGACGATGGCAAACTCGTCGCCACCCAGGCGCGTCACCGTCTCGCCGGGTTGCATCGCTCTGGCCAGTGCCTTGGCCACCATGACCAGGATCTGGTCACCCACGCGATGACCGGCCAAGTCGTTGACATGCTTGAAATCGTCCAGGTCGATGAATACCAGCACCAAGCCCTCGCGCTGGTCGCTGGCCTGCATCAGAGCCTTGTCCAGCGCGTCGTACAGGCCACGGCGGTTGGGCAGGCTGGTCAGCGGATCGATCAGTGTCAGGCGGGCGCGTTGCTCGGCCCGCCGGCTTTGCGTGACGTCCTCGTGCAACCAGATGCGCCCGCCGCGCCCGTGCGGACCATCGGCCACCACCTGCATGCGCTGTGCGATCAGTCGGCCGTCGCGCATGGTGATCTCGCTGTCGACGAAGGGCGGATCCACCCCGTCGCCGAGCATCATCTCGAGTACGTCGACGCAGTCGACACCCACCTGCCGTGCCATCAGAGGCACCGTATCCGAAACCGGTGTGCCCGGTTGCAGGCCGTTGAGCGACCAGATACGGGAGAACAGTGCGTTGGCATACACCACACGCTGGTCGGCGTCGACGAACAGGATGCCGATCTGCAGCGCACCGAGCAAGGTGGTCAGCCGCGCGCGCTCCCGCGCCGCATCCGCCAGATGCTGCGCCTGCTGCTGCTCGCTGTGTTCCAGCGCGGCCATACGATGCTGGATGGTGGCTGCCATGGTGTTGAACGCCGCTGCCAGCCGCCCGGCCTCGTCGCGCGTGCGCACCGGAAGGGCGATATCGAACTGGCCCGCCGCCACCAGTCGGCTGGCTCTGGACAAGGCAGCCAGATTGCGTGTCAGCGCATAGGCGATGATGATCAGCAACAAGGCGGACATGGCCAACGCGAGCGCGCCGATCCACAGCCCGTTTTCGCGAAACGCGTCACGCGCCTGGCGCAAGCGTTGGGTTGACAGGCCCAGTTCCAGTCGCGCAATGGTCTGGCCGGCAAGCGCGACAGGCGCGGCCAGATGCAGCGTGGCATCTGGCCGGTCCAGGTCGACGGCGCCGGTGTCGCGCGCCGGCAAGGTCCTGGACAGATCCCAACCCGAAGATGCGATCGGCCGGTTGCGGTGGTCAAACAGGACCAGATAGTGGATGGCCTGCGGATGGCGCACCAGGTCGAGCGTTTGCTGCACCGCCGCAAAATCGCGCTGTGCCAGCGCTGGAGCCAGTGCCTGGTCGAGCAAGGCGAGAACCTCCTGCGCCTGTGCCGAGGCCTGATACTTGAGTGTCTGCTGCATCAGGCGCTCGGCACCGATCCAGATCAGGCTGATGGCCAGCATCTCGACGGCCACACAGGCCACGATCAATTTGCGCCTGAGCGACCAGCGTGTCAATGCCGCAGACAAACCGCTGCGTTGGATCGACTGTGTCATGTAGTTACTGCGTCGGCACGATACCGTAACCGTGACGGGTCTCCCCTGAATTGGCACCGCCTGTCTGCTGACTTCCCTGCCTTGTGTGGGCCTGACCGTTCTGCGCCGGCTTTGTCAAGCCCGAGTTTACGCGGAGAAGGCAGCCCAGACGCCCTTTGGGCATGCAGGATCGGCAAGAAAACCACAGCATTTCGCCATGTGCAGGGCCGCCGTCATAAGCCGTGCAGGAACTCCAGCAACAGGGCACTGACAGCGGCCGCACGTTCGCGCTGTATCCAGTGCCCCGCACCCGCAAGAATGTGGCATCCGCGCAAGCCCGGCAAGCTGCTGGCGTAACGCTCGATCTGCGCCGTTGACGCCGGAAAACGCAACACGCCGTCGCGCGCGCCAGCAATGAACATCGACGGCTGGTGGATCGGCGCGCCACGCCACGGCGCCAGCAGTTCGGCATTCAGGCGCAGGCAGCGGTACCAGTTGAGGCCACCGCGGAAACCGGCGCGGCCGAACTCGCCAGCGTAATACGCCACGTCGGCCGCATCCATCCAGGACGGCAGACTTGGTGGTTCGATCGTATTGAACAGAAACCCGGTACCCGGCGCCAGGATACCGAAACTGGCCTGCTCCGGCGCGTCGCCCGAGCCACTGAAATGGATGCGCCGGATGGACGCCGCCACGTCACGCTCGAACTCGGCCTCGGCCACGCCGGGAGTCTGGAAATACTGGATGTAGAAGTCCTGTATGCCCTGCTTCTCCAGCGCGCTGACAAGGTCGACTTTTGAAGGCGGCGCATACGGCACGCTCATGCCGACGACCGCGCGAAACAGGTCCGGCCGCAGCAGGGCGGCGTGCCAGGCCACCGGTGCGCCCCAGTCATGGCCGACCACCACCGCCTGCGTTTCGCCTAGTGCCTTGAGCAAGGCAACCATGTCGCCCACCAGATGCAGCAACGAATACCTGCCCGGCTCCTGTGGCGCATCGGTTGCGCCGTAGCCGCGCATGTCCGGCGCCACCGCGCGGTAGCCAGCCCCTGCCACCGCAGCCATCTGATGGCGCCACGAATACCAGCTCTCGGGCCAGCCATGGCAGAACAACACCAGCGGGCCCTGGCCCTGAACGGCCACCCGCATGCGGATGTCGTCGAGTTGCAGATATTCGAGCAAGGGTGCGGTCATGGTGGTGCGTGTAGATGGGGTCAGCAGGCACGCCAAGATAACACCGCGCAGCATGCGGTCGTGCCCCGGACTCTTTGCAGCGGTCGACGCACCCGGGCATCATGTCACCATGATGAACTCACTTGTTGACGGCTATCGCGCCCTGGTGCTGGGCGCCAGCGGCGCCATCGGCCAGGCCTGGTTGCAGCTGTTGCAGCACGACACGCGTTGCATCACCGCCGTGGGACTGTCGCGCACGGGCGAGCCATCGCTGGTGCTGGAGGATGAAACCAGCCTGCAACAGGCCGCAACATCCGTGGCCGGCAGCGGCCCGTTCCAGCTGATTCTGGACGCCACCGGCGCCCTGGTCATCGACGGCCGCGGCCCCGAGAAGCGCCTGGACGAGCTCGACAGCGTCGCACTGATGCGGGCGATGCAGGTCAACACCATCGGCCCGGCCCTGCTGCTCAAGTACTTTGTGCCGCTGCTGGCCAGCGGCGAACGCGTGATCTGGGCCAAGCTGTCGGCAAGGGTGGGCAGCATCGAGGACAACCGCAAGGGCGGCTGGTATGGTTACCGCGCATCCAAGGCGGCACTGAACATGGTGTTGCAGACAGCGGCGATCGAAATCACACGGCGCCGGCCGCTGGCCGTGGTCGCGGCGCTGCAACCGGGAACGGTGCGTTCACGACTCAGCCAGCCCTTTGCCGGCGCCGATACGCTCGACCCGCAGGACTCGGCAAGCCAGATGCTGGCCGCACTTGACGGCCTGCCCGCCACCGGCCGCGCGCTTTTCATTGACTACCGGGGCCAGCCGATTCCCTGGTGACCCGCATCGGTGGTGCGTTCCGATCGGCCGGCCCGTCGCTCAATGCGCCGTTTGCAGCCTTGGCGCACGCGAGAAGATGGCCAGCAGGCTGGCGCTGACGATCAGCAAGCCCCCCGCCACCGTGGCGCCCGACATGACCGCGCTGCCCGCCCACCAGGCCGACACACTGGCCACCAGGATTTCGGCGAGCATCAGCACCGACAACACGTTGGCGCGCAGCCGCGTGGCACCATATTGCAAGGCCAGGTTGCCGACCAGCACTGCCAGCGCGAACAGCCCCAGCACCAGCCATGTCGACCCCTGCAGCGTCAGCGGCGGTGCTTGCCCGACCCAGGCCAGCACCAGCATCGCGATCGGCGCACAAATCACCGCGCCCGAGAACATCGCCAGGCTGCGCACGTCATCGGTCAGGTTGGCAAACCGGCGCAGCAACACATTGTTCAGGCCGAAGCAGAAGCCGGCCACAACCGCCAGCCAGTCGGCCGCGGACGACGGCACCGGCAGCGCCATGCGCCCCTCGCCGAGCACCAGCACTGCGCCCAACAGCGCCAGTGCAATGCGCCCCAGAGCCGATACGGTGACCGCCTCATGCAGCAGCCAGCGCGCCAGCACCACCACCCACATCGGCATCAGATAGAACAACAGCACCGAGCGCACCACATCGCCGGTGGCCAGCGCCACGTTGAAGCAGACATTGGTCAGCCCCGATGCCAGCATCAGCCACAGCAGCTGCGGCGACGCGAAGCTGCGCACAATGGCGCCGGGCCGCACCGCCAGCACGGCCAGCGTGCAGGCGGCAAAGACGAACAGAGTCGTCCACAAGGTGCCCACGCCATGGGCCTCGAGCCACTTCAGTGGAATCCAGGCCAGACTCCAGACGGTGGCGTTGATCAGTGCGGCAACGGCCGCCGGTAGAAGGGACGAAGGAACTTTAAGCACGCGGCATTATGCGTGCGCGCCTGAGCCTGGTCGCCCTGGGCATGCCGCGTTGTCGGACTTTCGGCGGGCGACCACGCGCGCCGGACTGGCGGTGCCAGAATAAACCGATGCCCGTCTCTACACTCAATTCCCGCAAATTCCTGGGCCGATTCCGCTGGACCCGATGGCCTGCGCGGCTGGCCACACTGGTGTTGCTGCTTTTGATGGGCCCATTTGGCGTGCTGGCCTTTGGCGATGTCGACCTGCGCACGCCGTGGCACGAGACGCGCCGTGACAGCACCGGCCAGGCGCCCGATCCGGCCGTGGTGCGCGAGGCCGTGGTGCAGGTCTACGGTGCGCGCACGGTGCGCTGGCGCGGCGCCTTCGGCATCCATCCGTGGATCGCCGTCAAACGCCTTGATGCCGACAGCTACACCACGTATCAGAAGATCGGATGGCGCGCGTACCGCGGCGGCGACGCGGTGGTCGCATCCGATACCCGCAGCCCCGATGCGCACTGGTTCGGCGCCGCGCCGCAGTTGCTGGTCGAACACCGGGGACCGGCCGCGCAAGCCATGATCGATCACATCGAGGCGGCCGTCGCAGCTTATCCATGGAATCGCCAGTACCGACTCTGGCCGGGCCCGAACAGCAACACATTTGTCGCCTACGTGGCGCGCGCAGTACCCGAACTGGGCCTGGACCTGCCACCCACAGCCATCGGCAAGGACTATCTCGGGCCCACGACGCTGTTGGCCAGGGCACCCAGCGGCACTGGGTGGCAGGTGTCACTGGCCGGCCTGGCCGGCGTGACAGTGGCGCGCGAGGAAGGCCTGGAGATCAACCTGCTGGGTCTGGGTTTTGGCGTCGACGTGAACGATGCGCGCCTGCGCCTGCCCGGACTCGGCCTGTGGCCCGGGACTGCGCGGCATTGAACGTGTGACACACAGTTTGCGCGCGTCTCAATTCAGCGCTGGATGGGCGCGCAGACGTTCCACAGCCAGGTCCAGGAACGCGCGCGCCTTGCGCGAGGCATGGCGTCCTTCCCGATGCACCAGATGCACCGGCAGGGCCAAAGGCTCGTAGTCCTGCAGCACGACCTTGAGCTGCCCGCTTTGCAGCTGGTCGCTTACCTGGTAGGACAGCAATCGCGTCAGGCCGAATCCTTCGACCGCGGCGGTCAAAGCCCCGTCATTGCTTGAGCAGGTCAGGCGCGGCTTGAGTTTGACGATACAGGGCCGGTCGCCCTGCATCAATCGCCATTCGGCACCCGGCGAGACCGAGCTGGCCGAGACTATTTCGTGTTCCTGCAGGTCGGCAGGCGTGTTCGGAATACCGTGCTGCTCAAGGTAAGGGGGCGAACCACATATGATGCGGCGCACACGTCCCACGCGCACCGCCTGCATGGACGAATCGGGCAACTCACCAATGCGCACTGCGATGTCGACACCCTCGTCCATCATGTTCACCACCCGGTCCAGGTAGCGGCATTCGGCACTGACGTCGGGGTAACGTCCCAGATACTCTGTGACGATGGGCGTGACGTACCGTGCACCAAAAAGCACAGGGGCCGTCAATATCAGCTGCCCGGTGGGGGTGCTGTGCAGTCCGAGCACCGACGCGTTGGCGGCATCAAGGTCAGCCAGGATGCGCCGGCAGTCTTCGGCGTAGCGAGTGCCGGGTTCGGTGACGCGCACGACCCGGGTCGTGCGGTTGAGCAATCGCACACCCAACTGCGACTCCAGTTCGTTGACCGCGCGGGTCACACTGGGCGCCGACACCTTCAGCAAGCGTGCCCCACCCGCAAATCCATTGGCATCCACAACCGCAACGAAAGCCTTCATCAGGTGCAATTGGTCCACGTGACTCCCCCCGTGCATGATTGGCCTGTCGGGCCGGATTGCGCCGCTGATTCTAGACCCGCGCTTGGTGGGGCTTGACCTCCTGCCGGCTGACGAACGGGGCGCGACTGCCGGCTACAGGTCGAGCGTCAAGCTGTTCGTGTGGGAGCGAGAAACGCAGATGCACATCAGGCCCGCGCGCGTGCGTTCGTCCGGAGTCAGTGCCGCGTCACGGTGATCAGGCTCGCCACCGAGCACCTTCACCCGGCAGGTGCCGCAACTGCCATTGCGACAACCCGCCGAGGCCGTCACGCCGGCTACCTCGAGTGCCTCGAGAATCGTCTGATCCTGCGCCACGTCGACACGGATGCCGCTACGCGCGAGCCGCACGCTCAATGGCTTGTCCAGACCCGGCCGGGCATCCGCCAGGAAACGCTCGGAGCGAACCCTTTCGCTGGAGATGCCCGCCGCTGCGGCGGCGGCGCGAACTGCGTTGATCAACGCAACGGGGCCACAGACATAGATGACGGCATCGCCAACGGCGCGCGCCAGCACATCGCCCACATCCAAACGTCCATGTGCTGAGCCGCCATGAAAATGCAGATGCGGGCCCAAGGCCTCCTGCAACTGGGGCAGGTAGGCGGCCTCCCGGGCCGAGCGCGCTGCATAGTGCAGCTCGAAGCTGCGACCCGTGACGCGCAACTGTTGCGCCATGGCCTGGATCGGTGTAATGCCGATGCCACCGGCAATCAGCAGCGCCGGCCGGTGATCGGCATGCAGCGCAAAGTCATTGCCGGGCAAGCCGCAATGAAGCGTCTGGCCAATACGGAACCGGTCATGTACCGCAGCCGATCCACCTCGACCCGCATCCTCGCGCAACACGGCAATCTCGTAGGCCTGGCGCTGCTGCGAAAAGGCGGCAATCGAATACCGGCGCGTGCTCGCTGCACCGGAAGGCAATTGCACGGGCACGTCGAGATGTGCACCCGCCTGAACCGGCGGAAGGGGCGAAGCGTCCGTCGCGCTCAATTCGTAGACTCGCACCCTCGGCGTCAACTCCCGGATGCCGCTGATGCGCAGTGGCAACACACCACTTCCCCAGGTATCGTCTGTCGAGGCCAGGGCGCCCGTGGCCTGCTTCCCGGCCCTAAGCTGCGCGATCTCGGCGCGTAGCGCAGAGACCATTTCCTGCACCTCGGCGTCGGTAAAGCGTGGCGTGATGTGTTGGGGACAATTCCAGTCATAACCCTCGACGTCGATGACCACGGCGCGCTCAACACGGGCACGGTAGTGCGCGAGCTCGAGCCGGGCCACCAGCTGCGGATCGTCGCTTTCGTTCACCAACCGCGCACGCCCCAGGATCTTCAGTCGTCGGCGATTGGCGTAGTCCATCAGGATGATCGAAATGCGGCTGTTGCCTTCCAGGTTGCCAACGCTGATGTACTGCACGTTGCCCCGAAAATCGGCATAACCGAGGGTGCCCTCATCCAGCACTTTCAGGAAGCCGGCTGGCCCGCCGCGAAACTGCACGTAAGGCCAGCCACTCTCGCTGACCGTGGCCTGGTAAAACCCGTCGCGCGCCTCGATGAATGCCACCTCTGCGGGGCTGAGCCGATTACGCCGATCGCCGGTATGGTCCAGCGGCTCGTAACCGGAGCGGCTTCCCAGACGGGTCTGGACAGCCCGTACGGCAGGGGTGAAAGCAATGTCGGAATAGGCGCGGCTCATGGCAGGATCTTGGTTGGAAAAGTGAACGGATGGCGACTCCCGCCAGTGACCCGATCCGTCCGTGCGACGCGCCCATGGCCTCGGCAGACGCGTCGCACGGGCGCATCGGTGTACCCGGCATTGCGTGCCTCGATCAGCTCTGCCGTCGTGATTTCGCCGCGGTGTTCGGACAGGCTTCGTGCCAGCTTGACCGCCACGGCGGCCTTGGCGTCTTCGCTGCTGCCCAACCGGTTGGCAGACATCTCGCTACTGGTCAGGCCGGTCTTGCGACCGATCGCCGTGTGGGCCGACAGGCAATACTCGCAGGCGTTCTGCTGCGCAAGGGCCAAAGCGATGCGTTCTCGCGTCAACGCGGACAACGTACCCTCGTTGGCCACACCGTGCAGGCCCAGGAATGCCTTGAGCGCCACAGGCGAGTTCGCGAACACTTTCAGAAAGTTGGGCACCATGCCCAGCTGGGACTTGATGGCGTCGCGCAAGGCCTTTTGTTCAGCGTTGGCGTTGTTGTGGTCGATGAGGGTGATGCGGCTCATATCGGGACTCCAGTTGGCTTGAGGTTCACGTCACCGCAGGCTTGCGGCGGACACATGAACTGTCCAGGAATTCGACCGCACCGAGAATCCGTGCGTCGTCCAATACACCATTGCACGAAACGCAATAAACAGATGGTCAGCCTTCACGACGGACCAACGCCGGATAGCAGCTTGACGCCAACGCGGATGGTGTGCCTGTCCGAGCACCATCACCTCGCGCCAACCGGCTGCTCAGTCCACGCGTGGCTCCAGCCAGGGATCCCGGTCGGACCCACCGAATGTCTGCACCAGGAAATCGAAGAACAGGCGCGTGCGCAGCGGCACCTGCCGACGCGTGGGCATGGCCGCATACAGCCTGAGCGCGCCGCCATGCCACTGCGGCAACACCCGCTCCAGGCGCCCGTCGCGCAGGCAGGCGCTGACGGCAAAGGACGGCAATCCTGCAATGCCCAGGCCGGTGACGGCGCTTGCGAGCAAGAGTTCGATATGCGCTGTTGACAAGGTGGCGCGCGGCAGCGGCAGATGAACGACCCGTGCCGGCGCACCGTCGCCAACCAGCGGATCATCACGGTAAAGAGTCAGCTGGCGCCGCAAGGCCGACACCGCGGGCAGCAGGCCGTCGTGCGCCAGCAGATCGTCGGGAGCCGCGGGTCGGCCACGCCGATCCAGGTAGGCCGGTGACGCGCACATCACAAAAGTGGACCGGGCCAGTTGGCGCGCGACAAAGTCCCCCTGAAGCGCCTGCTGACCAACCGACACGATGGATACATCGTGCTGGTCATCGGCCGCATCGACCGGCCTGGTGGCGGTCACCTCCAGCACGACCTGCGGATACAGGGCCCGGAACCGTGGCAGGTGCAGGGCCAGCTGGTGCACGGCAAAAGCTGGCGGACACAGGATGCGCAACAGGCCGCGCGGCTGCCGGCTGGATGTACTGGCCAGCGTATCGGCATCGTCCAGTTCAGCCACCACGCGGCGCGCCGTTTCCAGATAGGCTGCACCAGCGGGCGTCAAGGCCATTCGCCGCGTGGTGCGGTTGAGCAGGCGTACACCCAGGTGCGACTCGAGCTCGGCCAGCAGGCGCGTGACCACCGGTGGCGTCAAATCGAGACTGCGCGCGGCCGCCGCAAAACTGCCGTCGGTCACCACCCTGTCGAATACCCGCAAAGCACGTAACTGGTCCATCGGCACATTGTTCCATTTTCAGGAACGGTGCATTGGGCTGCAAGGCCTGTTCGGCGGCGCGTCCTGTTTCTACAGTCGACTCATTGCAACACCAGCCATGACCGTATCCGGCAGCCGACACCGCAGCCAGACCCGCCAACCATCGAAACAGGACCCCACCATGCGCCAGATTCTTCGCTCATCATTTGCCCTCGTCTTGCTGACCACTTTGGGCGTTTCGGCCACCACCCTGGCACCACCACTTGACGAAGCCGCCGCACAGCGGCTCAACGCCTTGCACAAGTCGCCCGACACTGCCGGAACCCTGGTCTACCGTGGCGCCGTGTTCGCGCAAACGCCGCTCGACGCCGATGCCCTGTACCACTACGAGCGGCGCATTCGCGCCACTGCCGACGGGCAAATCGCGACCCACATCACGGTTGACACCCAAGGCGCAGTGCTGATCGCGCAAGCTGCTACCGTCTCGCGCACCTATGTGTTGCAACGCCTGGACGTCGCCAACCGGCAGACCGGCCACAGCGGCTCTGCCGTCGCTTCCTCAGATGGCCGCCATGTGGACTTCACACTGCTCCAGGCAGGCAAGGAGCGGACCCGCCGCGAAGCCGTCGACGATCCGCTGGTCAGCGGTCCGTCTCTGCACGGTTTCGTGCTGCAACACTGGGATGTGCTGGCCGGTGGCGGTACCGTGCCGGTGCGCATGGTGGCACTGGACGACATGCGAACCTATGGATTCGACGTCCGCCAGGTACGCGAGGGTGATGATGGCCGCACCACGTTCTCGATCACGCCCAGCAACTGGCTGGTACGGTTCGCCGTGGCGCCACTGCGGGTGACCTTTGACAACACCACGCGCCATGTGTTGCGCTATGCGGGCCGGGTTCCGCCCATGATCGAGATCGATGGCAAACTGCGCACGCTCGACGCACGGGTGTTGTACACCGAGCATGCGCCGCGTTATCGATAAGGCCATCGTCCCGCCCGTGAAACAATGCGTTGCACAACCCGGGGTTTCAATTGGCCGCGCACCGTCGAGCGCATTGCTTCGGGCCAGGCCACATCCGACGGCGCCGGCGTCAAGCTGACACGTGTGTTGACGCAGCATCTGCAACACCGGCTCGACCCGTTCCTGATGCTCGACGCGTTTGGCAGCGACAAGGCCGACGACTACCTCGCCGGTTTCCGGACCATCCGCACCGCGGCGTCGAGACCATCAGCTGCATGATCGCCGGACGCATGCGCCACCGCGACAGCGTGGAACATGTGGGCCTGCTCGAGAACGGCGGCGTGTAGTGGATGACGGCCGGCAGCGGCATCATCCACTCGGAAATTCCGAAACAGGGAGAGGGCCGCATGAAAGGCTTTCAACTGTGGCTGAACCTGCCCGCCGCCGAGAAGATGCGCACGCCCTGGTACCGCGACTTCAAGGCCGAGGAACTGCCGCGGCTGACCACTACCGAGGGTGTGGCCGTGACCGTGATCGCCGGCCAGAGCCCCGGTGTGACCGGCGCGGTGACACACGACGGCACCGCGGGGTTTGATGGCGTGCGCATCGAAGCGGGCGAAGACGCGAAGCTGCTGATGATCGCCGGACGGCCGCTGAAAGAGCCGATCGCACAGTAGGGACCGTTCGTCATGAACAAGCAATTGCAAGTGTTCCAGGTGGTGAAGGACTTCCAGAGCGGGCAATTCGGTGAAGGCATACGCTGAGCCTGGGGTCTTGAATCCGCGGCGCAGACCGCTGCCAAGTTGCACAAGATGACCCAAGGGCTGTCAGGCCTGACCCCAACTACTCATGACCCCAACTACTCCACGTTCCCCCTGGCCCCAATTTTCCCCAAAAGTACAGACCCACCACCCCTGAGCGGGCGAGCCCGCCCAAGTGGGTGCGAAAACAAGCCGTTTGATCATCAAATTCCCTGCCATTCATCGTCGCCGAGGCTGAGGCTCTCGGTCCGGACCTGGTAGCCAGGCATAGTTGGCTTTTGTTGGGCATGTGGCGCGCGGTACCATGCCCAGGCACCCAACGTGCGGTGCGTCAGCGGGAGTGTTCACATGGGTTGGTTTTCCAAAAGCAAAGACGGCTTTTTCCTCAGCACCACCTTACCCGAGGGCGTGGGACGGTCGCAGTACCTCGGAATCGTGCACGGCGAGGCCATCATCGGCGCCAACATCTTCCGCGACATGTTTGCCTCGGTGCGCGACGTGGTGGGCGGCCGAGCCGGTGGCTACGAGCGTGCGCTCTCCGGAGCGCGCAACGCGGCCATGGAGGACCTCATCGAGTCGGCGCGCGAGATGGGTGCCAACGGCGTGATCGGCATCGACTTCGACTACGAAGTGCTGGGTGAAGCCAACGGCATGATGATGGTCGCCGTGAGCGGCACGGCAGTGAGTCTTTGAGTCCGCTTCAGGCGTCGATCTGCATGGACGGGCGCGCCTGAACCTTCTGGGATACAAGGGTCAGCTCCATACTTTGTACCGCCCAGGTTCAATGTAAGGGCGTGACCCCAACTCCTCCAACTCTCTTCAAAACTCCTCAGCAGTTCGATGGCGTCGTGAAGGATGCGCAACTCCATCCACAAGCTTATCTCTTACCGCCTGGTGCAGACAAAGTCGTCCATGCAATCAACGCCAGCAACGCCACCTGTACAGGAAGGCGCGCGATCAACATCCAGTAGGGAATGGTGGGGAACAGTTCGGGCGCCTGCAGCATGTAGAAGTGCGCCGGCGTCACCGCTATGGTGAGTGCGAACAGGCCCATGCCGGCCAACCGCCGGGTAGGCGCCCATATCAACCCTGCCGCGCCCAGCAGTTCGAGCACACCACTCACCAGCACCGCGGCACGGGGCCATGGGATATAGGGCGGCACGATGCGCATTTCGGTGTCAGTGGCAACAAAATGCGCGACGCCGCCGATGGAAAACCATAGAAAGATGAACGTCAGGCCAGCCCCACGTTTGCGGCTTGACTGCAGCGACACAAGCGTCACCCCCATTGCCGTCGCTGGTTCACATCGACGGATCAATCAACACCTTGCCACCGGTGTTGCGTGGGCCATAGAAGGCGATGGCCTCAGGGCTCAGCGCATCAGCCAGCGATACCGTGCGCGCGTAGTGGCTGGCGAACGTGGTCTTGAGCTCGGCGGCCACGCGCTCGCGCAGCCCCTGACCCGCGGCGGACCCGATCTTTTGCAGGAAGGGGAACAGTAGCCAGCCACCCACGCCCCAGGCCATGCCGAACGTGCGCTGGATTTCGGTCGGACGCGTGTCCAGATGGCCATACAAGTAGACCTGCTTGTGCACCGCCGAACCGTATCGGCTGTACTCCTTTGCATTGCGATTGATGGCGTTTTCCATGCTTTGCAGAATCTGCCCGGCCAGCGTGCCGCCGCCGGTGGCATCAAACGCGATCGTGGCGCCCGTGCTCGCCAGCGCCTCGGTCAGTTCGGCCATGAATCCAGGCGCACTGCTGTCGCACACATGCCTGGCGCCGATCCCGCGCAAGAGCGCCACCTGCTCGGGCTTGCGCACGATATTGACCAGACCAATACCGTCCTTCTGGCAGACCTTGTTGAGCATCTGGCCCAGGTTGCTGGCTGCAGCGGTGTGCACCAGGGCCGTGTGGCCCTCGCGCCGCATGGTCTCGACCATGCCCAGGACGGTCAGTGGGTTGACAAAACACGATGCGCCCTCGGCCGCCGTGGTGCCGGCCGGCAGCGGCAGGCACAACGCCGCGGGCATGACGCGGGACTGCGCGTACATGGCACCACCGATCACAGCCACCGTACGGCCCAGCAAGGCCTGCGCGGCGGGCGAGGAACCAGCGGCGACCACCAGCCCGGCGCCCTCGTTACCGACGGTCATGCTCTGACCCAGCCGAGCAGCCACGCCGGGCATGGCGCGTTCGGGAATGCGGGCGGTGACCAACGGCCGGTCTGCGCTGCCGCCCACCTTCACCGTGGACAAATCGGCGGGGCCGAACAGCAGGCCGATGTCCGACGGGTTGATCGGCGTTGCCTGCATCTGGATCAACACCTCGTCAGGGCCCGGAGCAGGAACGGGCGTTGGCTCCAGGCTGATCTGCAAGCTGCCGTCAGCCTGCACGAGCGAGCGCAGTTGCAGCGCGGCAGATGGGATCGGTTGGTTCATGGGTAAGACTCTCGGTAGGGAGCAGGCCGCGCACTCGGCGGGCGGCGTCGCGCAAGGTTCGGCTATACCTAAGTCCAATCCTCGCCTCTGACGAACTCCATCGTACAAGGGTCGTACAAGGGTCGTACAAGGGTCGTACAAGGGCCATGTGCATTCTTGATTGTGAGGCCGGAAACAACAAGAGCTG
>JBKJRR010000522.1:0-5685 GCA_046594635.1 Burkholderiaceae bacterium
CAGGGAACCTGAGATGGCCAGAATCACACGGCGCCGGATACTGACGGGGATTGGCGCGGCAGTCGCCGCGGTAGGAGCTGCCACCTGGTGGGTGGCCCGGCCTAAGCCGGCACCCATCGGGTTCACCGTGTCCGCAAAGCAACTTGCGGCAGCACGCGATCTGCTGACGCGCCATCCCTCGATCGATGCCCATGCGCATCCGGGCCGCAGCTTCGTGGACGGCGCCCAGAACCTGTCGGGGCTGGTCTGGCTTTACGCGAAGCTGGGCAGCTTTGAGGACGACACGATTGCCGACATGCGTGCCGGTGGTCTGAGCGCTGCAGCTTTTGCAGCAGTGTCGGATTTCCAGGTGCTGGGACTCGAAGGTGAAGGACTGGCCTCGGTACGCGCGTTTGCGCCTGGCGAGGCCTGGACCAGTTACCAACGCCAGATGGCGCGCCTGCAGTCGCTGTCGAACCGGGGGCTGGTCTGGCCCATCCGGCAGGTCGCGGACATTGCCAGGGCCCGCGCGGCAGGCAAGGTGGGAGCGATGCTGACGGTCGAAGGCGGTGACTTTTTGGAAGGGCAGCCGCAGCGGGTGGCCATGGCCTATGCCGATGGGGTGCGTTCGATCACGCTGATGCACTATCGCAACAACGAATTGGGCGACATCATCACCGGCACACCTGAGCATGGCCGGCTCAGCGACGCCGGCGCGGCGGTAGTGCGCGAGATGAACCGGGTCGGCATGCTGGTGGACGTGGCCCATGCGACTGAGCCCACTGCGCTGGGCGCCGTCGAGGTGTCATCCCGGCCGGTAATCGCGTCGCATGTCCATGTTCACGGCAAGGTAACCCATCCGCGTTTCATCTCGTCGGAACTGGCGCGCAGCATTGCGAGAAAAGGTGGTGGTGTGGTCGGCGCCTGGCCGGCCGGTATCGGCATCACCGATCTCAAGGGTTATGTTGACCGCGCGCTCGAACTGGTCGAGGTGGTCGGCATCGACCATGTGAGCCTTGGCACGGACATGGACGCCAACTACAAACCGGTGTTCGACACCTATGCGAATCTGCCGTACTTCGTGGCCGGCCTGGCACAGCGTGGATTGACGGAAGCTGACATCGCCAAGCTGATTGGCGGAAACTTCATCCGCTTGTTGTCAGCCGTGCAGGTCGCGACGGTTTGACTTGCGTGCACCGGCATGTCTGCCGCGCGGCCCTCGGACGACACATCACAACGGCCAACGCGCTTGCCGCCCTTCAAGCCGTTGCAGGCGCGGGTCCGAAGCGTTGTTCGAGATAAACCAGCAAGGTGCGCATGCCCTGTGCCTCGCCGCCCACCGGCCGCCCCGGGCGGGCGTTGTCGTTCCAGCCAAACAGGTCGATATGCAGCCAGTCTTGCTGTTGTGGCACGAAGTATTCCAGGAACAGCGCTGCATTGATGGCGCCAGCCATGGGGTTGCGACCGGTGTTGACGATGTCGCCGACAGTGCTTTCGATGCCGGCCCGGTACGGACCCCAAAGCGGCATGTGCCACAAGGGGTCGCCCTGCTCCAGGCCCAGATCGACCAGTGCGCGGGCGGTATCCATGGAACGGCAAAACAGTGCCGGCAACTGCGGTCCCAGTGCCACCCGAGCGGCACCGGTCAGCGTGGCCAGGTCGATGATCAACTGCGGGGCGGATTCCGACGCATAGGCCAGGGCGTCGCTCAGGATCACGCGTCCTTCGGCGTCGGTATTCCCGATCTCGATGTGCAGGCCTTTGCGTGTGCGGATCACGTCTCCGGGCCGGTAGGCATTGCCGGCAATGGCGTTCTCCACCGCCGGTACCAGCAATTGCAACCGAATCGGCAGTTTCAGCGCCATCACCATGGCCGCCAGACCGAGGGCATTGGCCGCGCCACCCATGTCTTTTTTCATCAGCCGCATGCCGTCGGCGCCCTTGATGTCCAAACCGCCACTGTCGAAACAGACACCCTTGCCGACGATGGATACAAGTGGGTGCGAGGGCTTGCCCCACCACATTTCGATCAGGCGCGGCGCGCGTGTACTGGCGCGACCGACGGCGTGAATGGCCGGGAAGTTCTTTTTCAGCAGCTTGTCACCGATCACCTGGCGCACGCGGGCGCCATGCTGGCGGGCCAGCGTCGACACGGCGTCGGCCAGTTCTTCGGGGCCCATATGTTCGGCCGGCGTGTTGATCAGGTCGCGTGCCAGCGTGATGGCCTGCGCCTCGATCAGGCCACGGCGGGCAGCGACACTGGCAGGCAGACACAGTTCGGCAGGCGGCCGTCGGCGCGGCTTGTACCGGTCGAAACCATATGCGCCCATTTGCCAGGACAACGTCGCCCGGGAGGGGTCGATCGTCAACCCGTCACCGGCCAATGTGTAGACACCGGCTGGCAAGCCAGTCGGCAAGGCCGACAACACGTAGGGGTCGCCGACATGGGATATGCCGGCCAGCACCTGCGCCAGATTGCCCTGATCATCGGGCACCAGCACATGGGTGTCGGCTAAACCGGTAAAACCGACTGAGCCGAGCCAGCGGCGGGTGTGCGCCGGCAGGCGCTCGGCCAGCGCCGGCAACGACAACAAATCAACCAGCGTGATGGCGACGGTTTTTGCGGGAACGGTCTTGCGAAGTCGGACAGTCATGGTCGATGGATGGATGGATGGATGGATGGTTTGGGTGGGTTTGGGTTGGAGGCAAGAAGTGGTTGTATTCAGTGTTGGGCTCATAGTCCGTCGAGTGGAACCTGCAGTGCGCTGTCGGGCAGCCCCACACCGCCGCGCGCGCCCGGCACGACACTGCCGTAGCGACGCGCAAATACCTGCGGCAAGGCACGTGCCTGCGCGGGCGCCAGCCACAGGCGCAACAAGTGGCGACGGCGCTCGGGCTCGGGCCAGTCCTCGAAGCCGGTGCGGTCATGCAACAGGGTGTGGTTGTGCACCAGCTGGATGTCACCGATCCGCAGGTCCATGTGAAAGTGGAGGCCCGGATCGTTGCACAGGCTGTCAAACAGGTCCAAGGCTTCGCGAATCTGCGGCGTGATACGCGGCGCGCCGTCAAATCGTTGTGCGGATTCGAGATACTGGCGCTGGTAGATCACCGACAGCTGGCCGGTGCTGCCTTGTGCCAGCCAGTTGAACACCGGCATCGTGAAAAACGGCTCCTGCCCAGGCGCGACTTCGCCGCGACGGTCGGTGGCCAGTGGCTGGAACAACGCTGTTGCCAGGTCTGGACGCTGCCGACGCATTTCGTTGAACACCGTGGTGGAAGAGACCAGTGCAGAGCGCCCGCCGGCGCGCGCCGTCTGCAGGCAGAGCAGGCCCACGATATCGCAGGAGTCGGTGTGGTAGGTCTGGCGTTCGTGCGTCTGGTAGATGCGCACCTTCGGGTCGTCCGAACGCAGTCCCATGTCCCGGACGTGGCCAAGCAGGTGACCCTGGGCATTCTGCGGGCGGGCATGTCCCAGGTGTGCCCCCAGCAACATGAAGGCAATGGCTGACTTTCTGCGCCCCCAGTCCTGCACGGGCAGACCACGCAGCAGCACGAAGCCGCGCCCGTCCAGCACGTCGGACAGCGCACGCCGCAGACGTGCACTGAGGATGGGCAGCGGATGGTCTGATGGGCGCAGACCTGTCAGATCGTCGGCAGTTGTGGTCAGGCGGTCACTGGCCGTTTCGAGCTCGAACAATTCCGCATGCGACAGTGTTTCGATCCAGTCGTCACGCGCCGCCAGCTGTGGTCCGTACCAGGCTGCCGGTGTCTCCTGGTGCGATGGCAAAGCGGTCACGGCATTGGTGTCGAGCATGTGCGTAACTATAAGGCAGCAGTTCCTGCAACTTCTGCCAGCGCAAGTACGGGCACACCGTCAACCTGATCGTGGGAGCGCACCCGCCGACAACCGGCGAGCCGACTCCGCGGTGGCCCACCCATCGTGACGAAGCCGGGACCGCTGTTGAGCGGACCCGGCTTTGCCATTGGATCGTCCAAATTACTTCTTCTTGGTCACCTCGTGACCGATCACGCCACCCACTGCGGCACCAGCACCGGTACAAGCCAGGCCACCGCAAAGGACATTGCCCACCACACCGCCAATGACGGCGCCGGTTGCAGTGCCTTTTTCCTGTTGCGTCATGCCGGCGCAACCGCCTAGAACGAGCATTACGGAAAGCGCCAGTGCGGGCATGCCGAGTGACTTCAAAGAGTGTTGTTTCATGTTTCTTTTTTCCAGTTTGAGTTCAGATGCCATCACGGGCCACTTGCGGTCCAAATGCAGCAAGTGGGGTGTGTTGGAGATCAAGGACGGACGGTGATCTCGTTCTTGACCATTTTCACGCCGCTGACACCTTGGGCGATGCGTTGGGCGGTGTACTTTTCTTCGCTGTTCTTGGCAAAGCCCGACAGCATCACGGTGCCGTTCAGGGTCTCGACCTTGATCGATGTGCCGGCAACGCTCTTGTCCTCGAGCATGCGGGTCTTGACCAGGGTCGTGATGCCTGCATCGTCGACATAGGCTCCCACGGTTTGTTGTCCACGCGATACGGCGCAACCGGTTGCGGTCAGCAATACGGCGGCGGCAATGGCAGCTGCGAGGGTAGTGCGAATCATCATGGCGATCTCCAGTTCAATAATGGTTTGTGGTGCGCAAGGTTTGCGCGGGATCCAGGCCGACACAAAATGTTCTGCCCATGAACGTACTGTAGATTGACCTGCGTCCGACAAATATCGGCGTGCACCGCTGAAATGCGTAGGACGATGCCGCGTGTCAGGCAAAACCTCGCTGCACAAGCGAAGAGACGGACCGCTCAGCCGTTCGCGGGCTCCGATGTGCCGCCGTTCACAACCGGCGGCTTGACCGGCAGCGTGCCACAGACCCGTGTGCCTTGCCCCTTCGCGGACGCAATCGACAACCTGCCACCGCAAGCCTCGACGCGAAAACGCATGCCGACAAGTCCGTAGGCCGAGGTGCGTTTCTGTTGAGTATCGAAACCGATGCCATCGTCGCGTACCGACACTTCAACTTGGTCTCCTTGCGTTGCCAGCTCAACCCAGACGTGCCTTGCGTTGGCGTACTTGGTGATATTGGTGAGCGCTTCCTGCACCAGCCGGTAGGTAATCAATTCGGAGCTCGCCGCCAGCTCGACCGGTTCGAGCGCACACGATATTTCGACGCCGGTGTTGTCGCCAAACTCGCGGGCCAGGATTTCCAGTGACGCAGGCAGGCCCAGATTGCCAAGTGCCGACGGGCGCAGGTCTTCGATGATGCGCCGACCCAGCGCGATACCGCTGTTGAGCGTGTCGACCAGGTGGCTCAGCAGGTCCAGTGCTTCGGGGGCAGAGGCGGAGATTCGTGACTTGATACGGGCGGCATCGAGTTTGGCCGATGTGAGCAGCGCGCCGAGGTCGTCGTGCAAATTGCGCGCCAGACGGCTGCGCTCGTCCTCGCGCGCGGTCAGCAGGTGATGGGTCAGCTCGGTCAGCTGGGCCGTACGGCTTTTCACCTCGATCTCCAGCCGGTCGCGTTCGGCTTGCACCAGGCGTCGCTGCTCCTGTTGCCGCCGCTCCAGCGCGTAAGGCTGCCGCAAGTACATGAACAAGGCCAACAGGCTGATCGCGCTCAACACTGCCACGCCGATGCGGTCGCGTCTGAGCGTTTGGTAAAGGTTGTCTCGGGCGGTTACCACATGTAGCGACTCATAT
>JBKJRR010000150.1:0-4476 GCA_046594635.1 Burkholderiaceae bacterium
TGCAGGCCCATCTGCTCGGCGATGTTCATGAACAGGTTGTTGAACACTTCCAGCAGCACCGGGTCGACCGTGGTGCCAACCGCAAACACCGAGGTACGCGGCACGCGGCGCTCGAGCACCAGATGATCGAGTTCGGTGAGGCGCGCTTCCCAGCCGGGCTCGACCACGGTGGTGGCATTGGCTTCGGCAATGATGGCCGGGCCGGGAATCACGTCGCCACTGCGCAGATCCTCGCGCACCACCAGGGCCGCATCGTACAAGGTCCCGCCGGAGAACATCTGCACCGTCTCGCGCCGCGGCACTTCGCGCGGCGCGTGAAGCTCATGGGTTGGTTCCGATGGCGCGTCGCCGGCAATCACCGCTTCGACCGATACGGCCTCAACCACCATGCCCTTGCCCTGCATCAGAAAGGCGAAGCGCTGACGATAGGCGGATTCGAAGCCGGCGACGATCTGCGTGACCACGTCCTGCGCATCGGCGCCAGCGCCATCAGGGCAGGCCACTGCCAGCGCAGCATCGCTGCCGGCGTAACGTACATGCACCCGGCGCATCGTCGCCACACCACGGCGACCGACCTGCTGGCGCTGCAAGTCTGCCTGCGCGGCCTGTGCCAGCGCATCGAGCGCTGCGGTCACCTGCGCCAGCATATCGGCACCCAGTGGCAATTCAATCGCCTGCTCGCGGATCACCGTCTGGTCGGCCAGACCCATGCCATAGGCACTGAGCACGCCGGCCAGGGGATGCACAAAAACCCGTGTCATGCCCAGGGCGTCGGCCACCAGGCAGGCGTGTTGCCCACCGGCGCCACCAAAACACTGCAGCGTGTAACGGGTCACGTCATAACCGCGCGCGACCGAGATCTTCTTGATCGCGTTGGCCATCTGCTGAACCGCGATGTTGACAAATCCCTCGGCACTCTCCTGCGCACTCAGGCCGGTCTGCTGCGCCAATTCCGCAAACTTCTGCTGCACCACGTCCAGGCTCAGTGGCTCGTTTGCATGCGGACCAAAAACCCTGGGGAAAAAGCGCGGCTGGATCTTGCCCAGCATCAGGTTGGCATCGGTCACCGCCAGCGGCCCGCCACGACGGTAGCTGGCCGGCCCGGGGTTCGCACCCGCGCTGGCCGGTCCGACCCGAAAACGCGCGCCATCAAACGCCAGGATGGATCCACCGCCCGCAGCCACGGTGTGGATGCTCATCATCGGAGCGCGCATGCGTACGCCTGCGACCTGGGTTTCGAATTCGCGCTCGAACTCACCCGCGTAATGCGACACATCGGTCGACGTGCCACCCATGTCAAAGCCGATCACCTTGGCATGCCCGCCCAGTTTGGCAGTGCGCGCCATGCCGACGATGCCGCCCGCCGGGCCACTGAGAATCGCGTCCTTGCCCTGGAATGCATGGGCGTCGGTCAGGCCGCCGGACGACTGCATGAAAAACAGCCGCACCCCCGGCATCTCCTGCGCCACCCGGTCCACATAGCGGCCCAGGATCGGCGAAAGGTAGGCGTCCACCACCGTGGTGTCGCCGCGGCCGACAAATTTCATCATCGGGCTGGTTTCGTGCGAGGTGCTGATCTGCGTAAAGCCGATCTCCTGCGCGATACGTTTGGCCACCTGTTCGTGTTCGGTGTAACGGTAGCCGTGCATGAACACGATCGCCACGCTGCGCAAGCCCGACGCGAACTGCGCCTGCATCGCCGCGCGCAGCGCAACTTCGTCAAGCGCCTGCACCAGATCGCCATGTGCACCCACCCGCTCGTCGGCCTCGACCACCGCCTGGTACAGCAGTTCGGGCAACACGATGTGTCGAACGAACAGCCGCGGCCGGTTCTGGTAGGCGATGCGCAAGGCGTCACGAAAGCCGCGAGTCGTCACCAGCAAGGTGGGCTCTCCCTTGCGCTCGAGCAAGGCATTGGTCGCCACTGTGGTGCCCATCTTCACGCACTCCACCAGGTCCGGCGTCACCGGCTCGTCTGCCTTCAGACCCAGCAGATGGCGGATGCCGGCCACAGCGGCGTCCTTGTATTGCTCCGGATTTTCCGACAACAGCTTGTACGTGACCAGCGAGCCATCGGGCTTGCGCCCGACCACATCGGTGAACGTGCCGCCACGGTCGATCCAGAATTGCCAGCGGGGATCGACGGCGGCGATGTTCGTTGCAGATGTCTGATTCATGATGGCATGGGTCTGTTCAAAGTGAGGTGGCGGATCTGGCCGCCTGATCGTAATGGCCCGACATCGTGCGCAGTGTGCGCGCGACATCGCCGATGTTGTCATTGAGTTCTGCGTCCAGGTTGTCGATCAGGCACTCCTCGCGCACCTCGCGGTAGCGGGTAATTGCCTTCTCGCCTTGCGGAGTCGGTGCATAAAGCACTTCCTTGCCAACCTTCTCTGCCTGCACCAAATCGGCAGCAATCAGCTTTTTCAGCGCGTACGCCACCACATGGGTGTCTTCGTAATTGAGCACAAAGCAGATGTCGGCCAGTTTCTTGTTGCGCGCCCGGTGGTTCACATGGTGCAGTATCAACACGTCGGTGATGGTCAGGTCAGGCACGCCTGCTGCAGCCATGCAACGAACGGCCCAGCGCGAGAACGCGTTCCACGCAATGATCAGGCCGAACTCCAGTTCCGAGGTCTCCTGACTGCGCGGGGAGACCAGGTGCGAAGATGACACGATCGGTCGCGCGCCGGCTCTGACCAGCTTTTTTTCAACGGCTTTGTTCATAGGGACTTTCCCGGAGTTTCTCAATAAATCATCAATAATTTATTGACACTTTACATTTATAGCCAATAGACTTCAAGCACACCGGTAGTGTGGCGCACCGAATTGCGGGTAAACACCAAGCAATCGCCGGCCCAGTCCGATGACGAACCGGCGCCATGGCGCCTATCCTTGAATATTCGCACTTTGCAACCCTTCTTGAACCAGGAGCATTTATGACCTTGACCCGCCGCACCCTCGCCACAACACTGGCGTTTGCCCTCTCCGGCATGTCTACCGCCGCCATGGCCCAGACCAAATGGGACCTGCCAGCCGCCTATCCCGCAACCAACTTCCACTCGGTCACCCTGAGCGAGTTCGCCGCCGACGTGGATAAAGCCACCGCCGGCAAACTCAAGATCACGGTGCACGCCGGAGCATCGCTGTTCAAGGCACCCGAGATCAAACGCGCAGTGCAAGGCGGCCAGGCGCAGGCCGGCGAAATCCTGCTGGCCAACTTTGCCAACGAATGGCCGATCTACGCTGCCGACGGCATGCCCTTTCTGGCCGACAGCTATGACGAGGCGATGAAGCTCTACAAAGCCCAAAAGCCGTTGCTGGAGAAAAAACTCGCATCCGAAGGCATGATGCTGCTGTACTCGGTGCCGTGGCCCCCGCAAGGCATCTACTCCAAGAAGCTGATCAACTCCGCCGCTGACCTCAAGGGCATCAAGTGGCGAGCCTACAGCCCGGCCACCGCGCGCATCGCCGAACTGGTGGGCGCGCAGCCGGTCACGGTGCAGGCAGCCGAGGTGAGCCAGGCCTTTGCCACCGGCGTCGCTGAAAGCATGATGAGTTCGGGTTCGACCGGCGCTGACAGCAAGCTGTATGAACATGTGAAGTACTGGTACGACACACAGGCCTGGTTGCCCAAGGATGCATTGATCATCAACAAGAAGGCCTTTGATGCACTCGACAAGCCGACGCAGGATGCCGTGCTCAAGGCCGCCGCCGACGCAGAAGTCCGCGGCTGGGCTGCGAGCAAGAAGACCAACACCGAGTCGCTCGAAAAGCTCAAGGCCGGCGGCATGCAGATCATGCAACCCTCGGCGCAGCTCAAGGCTGACATGAAGAAGGTGGGCGACACCATGCTGGCCGAATGGCTGGCCAAGGCCGGTGACGAAGGCAAGACCCTGGTCGAAGCTTTCAAGAAGCCATAAGCCGCCAAGCCCCGCTTATTTGACGAGCGCGATGCGCAAGCTACTCGACGCGATCTACAACAGCGCCGCCGCCCTGGCGGCGCTTTTTTTGGTCGGCGTGTTACTGATGGTGCTGCTGTCCATCTTCGGCCGCCAGCTCAACGTCTACTTACCAGGCACCGACGCTTACGCCGGCTATTTCATGGCCGCCAGCGGGTTCCTGGCGCTGGCCCATACGCTCAAGCACGGCGACCACATCCGGGTCACGTTGGTGCTGGGCGCCTTGCCTGGTCGCTGGAAACACATGCTGGAACTCTGGGCTCTGGTTTTCGCCTCGGTCATCAGTGTTCTGTTTGCGTACTACAGCTGCAAGCTGGCCTGGCAGTCACACGTGTTCAACGATGTCTCCACTGCCAATGACGCCACACCGCTGTGGATTCCGCAGATCGCCATGGCGCTGGGTACCGTGGTGTTGGCGCTGGCCTTCATCGACGAACTGGTGCTTGAGGCGCGTGGCCAACGCGTGACGCCAAATACGACCGAGCCACAACGCAACGAATGACACCGGACGCCA
>JBKJRR010000287.1:0-11630 GCA_046594635.1 Burkholderiaceae bacterium
TGCCCGGCGCCACGGCCGTCAGCGTATCGCGCAATACCTGCACCTCGCAACCGATCAGCTGCGCGAGCGCATCCACATCGTTGACCGTGCGCACGGCGCCTGTCTTCTCCAGCTCAACGAAATCAGGGAAGCTGCGCGCCATGTCGAGCAAGGGGCCATCGAACACGTTCCAGGCCACGCCCCCAGGCTGGCCCAGCACGTGCACTGCCGCCTCGGAGTAACCCAGGGTCTCGTCATGGAACCGCATACCGCCCGAATTGATCTGCACCCCGCCCTGCATCATCATGGCCCAGCTCATCAGCGCCCCTTGCGGCGTCGCCCACGAGCCATGGCCCTGGTAACCCCCGAGGTCGGCCAGCCGGGCGTCGATCTGGCGCGCCCACCGGATCGCGCTGCCGTCGTTGCCGACATGGCAGGCGAACGCCGCATCACGCATCTCTGGCAGGAATTCGCGGACCATGGCCGCATCCCCGGCAAATCCATTGCAAGCGAGCAGCAACACGTCGCAACGCAGTTGTTCCAGCGTGCCGTCGGGCCGCGTGTATCCGACTCCCCGGACACGGTCATCGGTATCCAGGTACAACACGCGCACCACCGCGTCGGTCAGGACATCGGCACCTGCCGCCAGCGCGGTGCGCTCCAAGCGGGTCATCAACGCCACGCCGGTGCGCTCGGGTACGGCATGCATGCGGCGCGCCCGGTGGCCCGGATACAGAAAACCGTCTAGCACCTCGAACACAATACCCTGCTGCTCCAGCGCATCGATGGCCTGCGCCACCGCGCCGGTATACGCATCCACCAGGTGCTGCGCCGCATCACCATGCGCCTTGGCCTGCACATCCTGGGCAAAGGTCTCGCGCGAATCGGCGATACCGAGCGCGCGCTGCAGGCGCGTTTCGGCCGCCGGAATGAAACCGGAGGACAAGGCTGTCGAGCCGCTGGGCCGTGCATCGCGTTCGAGCAGCACGCATTCGACACCCCGCGCACGCAAACCGATCGCAGCCGTCAGGCCGCAGGCGCCAGCGCCGACGATCACGACCGGCACATGTGCGGCGTCCATGGGCAGATCCACACGCTGGATACTAGGGGACATCATCAACAGGCTCCTGAGAAATAGGGTCGGACAAGCTCGGCTGCCTGCAACAGCACCGGATAGTTCGATTCGCAAACCGGACGGGAAGTCATGCGCCGCGTCCCAGGCGCTGGCGCAGCTGGTTCAGGAGACCGCCGGCGGCCACCATGTCGAGCAAAAAGTCCGGGATCGGCTCGCACGGCAGCACCGCGCCAGCGGCGCTGGTGACCGTCAGCGCCTGCAGATCGAGGGTGACGGTATCGCCGTCGGCCAGTTCAACTGCGCGTGCACAGGTCAGCAGCAGCAGTCCGAGGTTGAATGCATTGCGGAAATACAGACCGCTGTACGACGGCGCGATCACGGCACGCACCCCCAGATGCACAAGCGCCGCAGCAGCCTGCTCGCGCGAAGAGCCGATGCCGAAGTTGGCGCCGGCCACCAGCACATCACCCGGTCGCACCGCTGCGGCGAACTCGGGCCGCACGGATTCGAGACAATGCGGCGCAATTCCGTCGATTCCCAGTTTCATGTAAGCGCCGGGCGCCAGCACGTCGGTGTCGATGTCGTCGCCGAATTTCCAGACCCGGTGCGCCGGCGTTGGCATGGCGTGTACCGTGTTCATGCCAGCATCTCTCGCGGATCGCAGATGCGGCCACGCAAGGCCGAGGCTGCCACCGTATATGGCGATGCGAGGTAGACCTGGGCAGTGGCCGAACCCATGCGTCCCTTGAAGTTGCGCGCCGTGGTGGCAATGACATTGGCGCCGTCGGGAATGCTGCCGCCATAACCGGAACAGGCACCGCAAGCTGTCGGCAGTACTTCGGCACCGGCATCGCGCAATACCGCCATCACGCCCTCCTGCTCGGCCTGCTCCTGGTCATGTTGGCTGGCGGGCGCAACCATCAACCGCAGGCCCGATGCCACCGTGTGTCCGCGCAGCACCAGCGCCGCGGCACGCAGGTCGTCGAGCTTCGCGCCGGTGCACGCGCCGATATACGCGACCTGCACCGCCACGTCGGCAAACGATTCGACGCCGCGGGTATTGGCCGGACTGTGCGGCGCGGCCACCTGGGGCGACAGGCTTGCGGCATCGAAGACATGATCCACCGTGGTGGCGTCCGGGTCGGTGCACAGGTCAGACAGGTCGCCCACGTCAACGCCGCGCTCGGCCAGCCAGGCCCGCGTGGTCTCATCCGGCGCAATCAGTCCGACCTGGGCGCCCATCTCGGCGCTCATGTTGGACATGGTCATGCGCTCCTGCATCGACAGGGCCTGCACCGCAGCACCGCAGAACTCTACCGCCTGGTACTGGCCGCCATTCATGCCGAACCGTCCGACCATGTGCAGCAACATGTCCTTGGCGGTGAGCCCGGCGGGGAGTTGGTTGTTCCAAACCATGCGCAGCGTCTGCGGTACCCGCACCCACAACTGGCCGGTGACGACAACACCGAGCATCTCGGTGGCACCGATGCCGAACATGTAGGCACCAAATGCTCCGCCGGTGGGCGAATGCGAGTCGCCGCCGACACAGAACATGCCGGGGCGGATATGCCCTTTCTGCGGCAGCACCACATGGCAGATGCCAATGCTGTCGTAGACATGTGGCAGATCCTGCTCATGCGCCCAGTCGCGCGCAATGCGCACGATGCGGCGGGATTCGTCGTCCTGTTCGGGCACGTAGTGATCCATCACCAGCACCACTTTGGACTTGTCCCAGATGGTTGCACCCAGTTCCTCAAGCATCGGTTTAAGGCGGCGCGGCCCCGACGAGTCGTGGAACATGGCCAGGTCGACCTTGCAATTGACGATCTCGCCGACCTCGACATGCGGCCGTTCTGCGGCCCGGGCAATCAGCTTTTGCGCCAGTGTGCGCGGTGGATTGTGTGTTGTGGTCATGACATTCCTGTGGGTGGGTCCGCGCCACGCGCGCGGACACGGCACTTATTCCGACAGACTCTCCTTGACGGAAATACGCGCGAGCCTGCTCAAGCCGGTATTCACACCGCACCAAACGATGATGCAATAGGTCAATTGTTCTGTCAATAGGACAAATAAACACGCGTCGAGAGCGAATGAGGCAGCATGGGTCGGCGTGGCAACTGCCATGAAAACGCAGTCGCAGAACTTCTACCCGTTACCAAGATGCGAGCGAGAAAGAGAGACGATGAATTTGCACAACACGGATGGACGCACGGCACGATGTCGCAGACGCCATCGAGATGTTCTACAAGCCAACACGCCGGCCTGGCGATGTACCTGCTCGCATTCTCGATGCCAGCAGGGAAACGCATTCTTTGTCGAACAACCCAATGCCGAATCCTCGCTCCAGAGTCTTGCTCGAGTCCTATTTAGGGATAGAACAACTGCCCCCCGTTGACTGGGAGTTCGATCCCGGTGATGTAACTGGCGCGATCGGAGCAAAGAAACAGCACGGGCCCTGCGACATCTTCTGAAGTGCCCAGGCGGCGGGCCGGTATTGTTTGCGGGTCCGGTTTGGGGAAATGTGCGTTCATGGTGGTTTCAATAACGCCTGGTGAAACAATATTGCAGCGCACGCCATGGGCCGCGCCGTTGCGTGCGACGTGCCGTCCAAACGACAGAAGTGCTCCCTTGGAAGCCGAATACTCCGCACCGGCCAGCAGGCCGCCTTGTTGCGCCGCCACGGACGACACCAGCACGATCCGTCCATCTCCGCGCGCGGTCATGGCTGGATAGCATTGCGCCACCAGATGACGCGCGCCATCGAGGTTGACGGATAAAACCTGGCGCCATTGCGCCATGCCTGAGTCAACCAATCCAGCGGGCATGACCCCGGCGGCGGCAACAATGATCGATACCGGGCCCATGGCTGCAACGACTTCAGCGACGGCTGCGCAAACCGCAGCTTCGTCGCTGATGTCCAGTTGCCAGCCGCGGCAAAAGCTGCCGCCGGCGGCAGCTACCGTATCAGCGGCTGACAGGCAGTCGAAGACGGCGACACTGGCACCTGCCTTCGCCAGCGCCAGCGCAGCGGCGGCACCAATGCCGCGGGCCGCGCCGCTGACGATGGCAACATGACCCAGCAGGGTGGTGTTGCGCGAGACTGGTAATACGTTCATCCGAAAAATACTCCGCCGTTGACATGAAGCACCGCGCCGGTCACATAGCTGGTGGCCTGCGAGCACAGGAAAGCAATCGGCTCGGCAATATCGTCCGGGTGACCCAGACGGCGAAGGGGGATCGCCTCGGCGTCATAGGGCAGGCCGGCTACAAAAGGCGTTTCGATGAAGCCGGGGGCGACCGCATTGACCCTGACCCCGTCGGGACCGCCATGCAACGCGAAATGCCGGACCAGCCCGATCAGGCCGGCCTTGGAAGCGTTGTATTCAGGTCCGAAGTGAAAGCCGCCACGATAAGCCCCCATGGAGGTCACAACCACCACACGACCCTGCCCGTTGGCCTTCAATAGCGGCCACGCCGCGCGCAGCGTGGCAAAGGTGCCGGTCAGGTTGGTGTTGATCACCCGGTCCCAGTCTTCGTCACTGGACAAAAGCGGGCCGGAAAACCCGATGCCGGCAGCGGCAACCAGCATGTCAATGCGGCCTGTGCCAGCAGCATCTTTCACCACTTGGGCAATACTGTTGCGGTCACTCAGATCAAAGCGTACTTCAGAGCCTTCACCGCCGCGCTTGTGCAACTGCTCGAGGGTGGCAGACGCTGACTGGATGTCGGCGCACACCACGTGCGCGCCACGCGCGGCCAGGGCCAGCGCGGTGGCGGCACCGATGCCACTGGCAGCGCCCGTGACGAGTGCGACCTGTCCGGACAGCTCGTTGGATGTTGTGCTCTGGAGTGGCAAGTTCACGAGGTCCTTGTGTCGGTAGCGGACATCACGACGGGATCATGACGATGCGCCGCGATGAAGTCTGTGATGTGTTGGGCGAACAGAGTGGGCTGTTGTTCGGCGACAAAATCCGTTGCACCTTCGAGCCACACCGTTTGCGCCTGCGGCAGCAGGGCCATCACGCGCGCGTGCATGAAGGCGATACGGTCGGCGCTGCCACCCATCAGCAGCGTGGGCAGACTCAGGCCGTCGCCAACCCGTCGCGGCAAATCGTAGCGCCATATGGCCCTGTAGGAGCGCGCGAAGTCAGATCCAGCAGACAGAAAGTCATGTGTGAAATGTGTTGCCAGTGCCGGGTCGATCCACGGGTACTCGCTCTTGATGCGGTTCCATATGCCCAGCAAATGGGCGCCATCCGACCTGACCTCAATCGGTGGCGCAAAACTCAGCTTGCGATCGGCACGCTCGGCATCGGTATAGACCGGCATGCCGTGCAAGACCACGCCGCGCACGCGTTGCGGCTTGGCAAGTGCAGCCTCCATGGCAAAGACCGCGCCCGTGGCTCGCCCGAAAACAAACACGCGATCCGCCCCCATGGCGTCGGAAACGTCCCAGACCACCTGCGCATAGTCCGCTACCTCCCAATGCTCGGGAACGGCACTGGAGCTGCCGTAGCCAGGCGTGTCGATCGCCACGGGGCGGCAATGGCCCGACAGCAGGGGCAGCACGGATTCGTAGTTGCGCGACGACAGCGGCGACTGGTGCAACATGATCAGCAGGGGCAGGTCCGGGTCGCTTTGGACCGTCCTGTAGTGAAGCTGCCCCCAGTCCATGGGCAGATAGGCTTTGACAACGCTGACAGCGGCAGAACACATCGGGGGGATCAGTCCATCCGGATGCCGCCGTTGATATGCATCACGGTGCCCGTGATGAAACCGGCATCGGCACTGGCCAGGTAAACGATGGCGCTGGCTATCTCTTGCGGCTGTCCCAGACGCTTGAGTGGTGTAGATGCAGCCATACCCTGCTTGCGCTCAGCCGTGTGAGCGCTCAGCATGGGCGTTTCGATGGCGCCGGGCGCAATCACATTCACGGTGATGCCCCGCGGCGCAAGTTCTTGTGCCATGGACTTGGCCAGACTTTCAATTGCGCCCTTGGATGCCGCATAAGCGGCGCCTGTCAGCACGCCGCCCGTGCGGCCCGATAGCGAACCCAGCAACACGATACGCCCGCCATCACGCAGCAAAGGGTAACTTTTCTGGCAGCAGAGAAAGGGTCCGGTGAGGTTGGTCGCCAGCATTTTTTGCCAATGGGCCAGCGTGACAGAAGCAACTTTTTCTGTATCGACAATACCGGAACACACGGCCAACAGATCAATGGGACCATGTTGTGCCACGCGCGCGGCGACGGCATCGAAGCCACCGTCAATTGACGCCGGGTCCGCCATGTCAACGGCCAGTACCAGAGATGCTGCAGTGTTATCTGGCGCTGTTTGCGGCAGGTCCATTGCGACCACGTCCCAGCCTTCGGCAGCCAGGCGGCTCACGGTGGCTGCGCCAATACCGCCGAAAGCACCCACCACCACGGCGCGGCGCACAGAGGATTTGATCCTTGTTTCGGACATGGTTGAACCCCGGCCTAGCGGTTAAAAGACGAATTCTTGGGAGTCACCTTCTTCGGTACCGCTTTGCTGGTCGCGGCCTTTGCCGTGTTTGCGGTCTTTACTGCCTTGACCGTCTTTGACTTTTGGGCCGCCTTGACGACGCTGACGTCCTGCGGAACCATGCCCATGTTTTTCTCAAGCAGGTTGAAGGTCAGGCAAGCCTTTTCAAAGGAAGGAATGCCCGCCGGCAGCGCGGCCATGAAGGCAGCTTCCCGCACCTCGTCCCAGGTGGCACCGGCCTTGAGGGCGCGCACCACGCTCCATTCCATTCCCTCAGGGTCGCCCTTGACCGCGGTGGTCACACCAATCAGGACCAGAAAACGTGTCTTGAGATCCAGCGCACGACCTTCAGCCGGCCCGAACAGAACGTGTGATGCGAGATCGCCATAGCGACGCAGAAATTCGGGGTTCAGGTCCGCCAGGGTGTCGTGCACCGGCAGGGTATAGCCGCGGACCTTGCGGATTTTGTCGAGTTCCTTTTTACCTTCGGGGCTCATGGCAGTTTCCTTGGCTTGTGTTGCGGATCAGGGGTTCAGATCTTTCGGGCGACCAGTTCGGCCTCAAAAATGGCGTCGTTGATGCGCCGTGGCGCAAGCGCGTCACCAATCAGGTGAGACTCGAGGTCTTTGCGCGCACTGCGCAATTCGTGGAAAAGTTGGTTTTGCGCGATGGCGCCATTGACCAGTACCAGGGCATCCACATCTGTGATCTCCCTGGGCTCTTTCGTGAAGACGTCCAAAAAGCGGACGCTGTGCTCGTCGATGCCGGCCAGATCGTGGTCGGTGGTGAACACAACGCCTTGTCGGCGCAAGTTGCCGTAGGCTTTGCCCCAGTCGCGGCTGGCTGCCAGATTGGGTGCGGGCTGGCCCAGCTGGGTTATGAACTGAACCCTCCAGCCAGCGCGGGCCAGGTATTCGGCCGTCAGCACGCCCTGTCGTGCGCCCAGCGTGTCCACCACCACAGCGCTGCGGCCCTTGCCCTCGCGCAAGGGCTGGGCAAACCCCAGCACGTCGCCGCATGAGTAGACCCAGGACTGAGCGGAACCGGGCATGTCCGGCCCGTCCCAGCGCGCCGGTTGCAATGGCGACCAGCCATGTTTGAGCTGCGTGGCGCCTGTTGCCACAATCACAGCCTCATACCCGGCCTCTGTGAGCAGTTCCACTGTGGCTGTGCTTTCGCGATAGATTTCGACGTCGGTATCGCGCAGTTGTGCAATCAGCCAGCCCGCGGTGTCAGAGAGTTCACGGGCGCTATGCACCCGTCCCATCCAGGCGACCTGACCACCGAGTTCGTTGGAGCGTTCGATCAGGGTGACCTTGTGTCCGCGGCGCGATGCCGTGAGCGCGGCTCGCAGGCCTGCCGGTCCGGCGCCCACCACCGCGATGTTGCGGGGCCTGACCGCCGGGATAACGTGCTCTTCCGACAGCTGCTTTTCGCGTCCCACCGACGGATTGTGGATGCAGGCAATGGGCGCGTGCGCAAAAATGGATTCCATGCACCAGTTGGCACCCACGCATGGGCGTATTTTTTCGGCGTGGCCCTGTTCGGCCTTGCGCACCCAAAACGCATCGGCGATCAAGGCCCGCGTCATGCCAACAAAATCGCAATCACCCGCGCGCAGGATGGCCTCGGCTTCATCCGGCGTCGTGATGCGCCCCACGCCCACCACTGGCAGATCGATGGCGGCCTTCACCTGGCGCGTGGCGGCCATCTGAAAGCCGTGCTCTTCGGGCGAAGTCGGGTAGATCATCATGCGGTTCAGGTAGGTTCCCTGAGAGCAGGATATGTAGTCCAGCTTGCCAGTCGCTGCCAGATGTTTCGCAATCTCAGCCCACTCTACAGGGCCCAGACCACCCTGCATGCCGTCGTCGCTGTTCAGACGAAGTCCTACGATGGCGTCCGAGCCTACTTCCTCGCGGGCGGCGTCGATGATGCGCATGACGATGCGCATGCGGTTTTCCAGGGAGCCGCCGTATTCGTCATTGCGGTGGTTGGTGGCCGGCGAAAGGAACTGGTTCAGCAGATAACCATGCGAGGCTGCGCCAAGCTCGATGCCGTCAAGATCCCCCTTGACCGCGTGTCGTGCCGTCAGGCGGTAGCCGTGGATGATCTGCTCAATGTCTTCGGTCTCCATCACCTTGGGCATCTCGCGGTAAACCGAGCAGGGAATCGCCGAAGGCGCCCAGACCGGTACGCGGCTGGTCACACTGTTGGTCTGTCGGCCACGGTGCCAGGCCTGGGCCAGGATCAGGGTGCCGTGGTTATGGACTGCTGCCGCGATCTTGCGAAATTCGCCGATCATGCGTGGGTCAAACGCGAAAGCCTTGCCGGGATAGGGCTGGGTGGACTCATGCACCGCCATAGCCTCCATCGTGATCACCGCAGCGCCGCCCTTGGCGCGTTCGACGTAGTAGTCCACGTGCGCATCGGTGAACAGATGGTCCTTAACCAGCAAGGTCGCGTGGCTGGTCATCCAGACACGGTTCTTGGTTTCATGCCGGCCAATCCGGCCGGGGCTCAGCAATCGAGGATATAAGGTGGACATCGTCAGGTATGAGCGGGAGAAGCAATTCGATCGGGCGCCAAGCGAATGCAGCGCGCCGCATGAGCACGGGTAAGGTCAATCATGGCGGGTAAGCCTTCGTCACACCGTGCCTCATAGACAGGGCAGCGGGTTGAAAACGGACAACCGGGCGGCGCCGCCAGCGGGCTGGGAATTTCGCCTTGCAGATGCTGGCGCACCGTCTTGACAGTCGGGTCGGCAAACAGCTGGGCCGACAGCAGTGCCTGGGTATAGGGGTGCGCCGGATTCTTGAATACCGTGTCTACCGGTCCCGCCTCCACTTCGCAGCCCAGGTACAGCACAACCACACGATCACACAATGCATGGATGGTCTCGAGATCGTGCGAGATGAACAACATGGCCACGCCGGTTTCACGCCGCAGTGTGTCGAGCAGTTGCAAGATGCCAGCACGCACCGAGACGTCCAGCGAACTGGTAGGCTCGTCGAGTACCAGCAGGTCTGGTTTGGTGGCCAGTGCCCGCCCGATGCAGACCCGCTGCAATTGCCCGCCCGAGAGCTGCGCCGGGTAGCGGTCGAGCAGCGGCAAGCCCAGTTGCATGCGCTGCGCGATGGTGATGACTTCCTCGCGCCGCTGGGCTGCAGTCATCTTGGTGTGCAGCAACAGTGGCTCTTCCATCAACTGGCCTATGGTGTGGCGCGGGTTAAGCGCCCCCCAGGGATCCTGAAAGATGATCTGCATGCGCTGGCGCAGACGGCGCAGATCGGCCGGCGCCATCGTGGCCAGGTCATTGCCGTCAAAAGCGACCCGACCCGCGGACGGCGGCAACAGCGCAATGGCCATACGGCCGATGGTGGACTTGCCGGAGCCACTCTCGCCCACCAGACCTACCACCTCGCCGGGGCGGATCTGCAAGGACACATTGCGCACCGCCAGCAAGGGGCGTTTGCCTCCCACATCAAATGATCGGGTCACATTGTCAAGATGCAACAAGGCCGGTTCGGGCCGGGTCATGGCGGTCATGGCGTTGGTGCCATATGGCACAGCACACGGTGCGTTGGTGCCGCAGGGTTGCAGGCTTTTTCGAACGGGGCAATCTGGCAAACTGCAGCGGCAAGCTCGCAGCGGTCGGCGTACACGCAAGCCTTGGTCTGTCGGAACAAATCGGGTGGGTCGGACTTCATGCTGGCGAGCGCATTGCCTACGCGCGCGCGCGATGCAGCTATCAGGCGCCGGGTGTAGGGATGCTCAGGGCTGGTAAACACCTGGGCCACAGGCCCACGCTCGACAACGCGGCCTGCGAACATGATGGCCATGTCGTCGCAATATTGAGCCACGATACCCAGATCATGCGTGATGATCAGCGCCGCTGCACCTTGCGCTCGCACGAGTTGCTGCAGCAGGTCAAGCACCTGTGCCTGCACGGTGACGTCCAGCCCGGTCGTGGGTTCGTCGGCAATCACCAGTTGTGGCTGATTGACCAGCGCCATGGCAATGACGACACGCTGCGCCATGCCACCCGACAACTCATGGGGGTAAGCGCGGTAACGCGCTTGCGGATCTGGAATACCCACGGCCTCCAGAATATTGATAGCGCGCTGACGCGCCGCTTGGCGTGTCAGGCTGCTGTGCGCCTGGATCAGCCGCACCAACTGGTCGCCCACACGTGTCACTGGCTCCAGGGCTGCCCTGGGGTTTTGCGCAACAAAACCGATGCGGGAACCCCGTACCTTGTCCAGCGCCGCACCGCGCAATGACAGCAGATCGACACCCTCAAAAAGAATTTTTCCTGTCACCTCGGCGGAGGGCTGCAACAATCCGATCGTGGCCGTGGCTGTCATCGACTTGCCGGCACCGGTCTCACCGATCAGGCCCACAATGCGGCCGGCACCGACATCCAGTTCAACACCATTCAAGACGCGGGCGTGTTGCACGGCACCTTGTGTGTCGCGCGATGCAAAAGCCAGGTGCAAACCGCGTATGGACAAGATTGCATTGGCAGCATCGACCGCCGTGGGTAGGGTGGGTGCGGGATGGCTCAACGCTGCGTCCTTCTGCGACTCATCCAGTCCTGGATGCCATCGGCGGCCAGATTCAGGCCAAAGATCAGTGTCACCAGTGCCAGGCCCGGGAACAAGGCAACCCACCATTCGCCAGTGATCATGAATTCGGCCCCCTGGCGGATCATGGCACCCCATTCAGGTGTGGGCTGCTGAATGCCGATGCCCACAAAGGCCAGCGTCGCGCTCACGCGAATGGCCCAGGCCATGCGCACTGAAATTTGCGTCAATGCGCCCGAGATGCTGTTGGGCAGCAAGTGAACAAACAGCATGCGGAACGTGCCGTTGCCGATGGCGCGTGCCGACTCGATGAGCAAGCCGCCGCGCAATGCCAGCATCTCAGCACGAACGACGCGCGCGAAGATAGGCGCGTCAAGCAGCCCGATGACCAGGATCACATTGGTGATCGACTGGCCGGTGGCCGCAACAATGGTCAGCGCAAGAATAATCGAAGGGAACACGCGCAACAGATCCATGCTGCGCAGCAGC
>JBKJRR010000099.1:0-3630 GCA_046594635.1 Burkholderiaceae bacterium
ATTCCAATCAGCCTGTATCAATAGGATCACCATGACCGACACCACCAACCCAGAAATCCGCGACGTCGATCTGCTGATCGTGCACGGTACCGTGATCACCGTCGACCCGGAGCGCCAGGTCATCGAAGACGGTGCGGTCGCGGTCAAAGCCGATCGCATCGTGGCCGTCGGCGACACATCGACACTGCAGGCGCAGTTTCGAGCCATCAAGACAATCAACGCGCACCGCAAGGCGGTCTTGCCAGGTCTGATCGACTGCCACGCCCATGCCGGTCACGGATTGCTCAAGACGCTGGGAGGCGGCAACGCCGCTGCGTGGATGGAAGCCTGCCGGGTGGTCTACACCACCGGATCGGATGAACACTTCTGGTTTGCCGAAGCCAAACTTGCGGCGCTCGAACGCCTGCGCTTCGGCACCACGACCGGGGTCTGCATGTTCGGTGGCGGCGACAGCATCATGCGCGTCGACGACCCGCGTTACGCTGCGCGGCACAGCGCGGCGATCGCCGAAACTGGAACGCGCTCGTTCCTGGCCGTCGGCCCGTCACGTCCGCCCGCACCCCGTGTTTACGCGACCTGGGACGGCGACCAGCGCCAGGACCGCGAGGTGTCATTCGAGCAGATGCACGAGACCTGCGAAGAGATCGTGCGCAGCCAGCACGGCATGGCGGACGGCCGGGTCAACATCTGCATCACACTGCCGGTATTCCAGCCGCAACACGAGGCCGGCCATGCCGAGTTCGCCGCAATATTCCGTGACCAGGCGCGCCAGTATGGCGAGATGGCGCGCCGCCATGGCCTGGGTTTCACGCAGGACGGTCACCGCACAGGCACCTTGCAGCAGGCGCATGAGGAGTTGGGACTGTTGGGCGAGAACGCGTTCATGTCGCATTCGATCGACCTGACCGACGCCGACATTGCCGCCTGCGTGGCCACTGGCACCAAGATCATTCACAACCCGAGCGCCATCATGTCGATCCGCGGTCGTTGCCCGGTGCCCGAACTGATCGAAGCCGGTGTGACCGTGGCGCTGGGCTCGGACGGTACGGCGCCCGACCGCAGTTACGACATGTTCCGTCACATGTTCCAGGCCATGCATTACCACCGTCGCCATTTCCGTGACTCGGGCGTGCTGCCGCATGGCAAGGTGCTGGAGATGGTGACCATCGACGCAGCGCGCGCGCTCGGCCTGGAAAAGGATATCGGTTCGCTCGAAGCGGGCAAGAAGGCCGACATCATTCTGGTTGACCTGTTCCGGCCTCACATGATGCCGCTGAACATGCCGGTCTACCGCGTGACCAGCTTCGCCAGTGGCGCCGACGTCTGTACCACCATCGTCGACGGGCGCATCTTGATGGAGGACGGAAAAGTCACCAGCGTCGACGAGACCGAAGTCATGGAGCAGGCCCAGATCGCCACCGACCGCATGCTCGAGCGCAGCGGTTTGCACCATCTGCTCGAGTCACCGGCAACGTTGTGGAAATCCGCCCACTATTGACCGATCCATGGCCACGAACCCAAACGAGACAGTGCAGATCAACTTTGCCAACATTAGCGCTTATCAACGTTACAAACTGATGGCCAGCCTGATCGTGCCGCGGCCGATTGCTCTGGTCACCACACGCAACGCCGCAGGTCTGGTCAACGCAGCACCGTTCAGCATGTTCAACATGCTGGGTGAGGATCCGCCGATCCTGATGATCAGCATCAACAAGCGGCAGGACGAAGGCCTGAAGGACACGTCCGCCAACATCCTGGCCAACGGCGAGTTTGTTGTGCATATTGCCGACGAGCCGATGGCGGAAAAAATGCACTTGTGCGGCGACACGATGCCCTCCGATGTCAGTGAACTGGACGTAGCCGGTCTGACGCCGCTGCCCTCGAGTTTTGTGGCGCCGCCGCGTATCGCCCAGGCTCCCGTCGCGTTCGAATGCCGCTTGTCGGAAAAGATCGAGACCGCAAGCCGGCACATCTTTATCGGTGAGGTGGTGTGCCTGCATGCACGTGATGACCTCATCGACCTTGAGCGGTACCGGGTGCGCCTGCAGAACTATTTCCCAGTGGCGCGCTTCGGGGCAAGTTTTTATATCCGCACCCGCGACCGGTTCTCGATGTCTGCCCAGACCGAGGAAGCCCGGGCAAATGCCATTGATGAAATCAGCTGAAACATGACCACCCCTTACCAAGTCATTCGCAACGTCAGGCCATTCGGTGCAGCAGCCGTCGATTTGGTGCTGGACCGGGATCGTATTCACGCGGTGCTTGTGGCTGGTAGTGCCGATCAGGACTTGCCATGCCTGATTGACGGTGAGGGCCAGATGGTGCTGCCGGCGCTGGTCGAATCCCACGTGCATCTGGACAAGACCTTGTGGCGCATGCCATGGCGTCCGAACAGTGCCGGGCCGACACGTGACGACCGCATCCGCAACGAACAACAGGTGTTGCCGACCTTGGGCGTGGCGATGGCGCAACGTGCCGGCCCCTTGATCGAACACTGCATCAGCAGGGGATCGCTCTATTTCCGCAGCCATGTCGACGTTCAGACATGTTTCGGCCGCCAGCATGTCGAGGCGATGCTGGCGGTGCGCGAGAAATATAGTCATGTCATCGACATGCAACTGGTGGCGTTCCCGCAAGGTGGTTTGCTGGTGGCGCCCGGAACGCTGCAACTGATGCGTGAAGCGCTGGAGTTGGGTGTGGATGTCGTAGGTGGCATCGACCCGGCCGCCATCGACCGCGATCCGGTTCGCCACCTGGAGAGCATTTTCGCGCTGGCACAGGAGTTTGATCGGGGCGTCGACATTCACCTGCATGATCTGGGCGATCTCGGTCGTTGGGAGATCGAGCGTATTGCCGACTTTACGCAGGCCAGCGGACTTCAGGGACGTGTCGTCGTCAGCCACGCCTATGCACTCGGCGCGTTCCCGCCTTCCGTGTTGGAGCCACTGGCGGACCGGCTTGCCGAACTGGGAATTTCCATCATGACCTGCGCGCCAGCGCATGTGACGGTGCCGCCAGTGGTGATGTTGCGCAGCCGTGGTGTCAATGTCTGCTCCGGTTCGGACGGCATTCGCGATACCTGGAGCCCGATGGGAAATGGCGACATGCTCGAACGCGCTTGGTTGCTGGCGCAGCGTTATGGCTGGAGCAAGGACGCTGACCTTGAGGCGGCATTCGACATCGTCAGCCAGGGTGGCGCGCGCGCGCTCGGTATTCAAGGTTACGGACTGGACGTTGGCCGGATGGCCAACCTGGTGTTGTTGCCGGCCCAGACGCTGGCCGCCGCAGTCGTCGAACGGTCCCCGCAGCGCACGGTCATAAGCCGCGGCGCCATTGTGGCGCGCGACGGCGTCTTCCTGGCGAGCTGAGCGACATGCGCACCTGCCTCAAGGCGGCGCACGTGGTGGGCTTTGACGGCCGGTCACACCGTATTTGGCGAGATGCTGAGGTCGTGTTTTCCGGCGACACCATCGAATTCGTCGGGCAGGGTTTCACCGGGCACGCCGATGTGAACATCGATTACGGCCAGGCGCTGATCAGCCCCGGATTGATTGACCTGGACGCACTTGGCGACCTGGACTCCGGTGTGCTGACCGTGGACAACGGCGACCCGCTCGAGATGGGCCGCCT
>JBKJRR010000388.1:0-13542 GCA_046594635.1 Burkholderiaceae bacterium
GACTGATGGACGCTGGGTCAGGCAATGTCGGTTGACGCCGCAGCGTCAACCGAACCCGCGATCACCGGCCGGTCATCGATTGTTGGGAATCTGCGCCTCAGGGTCTGGTGCCTGCGCCTGACGGCAAGAGCAACAGCGTGCTCCGGGTGTTCTTCGCGACGTCATCCTCCGCGAGCCACTGCCGCACGTAGTCGCCGGCGACATAGGCGCGGGACTGGTCGCGGTAGTGCGAGTCAAACACGAAGCCGCTTTGCCCCAGCGGATTGATGCCTACTGCCATCGTGCTGTCAGCGAAGTCGATCACGCGCCGGGTCGACGGGCCGTAGGTCACCGCCCAGGGTCCGGGTCCGATGCTGGTGCCCAGCGCATTGGGAATTTCGCGCCCGCCGGGCACGCCGAACGGCCCGATACTGAACAATTTGTCCAGCGGTTGCTGCTGGCCCAGTGGATGGTTGTGCGTCAAGGTATGGGTCTGGCCCCAGGACCAGCGCGCCGGGTCCGCACCGAAGCTGCCACGCAGGTGCGTCATGGTCGCACGCCAGGCCCTGCGCAGTGTGACATCACGGGTCTCGACGATGTCGCTGGTGCCCTTGTCGTCCCACCATGGCGACGCGGCGTCGGCCGCCAACAAAGGCAGGGCGAAGTCGAGCGCCTGGGTGCCGAGCAGATTCTTGAACTGCGCTGCGCCCAGTTCATCTTCCATTGCCGCTTGCGCCATCGCGTAGAGCAGTTGGCTGAACACCGTGGGTTCGATCCTGTCGCGCGTGTAGCTGCCATCCCACACCATGAGCTGTTCGACCAGTTTGCGTTCCACCGGGTCAGATGCCATGTCGCGCAAGAGCGGCAACAACGGCGTCAGCACCCGCCGGCTGTACCCGGTGCGCACGTCCCGCTGCATGGCCATGCTTTGCGCCACATCGCTCTTGCGGCCCTCGTCCTGGATCAGGTCGAACAGGCGCTGCGCCCGGTCGAGGGGATGGTAGTACCCCGGCACGGCGGCACTACGGACCGGGTCCGGCTGGTGGTTGGCCGAGACCACAAAACCACGCGCAGGATTCTCCTCCTGCGGGTTGTCGGCGAACGCACGAAAACCCCGCTTTTCGGCTTCGGGTTTCGTGCCGTCGAGCATGAAAATCGGGTTCACGCCAACAGGCCGGATCGGCAGTTTGGCAGCGGCCCACCAGCCGATGTCCCCGCTGGCGTTGGCCCACACCACGTTCAAACCGGGTGCGTCGATCTTGCTCGCAGCCTGGCGCGCCTTGTCCAGTGTGTCGGCGCGATTGAGTTCGTAGAACGCATCGAAGAGCGGAATTTCCGTTTCAAGGAAGGCCCACCACATCGCCACTGGCGTATTGCCATAGTTGGCTGGATAGGCATCGGTGATGATCGGGCCGTGCGGCGAGCGCCGCAAAAGCAAGGTGACCGGCGTGGCGCCCTTGACCGCGATGGTTTCACTGCGTTGTTGCAGATCGACCCAGTGGCCTTGATTCCAGACCTGTTTTGCATTGTCCGGATTCGGTTTCTCGACCACCATGTCGATGTCGTCGTTCTGGAACATTGTCATGCTCCAGCCAAAGCGTCGGTTGTGCCCGAGCAGTGCCAGCGGAACGAGCACCTGGAAGTGACCATAGAGTTCCATGTCCGGAGTTTTCAGGTGGGCCTCGTACCAGACCGCCGGCGCGGAGAAGCCGATATGCGGGTCGCCCGCGAGCAGCGGTTTGCCGCTCACGGTGCGGCTGCCGGCTATCGCCCAGGCGTTGCTGCCCTGCAGCAGAGGCATGGCACTGATATCGCGGCTGACCTGTGCGATGCGGCTCAGGCCGGCCCAGTCGGCGCTCGACAATGTGTGACTCAGATGGTTGCTGGCCAGGCCAGTGGGTTGCGAGCCCAGGTCGAACACCGTGAGATAACTTGCGCCGAGCTGGTCGCGGATCGCCGTCATCACCGGTTCGGTACGGAATGCCGAGGCGAAACTGTAGGCCAGGTAGCCAGTGACGGACCAGGAGTCCGCCGGTGTGAACGGTCGCTTGGGAATGCCCAGGATGTCGAATTCGACGGGTGCCGGATGGCGCGCCTGGTACTGGTTGACGCCGTCCAGATAGGCTTCGATCGCACGGTATGCGGGAGTTGTCCTGTCAATTCTGGCCGCGACCGCATCGGCATGCGCGCGAATACCGAGCGTGCGGAACAACCGATCGACATCAAGCAGTTTGGGGCCGAGCACCTCGGCGAGTTCACCGCGCGCGAGCCGACGCGCCATTTCCATCTGGAACAGCCTGTCCTGGGCATGTACATAACCGAGCGTGCGGTACAGGTCTGCCTCGTTGCCGGCCTCGATATGTGGTACGCCACGCTCGTCAAAGCGCACACTGACCGGCAATTGCAGACCGGTCAATGTCACCTGACCACTGCGTTGTGGTTGTTTGCCGTGCACGTACCAAGCCAGGGTGGCCGCGGCCAGCAGTCCAATAAGCAGCAGGCCCATGAGGGTTCGTGCGACAAGCTTCTTCATGGGTGGATGTCTCCAGATGGCGCCAGGTCGGTATCGTTCGGCTGATCATAGCGGGCGTGTGCAGGCAATCTGCACCTGGCCAAACGACGGCGCGCCGCGCAGTGCCGAACACAGAGGCACTGCCATGGCGTGCGGGAATGGTCGCAAAATGGGGCATGGACACCCAACTGCTGCGCGATACGCTGGAGGATCTGGACCGCAACCTGCTCGAACGCGATGTGCCCGTGCGCCTGCTGCTGCTGGCGGCGTTGGCTGGTGAGCATGTGCTGCTGATCGGCCCACCGGGCACAGCCAAGAGCGCGCTGGCTCGTCGACTGCACGCGGCCTTTGCTGACGCACCGTACTTCGAGCGTCTGCTCACGCGGTTCTCGGTGCCCGAGGAGTTGTTTGGCCCGCTGTCGCTCAAGGCGCTGGAGTTGGACCGTTACGAGCGGCTGACCGACGGCTTCCTGCCAACGGCGCAGGTGGCTTTTCTCGATGAGGTTTTCAAGGCCAACTCGGCCATCCTCAACGCCTTGCTCACGCTGCTCAACGAGCGCGAATTCGACAATGGGTCGGGACGCATCAAGGTGCCCTTGGTGAGTGTCATCGGCGCGACCAACGAGATCCCGGACGACGAATCGCTGCAGGCTTTCCACGATCGTTTCCTGTTGCGTGTGCCGGTGCACCCGATTGCTGATGACAGTTTCGCCGCGCTACTCGCATTGCCGGCGGTGTCGGCCGTCACGCGGCCGCGGCTGCAGGCCGGGGATCTCGCGCCGCTGCGCGAGCGCGCGCATCAGGTGGGGTTGCCGGCTGCCATCGCCGAGTATCTGGTCCAGGCGCGGCGCTGGTGCGCGCAACATGCAGTAACGGTGTCCGATCGGCGCTGGCGCAAGCTGGTGGGACTGCTGCAGGTGCAAGCGGCCAGTCGAGGTGCGGCGCAAGTGGGTCAGTGGGATTTGTGGCTGTTGCCGTTTGCGCTGGGTGGCCGGCCCGACCAGGTAGCGGCGCTGATGGTGTGGTGCGACGAGACCATCGGCCAGGCCCGTCCTCTGGATCTTCAGTGGCTGCTGCGTGCTGTCAAGGCGTTCGAAAAACAGCTCGAGATCGAGACCATGGCGCAGGCGGACAGCGAGAGCGACGGTGCAGGCAAACTGGCGCTGGCCCGTGCCATCAGCGGCCATGTTGTTGAGCGTGACCACGCGATGTTGCGCATTGTCTCGGATCGTGCTCGGCGACATTACAGCCAGGGACATGTCAATGCCCGTATGGAACAGGTCGCGCAAGTGTGTGCGCGTGCCGACATCGCACTGCAGACGGCGCGCGATGCTGCGCACGTGGCGCTTGTTGACGCGCGGGACCATCTGTGGTTACCACCCAGTGTGCTGGTGCGCAATCAAGCGGTGCACGATGGAAACGTGTCAGCCGCGATGGCACTGAAGGCCGACGCCGAACGCTTGGCAAAGGGGTTCGCGGAACTTCCAGTCGATGCACAAATGCAGGATCAGGTACCCGAACCGATGGTGATCAATCCATGACCGCCGCGGTCAATGCGCCATATCATTTTCTGGCCGACCTGGCGCCTGACTTGTGGCAATCGGCGCTGGTATGCAGCAGCGGCACAAGCCTTCGTCGTCTGCCCGATCTGGCGTTGTGGGATGTATCGCTGCAGGCCGGCCATCTGCCCGAGCTGTCATGTGATTGGGGCGATGCAGACGCCTGTCTGGCCTTGCGCGCCGAGATCGAGTCCCTTGACCTGGCCGCCCTGACCCGTGACAGCGCCGCCATGGCGCACCAGGTCTTGCGCGTCATGTTGTGGCATCTCGACCGGCTGATCGACCGACCGGCAGCGCAGTCCCGCGCCGAGGCGATTGTCGCGATGGTGCGGGACTTTCGGGACGAATGGTCGATCCAGCGCGCCGACTGGGAGCAGGTGCGGGCCTTGTTTCGCAGCCTGGGCGATCTGGCGCACATGCGCTGGGACACCTTGCAAGGTCATCTGCAAAGTCGAGGCTGGAGCGAGGCCCGGCGCATGGGTGACCTTCTCGACAGGCTGACCGACCTGGGTCGGTTCATCGACGGCGTAGGCCGCGCGCAGCGCGGGCAGACGTTGCCCCCGGCAACCGAGATGTCACCTCAGACTGCGGTGGACCGCGTGCTGGCGGCGGTGTCCATCGTCACCCACCTGGTGGACCAGCCCAGCGAGGTGCGCGGTGTCAAGCGTTCCGGCCAGTTGTCTCGCATGTTGGCCAGCGAGGCGGCCATGGTGGGTCATCCGTTGTTCCAGCGCCTGTGGCGCGCGCGTTTTGCCGAGCAGCAGTTGCTCACCTATGAAGACACTGCGGTCATCACGCAGACGCAGTTGCGACCCGATGCCACGTGTAAATTGCCCACGTCGACCAAGCGGGCGCCACGGGGCCACGGACCGATGCTGGTCTGTCTGGACACATCGGGATCGATGCGTGGGGCGCCGGAAAACGTGGCCAAGGCCTGCGTGTTGCAGGCCTTGCGCGCGGCCCATGCGGCGGATCGGCCTTGCCGGCTGCTGGCCTTTGGCAGTGCGGGCGAGTTGCTGGAGCAGGAGTTGTCGGTGTCTCCGCAGGGGCTGGAGAACCTGCTCACGCTGATGGACCAGAGCTTCGACGGCGGCACGGACGTACAGACGCCGCTCGAGCGTGCGGTCCATCAGGTACAGCAGGTGCAATTCGCGTTGGCCGACATCCTGATCGTCAGTGACGGTGAGTTCGGTGTCACGCCTGACACGCTGCAGATGCTGCGCCGCAGCAAGAAGCAGTTGGGCTTGCGCGTGCACGGGATTCTGATAGGCGACCGCGAGACCATCGGTCTGCTGGAGGTCTGTGACCAGTTGCATTGGGTGCGCGACTGGCGGCGTTATGCCTCGGCGTCCGGCGATGCCTATGCCGATGGCTTCTCGCCGGTGCACAGCCGCAGTCTCACGGCGATGTATTTTCCGAATGCGATGCGGCGCGATCCAGCGCCGGACGACACGGGTTGAGTTGTGATCGGGTCAGCGCGGGGTCGCTGCGCTTGCTGCCGCAGCCAGCTGCGCCTTGATTGCGAACTCCGCGCGCAATGCCTTGAGTTTCGCGCGCGGGTCTTCACGGACCGTGTTCGCCTCCAACGCCATCTCGGCGATGAATCGGCTCGGCTGCGCTGCGATCATCTCGCGGCCTTTCTTGCGTCGGCGCGTCCAGCTCACGGCAAGGCTGCGCTGGGCACGGGTGATACCGACATACATCAGGCGGCGCTCTTCCTGCAAGCGCTCGGTCAGGCTCTCGCTCATGGGCCCATCGGCCCGTCCGCTGGGGTTGTCTTCGTCGCCGAGCTTGAATGGCAGCAGGCCTTCGGTCACGCCCACCAGCATCACGTGGGGCCACTCCAGGCCCTTGGCTGCGTGCAAGGTCGACAGCGTCACCACGTTCTGGTCAGTGTCACGCTCGCTGATGGTGGACAACAACGAGATCGTCTGCGCCACTTCGAGCAGGTTCTTGACCTCGTTGGTCGAGGTCACGCCGGCACTGTCGTCGATCTGACCGCCGCAACGCGCGGCCATCCAGTCGCAGAACTCCAGCACGTTGGTCCAGCGCGCCGCCGCGAGCTTCTCGCTGTCTTCGCCGTCATACAGGTGTTTTTCGTAACCGATCTCGGTTAGCCAGTCGGTCAGGAAGCTGCGCGCCGCCTCAAAGCCCCGCGTCTGGCGCGCCCGGTATTCAAGGTCGTTCACATAACGGCCGAACTCGTGCAGGCTGCCGACGGCGCGTGCCGGCAACAGGCTGCCCAGGCTGGAGCTGAACAAGGCCGCAAACAGGCTGAGCTTGTATCTGGATGCGAACTCGCCGAGTTGCGCCAGCGTCTGGTGGCCGATGCCGCGCTTGGGCGTGGTCACGGCGCGCAGAAACGCCGGGTCATCGTTGTTGTTGACCCATAACCGGAACCATGAGCACAGGTCCTTGATCTCGGAGCGGTCGAAAAAACTCTGGCCACCGGAGACCTTGTACGGAATCTGGGCCTTGCGCAAGGCCTGTTCGAACACGCGGGCCTGGTAGTTGGCACGGTACAGCACTGCGAAATCGCGCAACTCCAGGGTCAACGGATGCCCGGTGCTGGTGGTTGTGGTGCCGGCGCGCAGGCTCTGGATGCGCGCCACGGCCCGTTCGGCTTCGTGTTCCTCATGGTCGGCGGCGACAACCCGCACCGGCTCACCCTCGCCCAGGTCACTCCACAGGTTCTTCGGGAACAGCTTGGGGTTGGGGCCGATCACGTTGTTGGCCGCACGCAGGATGGCCGATGTCGAGCGGTAGTTCTGCTCGAGCTTGATCACCTTGAGCGCTGGAAAATCAATCGGCAGCTGGCGCAGATTGTCCAGCGTGGCACCGCGCCAGCCGTAGATCGACTGGTCGTCGTCGCCCACCGCGGTGAATCGTGCATCTTTGCGCTCCGGTCCACCCACGAGGAGCTTGAGTACGGTGTATTGGGTTGCATTGGTGTCCTGGTACTCGTCGACCAGCACATGGCCCAGCGCCGTCTGCCATTTCAGGCGCACCTCGGTGTGCTCCTGCAACAGCTTGAGTGGCAGGCCGATCAGGTCGTCGAAGTCCACGCTTTGATAGGCGGCGAGCCGCTCTTCGTAGCGCGCCATGATGCGGGCCGTGATGCGTTCGTTGTCATCCGCCGCCTGGGCTTCGGCCATTGCCGCGTTCAGCCCCATATTCTTCCAGCGGCTTATCGCCCATTGCCACTGCCGCGCGGTCGCGGTGTCGGTGCTGCCACCGCAGTCCTTCAGAATGCCGGTGACATCGTCGCTGTCCAGGATAGAGAACTGGGGCTTGAGACCCAGTGCCTGCCCGTCCTGGCGCATCATGCGCACGCCCAGCGCGTGAAAGGTGCAGATCACCAGTTCGCGGGCGGCGCCACCCACCAGCGATTTGGCGCGCTCGCGCATCTCGGTGGCCGCCTTGTTGGTGAAGGTGATGGCGGCGATTCGCTTGGGTGCCATGCCGGTCTGTATCAGCCGCGCGATCTTGTGCGTGATGACACGTGTCTTGCCGGAGCCCGCCCCGGCCAGCACAAGGCACGGCCCATGCAGGTAGTTGACAGCTTCTTGCTGGGCGATATTGAGACCGGAGGTGGCAGAGGAGGAAGCAGACATGCAGGGCAGGCAGACGAATCGAAATGCAGGGGAGCAACCGATCATACCGACGCCTTACGGGGGGTGCTGCTGGGCGACAATCGCGCGGTGTTACACGTTCTGCTCGTCACATTTCCCTTTTTTGCCCTGGTGCTGGCCGGGTATGTGGCCGCTCGCCGTGGATTGTTGCGGCTCGATGCGATTGCGGGCCTGAACAGCTTTGTGCTGTTTTTCGCACTGCCGTGTTTGTTGTACCGTTTCGGTTCGACCACCCCGTTGGGGCAGATGCTCAATCCCGGCGTGGTCTTCACTTACCTGTTTTGTGGCCTGGTGCTGGTGGGATTTGTTGTGACCGTCAGCATGAACCGGCGCATTGGCTGGAACGACGCGGCATTCGGGGCGCTGGTGGCGGCGTTTCCCAATACCGGATTCATGGGTGTGCCGCTGCTGGTCGCCTTGCTCGGGGCCCCGGCGGCCGGTCCGGCGATTGCGACCATCATGGTGGACTTGCTGGTGACTTCCTCGCTGTGTGTGGCCTTGTCGCGGCTTGACGGCGCAGGCGTGCATGGTTTTGCCACTGCCGGGCGCAATGCCTTGCGCGGGGTACTGGTCAACCCCATGCCCTGGGCCATCCTGCTCGGCGCCCTGGCTTCGTATCTCGAATTGCGCCTGCCGGGACCGGTTGACCAGACGGTGGGACTGCTGGCTGACGCCGCCTCGCCAGTGGCACTTTTCACGATTGGTGCCGTGCTGGCGCGTTCGCAGATGCTGACTCCCGCTGCCGGCGCGAACCCGCTGCCGCTGCGCGACTATGTGCCGGTGGCGGTAATCAAACTGGTGGTGCATCCGCTGCTGGTGCTGCTGGTGGGGGTCGGCGCGATCCAGTTGGGCGTGCCGCTCGATCGTTATGCGCTGACCGTCATCGTGCTGGTGGCCGCCTTGCCCAGTGCCAGCAACGTGTCATTGCTGGCTGAACGGTTTGGCGCCAACAACGGGCGCATCGCGCGCATCATCCTGGTGTCGACGGCTGCCGCTTTCCTGACGTTTTCGGCTGCCGTGGCCTTGCTGGTCTCGCCACGTTGACACCCACGCCATGAAGTCGGTCAGCCCACGCCCATTGTCGCCGGTCACCGAACAGGCGACCTGGCCGGCGTGGACTGTCGCTGCGCTGGTTTTGGTGTTGTCGCTGAGTATCGGAGCCACCATCATGGCCAAGATCCAGGTCAGCCGCATGGACGCGAAGCGCGACCTCGCTTCCGATCTGTCCCTGGATCGCACACAGATCCTGGAACGCAGCGTCGAGCGCATGCTGGCGATGAATTACGCCTTGGCCGCGCTGGTGCACCAGGGCGATGGGGTGGTCAGTCATTTCGACGTCGCTGCGAGTGAACTGTTGCGCAGTGACGATCGATTGCTGGCGGTCTCGTTGTCGCCCAAGGGGGTGGTGCAGCATGTTGCGCCGCGCAAAGGCAACGAGAGCCTGATCGGGTTTGATCAGCTGAACGACCCGGCCCAGCAGCGCGAGGCGCTTTTTGCGCGCGAAACGGGGCGATTGACGCTGGCAGGACCCTTGCAACTGGCGCAGGGTGGCCCGGGCGTCGTCAGCCGGCTGCCGGTGTTTCTGAGCGACGCCGACGGCAAGCTGCAATTCTGGGGTTTTACCAATGTGACGGTCCGGTTGGCGGAACTGCTCGCTGGCGCCCGGCTCGGTGAGTTGGGCGACCGAGGTTACAACTACCGGTTGTGGCGATTGAATCCTGAGACCGGCAGTATCCAGGTGATTGCGGCCTCCATGGCCGCTCCCTTGCACGAGCCGGTCCGGCGCAGCCTGGAGGTGGCCAACGGCGCATGGAGCCTGGATCTGGCGCCGGTGCATGGGTGGGTGGATATGCCGGTGCTGGCGTTGATGGCGGGGGCGATGCTGCTGGTCAGTCTGTTGCTGGCCCTGCTGGCCCACCACCTGGCAGCTCAGCGGCGCCTGCGGACGGTATTGCAGGCCCAACTGCGTGATGGCGATATTGACCTGCTCGCGGCCCGTCACCAACTGCGCTCGGTGGTCGAGGCCATACCCGATCCGATTTTCGAGATCGGCCTTGACGGGACCTACCACAGCTGCCATGCGCCGGCCAGCAGCATTTTGCCAATGCCGGCCGACAACTTGATCGGTCGCACGGTGTTCGACGTGTTGCCGCAGGCAGCCGCCGAAGTGACCATGGAGGCATTGCGTCGGGCCCAGGTCGATGGCTTTTCGCAGGGTGAGGAATACGCCCTTGTGCTGGCCGAAGAAACGCGCTGGTTCGAGCTGTCTGTGGTGCGCAAGGAAACGCTGGACAGCGAGCCGCGATTTGTCGTGATGACGCGCGACATCACCGGCAGCAAGAGCGCCAAGAGTGAGATCCGGCGACTGGCGTTTTACGACCCGCTGACCGATCTGCCCAACCGCCGCCTGTTGCAGGACCGGCTGGAGCAGGCGCTGACGCGCGGTGGGCGCAAACGCCGCCATGGCGCCTTGCTGTTGATCGATCTGGATAATTTCAAGGCGCTCAACGACACCTGGGGACACGACAAGGGCGATCTGCTGCTCAAGCAGGCAGCGCTGCGCCTGGTGGCATGTGTGCGCGACAGCGACACGGTGGCGCGGTTGGGCGGGGATGAGTTCGTGGTGCTGATTGATGACGCTGGTGGCATACCGGCCGAGGTGATCGCCACGGCCCGAGCCGTTGCCGACAAGGTACTGGCCAAGCTGCATGCGCCTTTTGATGTCGACGGGCGGGTGCACCGCAGCGGTTGCAGCATTGGTGTCGCGCCATTCGGATTCGAGCCATTGTCTGGCGACGAAATCCTCAAACGCGCCGACGTGGCCATGTACCAGGCCAAGGCCGCGGGTCGCAATACGGTTCGATTCTTCGATCCGGCCATGCAGTCGGCCGTGGAGGCGCGCGCGGCCATGGAAGTTGATTTGCGTCAGGGGCTGCTGCACGATGCATTCACCTTGCATTACCAGCCCCAGGTCGGTGCCGGCAATCAGGTGATCGGCGCCGAGGCCTTGTTGCGCTGGACCCACCCGCAGCGCGGACCGGTGTCGCCGGCCGAATTCATTCCGGTGGCCGAGCAGTCAGGGCTTATCGTTGATCTGGGCGAGTGGGTGCTGCAAACCGCCTGCATGCAGCTAGCCAAGTGGTCGGACATGCCCTACTGCGCCGACTTGACGCTGGCCATCAATGTCAGTGTGCACCAGTTCCGCCAGGCCGATTTTGTCGAGAATGTCCGGCGTGCACTGACCGTGCATGGCGCTGCGCCGACGCGGCTCAAGCTCGAAATCACTGAAAGCATGTTTGTCTCCGATCAGGAGAGCATCATCCAAAAGATGGTGCAGCTCAAGACGCTGGGCGTTGGATTCTCGCTGGACGATTTTGGCACCGGGTACTCATCGCTCAGTTATCTGCGCCGCCTGCCGCTCGATCAGCTCAAAATCGACCAGTCCTTCGTGCGCGAGGTGCTCTCTGACCCGAACGACGCGGCGATTGCCCGCACGGTGATTGCTTTGGGACAGAATCTGGGCCTGATGGTGATTGCCGAAGGCGTGGAACTGCAGGGCCAGCGTGATTTCCTGGCAGAGCACGGTTGTGCGTATTGCCAGGGTTACCTGATCAGCCGGCCGTTACCCATCGCCGCCTTTGATGCCTTCGCGCGCGATTTCGGCCAGGGCACACCGGCAGCAGGACGGAGTGTCTAGAGGCACCTGTCGGGCTTGGGAATCGACGCTCAGATCGCCAGTGGATCCACATCCACGGCCCAGCGCAACAGGCCTTTGCCCGCTTCACCCTGACGGGTCTGGTGCAGGATCTCGTGCCAGGCCACCAGGAAATGCTGCAGCGCCATGCGCGACGGGCTCTCCACGAGCATCTGGGCGCGTTCGACGTTGGCCACACGCTGCACCACCATTGGCACCGCCGGGTACAGGCTGATCCGGTCGAATCCGGGCAACTCGGCCAGTTGCTCACTGGCTGCTGCACTGGCGCTGGCAAGAAAGCCTTGCGCCACTTCCTGCGTGCGTGCTTCGGCCCGCAACAAGGCCTGGAACGAGAAGGGCGGCAAGCTCGCGTTCTCCCGATCCTGCAACTGTCCGGCAGCGAATGCCGGATAGTCGTGGCGCTTGAGCGCGTCGAACAGCGGGTGCTGGGGCTGGAAGGTCTGGATCCACATCTCGCTCTGGCCACTGATCATGGCGTCGCGTCCGGCGCGCCCTGCCGCCTGCATCAACAGGCTGAACAGTCGCTCGGGTGCGCGAAAGTCACTGGAGAACAGCGCGTTGTCAGGGTTGACAGCTGCCACCAGCGTGATGCGCCGGAAATCATGACCCTTGGCCACCATTTGTGTGCCCACCAGCACGTCGACCTCGCCGGCATGCACCTGGGCCAGTTGCGCCTGCAGGCTGCCGGTATGGCGCGTGCTGTCTGCGTCGATGCGCGCCACCTGTACGGGTGTGCCGTCGGGGTTCTCCGGCGTCTGTGAGCCGGGCCGGCGCAGGTCGGCCAGCAGTTCCACCAGATGCTCCTGCAGCCGCTCGGTGCCGCGTCCCACCGGAGAGATGTCCTGGTTGCCACATTCGGGGCAGCCGCGTGGCACTGGCTCGGCAAAGCCGCAGTGGTGGCAGCGCAGACTGCGGTCGATCTTGTGGAACACGCGAAACGCGCTGCAATGCGGGCAGGCGCTGCGCCAGTCGCAGGCGTTGCATTGCAACACCGGCGCATAACCACGCCGGTTCAGGAATACCAGGCTTTGTTCGCCAACTGCAATGCGTCGGCGGATCGCCTCGAGCAGGGGTGGCGCGATCACGGCCCGCCGGGGTTGGTGATTCATGTCGACCCGGCGCACCAGTGGCAGACGGGCCTGCTCACCAATGCGACTTGGCATCTCCAGCCGCAGGTAGCGCCCGCCCTCCAGCGCGGGACGACTGTGGTGCCAACTCTCCAGCGACGGTGTGGCCGATCCCAGAATCACCTTGGCGCCTTCCCGGTGGCCCCGGTAGATTGCCAGATCGCGTGCGGAATACCGGGCGCCTTCCTGCTGCTTGTAGCTTGGATCGTGTTCCTCGTCGACCACGATCAGGGCCAGCATGGGCATGGATGCGAACACCGCCATGCGCGTGCCGAGCACGATGCGCGCGTTACCCAGGTGTGCTGCCAGCCAGCTGCGCAGGCGCTGCGCAGGGGTCATGCCGCTGTGCAGCGAGACCACGGCAGCTGCACCATACAGCGGCCCGAAACGTTGCTCAAACCGGTCATGCAGCTGGGGCGTGAGGTTGATCTCGGGCACCATCACCAGCGCCTGGGCCTGGGGGTCGCGCGCCAGCAGTTCCTGCACACATTGCAGGTAAACCTCGGTCTTGCCGCTGCCGGTGGCGCCGAACAGCAGAAAACAGCCGTCCGCCTGGCGAATCTGCGCCATCACGGCCTGCTGCTCCGGGCTTAACGTGGGGCCGGATTCGGTCGAAATGTCTGCAGCAGGTGCCTGCGCTGGCATGAGCTTGCGCAGACGGCGCTGCAACTGCTGGCCGCTCAGGTCACGCAGCGGCGGAGGCAGCGCGGCCAGTGCAACCTCGCCGGCGGCGCGCTGGTAATAAGACGCGGCAAATCCGACCAGACGACGCCAATGGGCCGACAGCGCCGGCAATTCGTCCAGTACGGCGCAGATGGCGCGGATCTTGCCCGTTGCCGCGAACCCGACCTCGGCGTCGCCGTCCCACACCACGCCCAGCGTCTCGCGCTTCCCCAGTGGTACTCGCACCAGTGTGCCGGCAGCCAGTGGCTGCTCACTTTGATAGGTTAATGCGGTACCGATCCGGCTATGGGCCGGGGTCTGGATCAGAACCGGAATCAGGTGCGCCATGGTCCGG
>JBKJRR010000423.1:0-5382 GCA_046594635.1 Burkholderiaceae bacterium
AGCACCACGTCCCAGCCGTAACTCTGCGACGTGCCGGTGGTGTAGTCGAATTGCCAGCCGGCATCGCGCTCCAGGCGTGTGGACTGGTCGTTCCAGTGGTAGCGCAGGATGGAGCGCACACCCACCACATAGACCGTATTGCCGATGGCACTGAGCCGGGCAATCGATGGCTCAGTGCAGACCGTGGGCGCGCAGGCAGGTCTCAGGTCGTGCGGGTCCAGCACACTCAGACTGGCGTTTTGTGTGTCCGACAGGTTCTTGGTGACGATCAGGCCGTTGTCCAGCACCACAAAGGAGTTATAGGGCTGTGCAATCGGCAGCTTCAGGCTGGCGCGCAACTCGCAATTGCGGCTCAGCCGATGCGCATGGCAGCCATAAACAACGTAGATGTCGCCGTTGCGGTGAATCGCCATGCCGCCGGGCCACATCGGTCCGCCGACCAGGCGCGGCGAGCGCTGCAGCGTGCGCAGTGTCGTCGGATCGATCTGCTCGACACAGGCCGTGGTCGGCAAGCCGATGTGCGAGCGCAGCGCCGAATGGGTCAGCAGGTAGACCTCGCCCGGCGCGCCCAGCACCGTCATCGTCGACAGCAAGGTGTTGCGGGTCACGCAAGCCAGGCGTTCGTCGGGGCGCAGCGCCAATGTCATTTCCCGAGGCGGTGTCTGAAGCCGCTGCGGCCCGCCGTCTTCGGCAGGCCAGGGGCTGTCGAAGTAACCCAGACCGGTCATGCGTGATGCCGGCGTCGATGGCGACGCAACAGCAAGAGCAGCACCAGCGCCGCCAAGACGAGCAAAGCCGGTGTGCGGTAGGCCGGGATCCAGTAGTTGTACATGCTGTTGATCAGTACCTGGCGGCTCGGATCGTAACCGTCGGGCATGGTCAACACGCCGTGCTCGCGCGCGTAGGACGCATAGTCGGCCTGCATCTGTGCGAAAAGCTGTGGCTGCAACTCGCGCAGATCGCGCGTTTCGCCGGGATCGGTGCGCAGGTCGAACAGGTGCCATTGGTTGTCACCGATGGGTGGCATGTTGCGCACCAGCTTCAGGTCGCCCTTGAACAAGGCCGCATTTCCCGACAGCTCGTAGCCGATAGGTGTGTCCATCGGGTAGACCTTGTCGGCCCGGCCGGTGAGCACGGGTACCAGACTGCGACCGGCCAGCGGCTGCACCGGCTGGCCCTTGTAGCGGGTGCCAGGATGGGTCACGCCCGCGAGCTCGAGCAGCGTGGGAACGATGTCGTTGACGTGGGTCAGCGCCGACTGGATCCGGCTGGTCGTGCTGCCGGGCACGCCGGCGATGATCAGCGGCACCCGGATGCCGCCCTCGCCGGAGTAGAACTTGTAGGTGTTCAGCGGCGCGGCCGAGGCGCTGGCCCAGCCTGGTCCGGGAATGCCATACGCGCCTTTGCCGCCCAGGCGGTCAATGTCCTGCGAGTACTGGGTCGCCAACCAGATCCTTGCGTCGGCATAGTCCGCACCTTCAGGCCCGTTGTCGGACAGGAATACGAACACCGTGCGCTCGTACTCACCGATCGCCTTCAGATGCGCGACCAGGCGACCCACGTGGAAATCCATCGCGTCGGCCATGGCTGCATAGATCTCCATTTCTCGCGCCTGGTAGCGGCGGTCCTTTTCGGACAGTTCGCGCCAGCGTTTGCTGCTAGCCATGGTCGTGAACGGTGTGTCGGGCGCCACCAGGCCCAGGCTGGCGGCCTTGTCGCGCCGCTGCTGGCGCAGCGCGTCCCAGCCGGCGTCGTAGCGGCCCTTGTATTTGTCGATGAAGGCCTGCGGCGCCTGAATCGGCACATGATTGGCCTGGAATGCCACGTAGGCGAAGAAGGGCTTGCCGCTGGTCTTGCCGGAGTCAATGTAATCGATGGCCCGGTCGACAAAAAATTCGGACGAGTAGAAGCTGGCCGGCATGCGGGCCTGCTTGCCATCCTCGAACCAGTCTACCTTGGCGGAATGCGGCAAATAACGTTGTTGCGGATCCCAGTTGTCCGAGCCGGTGTCGCCTTGCACGATCGAGCGGTCAAAGCCACGCCGGTTGGGCTGGTTGTAGGGCTCTGAGCCGACATTCCATTTGCCGGCCGCGTAGGTCCGGTAACCGCTGTCCTGCAACAGGTTGGCAACCGTGACGACCTGGGGCGTCAGCGATCCCTGATAACCCGGTTGTCCCATGTGCGCGCGTGGCATGGTCTCGCGCAGGTTGCCCACGCCGTTGCGGTGGTTGTCCACGCCGGTGAGCAGCATCGAGCGGGTCGGCGCGCATGAGGCCGCGACATGAAAGTTGGAAAAGCGCACGCCGCGGGTTGCCAGCTCATCGATATGCGGCGTAGCGATCTCGCTGCCGAAGGCACCCACGTCGGTAAAGCCCCAGTCGTCGGCAACCAGCACCACGATGTTCGGACGTGTTGCCGCGGTCTGGGCGAGTACCACTCCAGTTGCCGCGCAAAGCGACAGGCACAGTCCGATGGCGAGCAAGCGCTGCTTCATGGGGTCATGGCGCGCAGTTCGCGCGCTGATGTGGGTAGGCCATCGGGTAGACGGTCGGGCCGGCGGACTCGAGCAGCAGGTTCATGGTGCGTCAGCGTAGAGGATGGAGATCGGTGGGGCCGGGATCAGTGTGTCCGCAGCACGGCCTGCTGGACGGCCCACAGCCGATCCTGCCCCCAGACGGCAAGTTCGCGCACGTGAAACGAGGGCACGCCCCAGAGCCCCAGCGCGAACATGGCTGCGCGATTGGCTTCGGCATGCTGGCGCCAGTTTTCGTCCTGCAGTGCGAGCTGTGCGTCGCCCCACGACAGACCGGCGCGCTCGGCCATCCGGCGCAATCCCCGATCGCTGCCGGCATCGATGCCCTCGGCCCAGACGCCCTGCATGAACGACAGCAGAAAGGGTTTGCTGCGGCCTTGCCGCTCGGCCAGCGCGAGTAGCGCCAGGCCACGTTCGGTCGGACGCCCAAGTGGGTCGTTGAGGCGTCCGAACGGAATCTTGCGCACGAAGGCTTCGCGTGCCGCGTCCTGGGTGATGTACCAGCGTTTGCTGCGCGGCACCGCCAGCCCGCGCATCACCATCGGCAACACCGGCCGCAAGCGCACCGTCGCGCCGCTGTGCGCTGCCAGCGCATAGACCCGGGGCGCCGCGATCGCCGAATACGGGCTGCGCAAGGACACGAAAAAGTCGATCACCGGTGGTTCGGCCGCTGGCGTCGGCGACTGCAATTCGACCGGCAGCGGAAACATCAGGTCGTGTACGCCGCTGCGTTGAGCGCCAAGTTGCTGCAGCCGGGTTTCCAGGTGGTGCAGGCGGTCGATGCCCCAATACCATTCACCTGCATAGAACAGCGTGGCGCCCAGGTAGTGGCCCATCCGACGGCGCAAGGCTCCACTTTCGGCGACGTGCCGATCCGTCTGCTCGGGGTCGGCCAGGTTCGGCACACCGGACGGCAAGGTCTGCGCCGGATCCCACAACCACCGCGAGACTGGCGCTGCGAACTCGGCGAACCGGCCCTCCGCACAGGCGGCCACCAATTGGCAGCGTGCCGTCCCACAGGCCCCCGTCGCAGGTTGACAGCCAATGTCGACGAAGTCCAGCTCCCAGTGCCGGGCCAGCAACTGCGCGTCCTTGCGGCTGTAGCTCACCAGCTTTTCGCGTGCTGGCGCTGCGTCGTCGGCCGGTGCGTCGACCACATGGGCCTGCAGTTGCAGCTCGTAGCGCGCCAGAAGCCGGGGCAGCACCTGCACCAGCAGCGCGCTGTAGGGATCGTCGACCTGATGGAAATAATGAAGTGTGTGGGGTTCGCTGCGTGTCATGCGCCGGCGTTCGGCAGCGACCCGAAGCGCCAGCAGCCGATCCCGCGACAACAGGCGCGCCGAGATGGCGGGCATCAGCAGGGTCTTGATCGACATGTCATTGCCGCCCGGCCGTTCCGAAGGTATTGAAAGCGCCCCAGGGGGGCAGCGAATGCAGTGAGCGTGGGGGCTGCTTCATTTCAGTACTGCTGCGTCTTGCAATGGCACGTCCGGCGAACGCAAGGCGCGTGTGGGCTTGGTGGCATTTCTGCAAATCGGGATGTGCGGTTCGTCGGCGGTTCGAGGCTTGCGTGCTTGTCAGGCCAGTACCGTGGCGATTGCACTCTACCATACACTAGTGTATTGTCAACACGGCCTCGGTTGCGCAACCTTGTCGGTTTTTGCGCGCGGGACTGGGCGAGAATCATCTGCACGATTGAAGCGTAACGCCATGGCGAAACTTGCCTCCAAACCCCGTACGCCGCCCGAATCGTCACGGTTGACCCGCGACGACTGGCTCGACGCGGCATTCCGCGCGGTTGTGGACGGCGGCATCGACAAGGTCCGGGTGCTGCTGCTGGCCGACACACTGGGCGTGACGCGTGGCAGTTTCTATTGGCATTTCGCCGACCATGCGGAACTGGTCAGTGCCTTGCTGGCACGCTGGCGCGAACGCGAGCAGGCCACCAATCAGGCCTTGGCCTTACCCCGCTCGGACGACCCCCGGCGCAACCTCGAATTGCTGCTGGAGTCGGCCTTGGCCCATGCCGGTGCCGACCTGGAAAACATGCGCTTCGAACTGGCCCTGCGCGGCCTCGGTCGGCGCGACACGGCGGTGGCCGGCATGCTGGCCGAAGTCGATGCCCAGCGCATGGCGCTGTTTCACGACAAGTTCCTGCTGTATACCGGGGATGCAAGAAAAGCCGAGGACCTGGCGGCCCTGTTCTATCTGGCAATCGTCGGCAGCTACCAGGCGTTGAGTCGCCCGATGAATCCACCGCAGGTCAAGGCCTACCTGCAGGGCGTGATCACGCGTTATCTGATCGAGCAGCAGGCACCGCCATCAGGCTGCTGAGCGCCGCCGCGACGCCCGCAGTGCGGACCTGACTGCGTGCATCGGCGGAGTTCAGCACCTGGCTGCGGTTCACTGCGGCGGCGCATGCCGCCCATTACCCAGCACACTGTCCGGTCGCTTCGACCGCACCAGCGGAAAGGCCAGTTGTACAAGCCAGGGCTCCGGGCCGCGCGCTGCTGTGGCGCCAGCCATTCGCACAGCAGGTTCGTGACGGCCAGCACGCCCAGTGAAATCAGCGGGAACATCAGCGTGACGGCGATATCCAGGCGATTGTCCTGCGCGGTTGCCTCGCGCGCGAAAAAGCGGCCTTGCGCCATCTCGGCCAGCGCGAACACGGCAAGCACGCCTGCGATCGCCAGCGCCTGGACGATTTGTGGATCCGCCAGGGTCATGGTGCAGAGCTTTTGCGGCGCCGTTGTGTTGCGGCTGGTTGGGTGGAAGCGGCGGTCGAAGCAGGCTTGCGTGGCACGGCGCGAGCCTTGCGAACGTGCGTCGGCGCAGGGGATGACAGCTCT
>JBKJRR010000487.1:0-7287 GCA_046594635.1 Burkholderiaceae bacterium
GGTGTTGCCGGGCGTGGCCGGGCAGCTGGCCAGTCGGCGCATGGCACGTCCCCCGGCCGAGGTTTCCACCGAATCGACGCCGGTGATACCGTGCAGCTGGTTCTCGAAACTCTGCTCCACTCCCAGCTTGCCGATGTATTCGGTGCCACGGTAGTTGGCAGCGTTCTCCGAGTCGTCCAGCTTGTCCTTTTCGGCCCTGTTGATGCGGCCGATGTAGCCGATCACATGGCTGGCCAGTTCGCCGTACGGATAGTTGCGAAACAACCGGGCCTTGACCTCGACACCGGCGAACCGGTAGCGCTGGGCCACGAAGCGCGCGACTTCGTCATCGTTGAGCTTGGTGCGTATCGGCAAGGACTCGAAACTGCGCGACTCCTCCTGAAGCTTCTTGAAGCGGCGCCGGTCCCGCGGCGTGATCTCGACGATCTGCGCCAACGCGTCGATGGTCTGATCCAGGTCGGACACGCGCGCGGGCGTGATCTCCAGCGTATAGGCCGAGTAGTTGTTCGCCAGCACGACGCCGTTGCGGTCCAGGATCTGACCCCGGTTGGGCACCACTGGCACCACCGCCGTGCGATTGCTTTCCGCCTGCGCGCGCAGATCGTCGTGACGCACCACCTGCAGCACGATCAGCCGACCCACCACCAGCAGGAAACACAGCACCACGACGACACCCACAACGAACACGCGCAGGCGAAAGCGGGCCAGATCGGCTTCCACATTGCGCAGTTCGGTCATATCGGGGTGTCTCCGTTCGTCCGGTTCAGATCGTAAGGATCACAAGGGCCGATTGGCATCCGGATCGGGGGCGCGGCGCTGAGGCGCCAGCAGCAGGACGCTGGCAAACGGCCACAGGAGCGACTCGATCAGCGGGGACAGGAACATCGACATACCCGGAAAGTCGCCGCCAGCCAGCATCTTGACGCTCAAGCTGATGACATGCGCCGCCAGGAACACCGGTAGCACCTGCACGGCCTGCGAAGGAACCGAGAACCACAGCAGCCTGCGGTGGATCGTGATGGCGAGAAAGCTCAGCACCGTATAGGCAAGCGCATTCGCACCCATCAGGCCGGCCTGGTGCACGTCCATGAACAGGCCGAAGACGAAGGCCGCGCCGATGCCCACACGCAGCGGCTGGTGCACGCTCCAGAACACCAGTACCAGGGCCAGAAGATCCGGAACCCAGGCCGCGCGCCCCCAGAAACCGATGTTCTGCAGCATGTTGAGCAGCAGGGCAAACAGCAGGCTGCCCCAGATGAACAGCGGGTTGGCCGGCAGCAGCAACTGCTGTCCCCGGGGCATGATCATGGCAGGTCTCCCGTGAGTTTGTGCTTCATTTGCGCGCGGCCGGTTTGCTGGCTGCTACAGCCTCCACCGGTCGGGCCTCGATCTGGCTGGCCACTGGCTGCATCACCATGACATGGCTCGTACCGCCAACCAGCGCGATCGGTGTCAGGCTGATGCGGGCAAAGACCGACTCGCTGCGCCGCTGCACCTGGTTGACCCGCGCCACGGACAGGCCGGGCGGATACACCCCGTCGACGCCACTGGTGGACAACACGTCTCCTACCTCTACATCCGTGTCGGCCGGAGTGAAGCGCAACTCCAGTCCACCGCCCGCCGCGGTGAGGTCGCCGAAAGCGACACCGCGCACACCGGTACGGGTATTGAGCACCGGAATCGCCTGATCGCCGTCGGTAATCAACGTGACTTCGCTGACCTGCCCATAAACGCGGGTGACCTGACCCAGTACGCCAAAACTGTCTATTACCGGCGAGCCTGCGACAACGCCATGCATCGTGCCGCGGTCAATGATGATCTTGCGGCTGTACGGATCGGCCGCGTCATACAACACCTGGGCCGCCATGGCTGGCGACGTGATGCGCTGGCGCAATTCGAGCAATTGGCGCAACCGCTCGTTCTCCAGCCGCAAAGGCTCGGCCTCCTGCGCCTTGAGCGTCTGGCGCGCCATCGTTACGCGCATGGCCTCGGTGCCAGCCTGTGCCGAGGCCAGACTCTGAAAATAACCCGAACCACCGCGAACCGCGTTCACCGGCTGCATCACCAGCCACTGGACCGGATACAACACTTCGGCAATCGCCGAGCGCAATGGGCGGACATAGCTGTACCGGACGTCGGCCACCATCAGGAACAAGGCCAGCGCACTGCAAAGCGTCAGCTTGGACAACGCCGACAGGCCCTGGCGAAACAGGGGTGGCGGTGATCTGTCGAGGGTTCCAAGCGGCATGGCGGCCTATTGTCTCTTGTCCGGGCCGGCTGAATCGTCCAGACCCCGCAGCAGGTTGCGATTGGACAGGCTTCGCAGGCGATGCACCGGCTGCACGCGCGGCCGGTACCCGGCCCTCGCAGCGCCTGGCGGGATCGGCGCAAAAAAGCGCCACCGCCGATGCAAGCTATTCGCTGGTGAAAATCGAGACCGAGCGGTCCCAGTGGTCGAGTGCGATGCCGCAACCGCGCACGACGCAGGTCAGCGGATCCTCCGCCACCAGCACCGGCAGGCCTGTTTCTTCGGCCAGCAAACGGTCGAGGTCGCGCAACATGGCGCCACCGCCGGTGAGCATCATGCCCCGGTCGGCGATGTCGGCACCGAGTTCGGGCGGCGTGAGCTCAAGCGCATTCTTGACCGCAGAAACGATGTTGTTCAGTGGGTCGGTGAGTGCCTCCAGGATCTCGTTGGACGAGACCGTGAAACTGCGCGGAACGCCTTCGGACAGGTTGCGCCCGCGCACTTCCATTTCCTTGACTTCACTGCCCGGAAACGCAGAGCCGATTTTTTTCTTGATCGCCTCGGCGGTGGGCTCACCAATCAGCATGCCGTAATTGCGACGGATGTAGTTGATGATGGCTTCGTCGAACTTGTCTCCGCCGACCCGAACGCTGCCCTTGTAGACCATGCCGCTGAGCGAGATCACGCCGACCTCGGTCGTGCCGCCACCGATGTCGACCACCATTGAACCGCTGGCCTCGCCAACCGGCAGCCCGGCACCGAGCGCTGCAGCCATCGGCTCCTCGATCAGTTGTACGTCGCTGGCACCGGCGCCCAGCGCCGATTCACGGATCGCGCGGCGTTCGACCTGGGTCGAGCCACATGGAACGCAGATGATGATGCGCGGGCTGGGGGTGAAAAAGCTACGCGGGTGCACCATTTTGATGAACTGCTTGAGCATCTGCTCGGTGACGGTGAAGTCGGCAATCACGCCGTCCTTCATCGGGCGGATCGCCTCGATATTGCCCGGCACCTTGCCCAACATGGCCTTGGCTTCCTTGCCCACGGCCTGAATCGTCTTCTTGCCCTGCGGGCCACCTTCGTGGCGGATCGCCACCACGGAAGGCTCGTCCAGCACAATGCCCTTGTCGCGTACGTAAATCAGGGTATTGGCCGTGCCCAGGTCAATTGCCAAGTCAGTGGAGAAATACTGACGGAATACTCCAAACATCGAAATCCTCTCGGGCACGGTAAACACCTCGGTTTGCCGTCGCCATTTGACCAGTGTGAGTAGTGATTGCAGATGCCAAAACCCGATGCTTGGGCTTCGACGCGCAAAGGCGGGATAATACCCTATCGCCTGCTTTGAAACCGACCTTCTTTGCGCCTTCCGGCCTGTTTCGACGCCGGTTTCCCGCTAAAAATCGCCATGTCCCTTACATCGTCCGACATCTCTCGCATCGCAAATTTGGCCCGGCTGGAGCTAGATCCAAGTGCAAGTGAGCGCATGCTCAGCCAACTCAACAGTTTTTTCGATGTGGTGCAGCAAATGCGCGCGGTCGACACCACCGGCATCGAACCGCTAGAACATCCTTTTGCAACCATCCGTGACATTGCCCTGCGCCTGCGCGAAGACACTGTCAGCGAATCCAACAATCGGGAAGCCAACCAGCGCAGTGCACCGGCGGTCGAGTCCGGTCTGTTCCTGGTGCCCAAGGTCATTGAGTAAATCAATGACCCGCCCCGATACCGATCTTCATGACCTGAGCCTGGTGGCGCTTGCAGAGCAGTTGCGCCAGCGCAAGGTTTCCGCGATGGAGACTGCGCAACATTTCCTGGCCCGGGCCAAGGCCCACGACGCACTGGGCGCCTTTGTGGCGCGCGACGAAGCGGTGACGCTGGCGCAGGCGCACGCCGCCGACGAGCGGTTGGCCAAGGGCAGCACGGGCGCGCTCGAAGGCGTACCGCTGGCGCACAAGGACATTTTCGTGACACGCGACTTTGCCAGCACGGCAGGCTCGCGCATGTTGCGCGGTTACCGCTCGCCGTTCGACGCCACCGTCGTGGCCCGGTTGGCCGAACAAGGCGCCGTGACTCTGGGCAAACTCAATTGCGACGAGTTCGCGATGGGCTCGGCAAACGAAAACTCGGCGATCGCGGCAGCGGGTCACGACAAGCCCGAACCGGTGCGCAACCCGTGGAACCTGGACCATATTCCCGGTGGCTCATCGGGCGCCAGCGCCGTCGCCGTGGCAGCGCGCCTGATGCCCGCCAGCACCGGCACCGACACCGGTGGTTCAATTCGCCAGCCGGCATCGTTCTGCGGTGTCACCGGTATCAAACCCACTTATGGCCGGGCTTCGCGCTACGGCATGGTCGCTTTCGCATCCAGCCTCGACCAGGCCGGCCCAATGGCGCGCAGTGCCGAGGACTGCGCCGTGCTGCTCAGCCACATGTGTGGCCCGGATCTGGACCGCGATTCGACCTCGCTTGACCTGCCGCCCGAAAACTTCACGCGATCGCTCGGTGACTCGCTCCAAGGGCTTCGGATCGGCGTGCCCAAAGAGTTCCTCGGCGCCGGCGTATCCGACGACGTGCGCGCCGCAGTCGAAGCGTCGCTGGCGCAATACGAGAAGCTGGGCGCGGTGCGGGTGCCGGTCTCGCTGCCGCGCACCGAGCTGTCGATTCCCGTGTACTACATCATTGCGCCGGCCGAGGCCTCGAGCAACCTGAGCCGTTTCGACGGCGTGAAATTCGGCCACCGCGCCGCGCAATACACCGACCTGGCCGACATGTACCGCAAGACCCGCAGCGAAGGTTTCGGCGACGAGGTCAAGCGCCGCATCATGATAGGCACTTACGTGTTGTCGCATGGTTATTACGACGCCTACTACCTGCAGGCACAGAAGATCCGGCGTATGTTGTCCGATGATTTCCAGCAGGCCTTCAAGGACTGCGACGTGATCGCCGGCCCGGTCGCGCCCAGCGTGGCCTGGCGCATCGGCGAAAAAAGCCAGGACCCGCTGGCCAACTACCTGGCCGACATCTTCACCTTGCCGGCGTCGCTGGCCGGCCTGCCCGGCATGAGTGTGCCAGCCGGGTTCGACGCCGCCGGTTTGCCGATCGGCCTGCAACTGATCGGCAACTACCTGCAGGAGAGCCGACTGCTGAACATGGCGCATCAGTTCCAGCTGGCCACCGATTTCCATTCGCGCAAGCCCCAGGGGATCCGCGCATGAGTGCCCAGAAAGAACAAGCACATGGCGCTGCCGTGACAGCGGCAACGCCCAAATCCCTGCTGGTGCGCGGATACGAGGTCGTGATCGGTTTCGAGACCCACGCCCAGTTGTCCACCCAGTCCAAGATCTTCAGCCGCGCATCGACGGCCTTCGGCGCCGAGCCCAATACCCAGGCCTGCGCCATCGATCTGGCCCTGCCCGGCACCTTGCCGGTGATGAACAAAGGCGCGGTCGAACGCGCCATCCGCCTCGGTCTGGCGGTGAACGCGCACATTGCCGACAAGAGCATCTTCGCGCGCAAGAACTACTTCTATCCCGACCTGCCCAAGGGATACCAGATCAGTCAGTTCGAAATTCCGGTGGTGCAAGGTGGTGATGTCGAATTCTTGCTCGACGGCGAGCCTCGCTCGGTGCGCCTGGTGCGCGCCCACCTTGAAGAAGACGCCGGCAAATCACTGCACGAAGACTTCGTCGGCCAAAGCGGCATCGACCTCAACCGGGCCGGCACACCACTGCTCGAGATCGTGACCGAGCCCGACATGCGCTCGTCCGCCGAGGCGGTGGCCTATGCCCGCGCCTTACACGCACTGGTGACCTGGATCGGCATCTGCGACGGCAACATGCAGGAAGGCAGCTTTCGCTGCGACGCCAACGTCTCGGTGCGCAAGCCCGGCGCGCCGCTGGGTACGCGGCGCGAGATCAAGAACCTGAACAGTTTCAAGTTCATGCAGCAGGCCATCGACTACGAGATACGCTGGCAGATCGAGCAGATCGAGGACGGCCATGTCATCGAACAGGCGACCGTGTTGTTCAACCCCGATACCGGCGAGACCCGCGCCATGCGCACCAAGGAAGACGCCGCCGACTACCGCTATTTCCCCGATCCGGACCTGCCGCCGCTGATGATCGCGCAGAGCTGGATTGACGAGGTGCGTGCGGCGATGCCGGAGTTGCCGCAAGCCTTGCGCGCGCGCCTGGCATCGGAACACGGCCTGTCGGAATACGACGCGTCCATCCTGACGCAAAGCAAGGCCATGGCGCAATATTTTCTCGACGCGGTAGCCGCCGGCGGCCAGCCCAAGCTGGTTTGCAACTGGATCACCGGCGAGTTGTCCAGGCGTCTGAATCAAGAAGAACTGACGATCGAGTCTTCCCCCATACCGCCGGCCAAACTTGCGTGGCTTGTGCAACTTATCGAAGTAGGAACCGTATCGAACAACGCTGCAAAAACAGTGTTCAACACACTGTGGACAAGAACTACGTCCGGGGTGGCCAATCTTGTTGCGCCTATGGGTCAGTTGACAGCAACCGCAGCCGTCCACAACGACGCGCACAAGAGAGAAATACTGGCGATTGTTGAAGAGCTTGGTCTCGGCCAGATGAACGACAGCGGCGCCTTGGAGACCATCATCGACGACGTCGTGGCGGCCAACGCCAAAAGCGTCGAGGAGTTCCGCCAGGGCAAAGACAAAGCCTTCAACGCCCTGGTCGGCCAGATCATGAAAGCCAGTCGAGGCAAGGCCAATCCGGCCCAGGTGAGCGAACTGCTGCGCAAAAAGCTGGATTGATTCCGCCGCCAGCGGGACTGGCAAAGTGGTGTGCCAGCGACTCGCATCGATGGCGTACCGCGCGCAAACCAAGCTCGCAGAATCAGGGCGGTAGGGCGCTCGGCGCAGCGAAATAAAAAGGGATGCCGAAGGCCGGATGACATTCGCGCAGCCGCGTCAGCCTTGCAACACCACAGGCGGCAACGTTGCATCCTGTGGCAACACCGAACCGATGACGGCAGCATGTTCGTAGCCCGCCGCATGCAGCGCCGCC
>JBKJRR010000496.1:0-5561 GCA_046594635.1 Burkholderiaceae bacterium
GCGGTGATCTCGATCGTCATTGCCGGCATCACCACCGGCTTCGGCACGATGGGTCCAGCGCTGGCCGAAGGCCGTGCCGTGGCCACCGCGCTCACGGCGCTGGCCCAGCAGCCCGACGCCTCGGCAACGGTCACGCGCACGCTCTTTGTTGGCCTGGCGATGATCGAGTCCACGGCGATCTACTGCTTCGTCGTGTCGATGATCCTGATCTTCGCCAACCCGTTCTGGAACGCGGCGGTCGCGCACGCCGCAACTGCCGCAGGCAAGTAAGCCATGCTGATCGACTGGTTCACCGTCGGTGCGCAGTTGCTCAACTTCGTCGTCCTGGTGTGGCTGATGAAGCGCTTTCTCTACCAGCCTGTGCTGGATGCGATCGCGACGCGCGAGAAGCGCATCGCCGACCAGATCGCTGACGCTGTGGCCAAGGAAGCGCAGGCATCCGCCGAGCGCAAGACCTTCGAGGACAAGAACACTGCCTTCGACCAGGAGCGTGCGGGCCTGCTGAGCAAGGCCAGCGCCGACGCCCAGGCCGAAGGCCAGCGTCTGGCTGACGAGGCACAGAAGGCAGCGGATGCGCTGGCTGCACAGCGCCACAAGTCACTGGCCACACAGGCCGCACACTTGCAGCAACTGGTGGCTGGCCGCGCAGTGCACGAGGTGTTCGCGGTCGCGCGCAAGACCCTGGCCGACCTGGCAAACGCAGGCTTGGAAGAACGCATGGTCGAGGTCTTCAACGGGCACCTGCGTGATCTGGCCGACCCTGCCAAGCAGACGCTCGGGGCGGCGTTGAAGCAGAGCGCCGATGCCGCCCTGGTGCGCAGCCACTTCGAGCTGGCCGCAGTTCAGCAGGACGCCATCCGCAACGCCGTCAACGAAACCTTTTCGGCCGACGTACCCCTGCACTTCGAGACCGCGGGCGATGCCATCTGCGGCATCGAGCTGAATGCCGGTGGCCAGAAGCTGGCCTGGACGATCGACGCGTACCTGCGCGACCTCGAACACGAGGTCGCGGCGCTGCTGGAGCCCGCGGCAAAGCCGGTGCACGCCCACAAGCGGGGTGCTGCGCATCCGTCAGCGGCCGCGCCGGCGCAGGGTGTCGATCCGGTCGCCGCATGAAGGCGCTGGCCCACCCCACAGGGGCATCGCACAGTGCACAGCAAAAAAGTGCAGCGGCGAGCGCCGTGCCGCAAAGCGCCCTGGCCAGGAAGGCGCTCGATCGCGGCTTCTCCGCAATGGCCAAGGCGCGCGACGCCTTCGCACCCGCCTTCACGCCGCGCGAGGTCGGCAACATCACGCAGGTGACCACTGGCATCGCCCAGGTCAGCGGACTGCCCGGCGCCGGCTTCGATGAATTGCTGATGTTCCCCGGCGGACTGGCCGGCATCGCGTTCAACGTCGACGAACACGAACTGGGTGTCGTGCTGCTGGGTGCGTACTGGCACCTCCAGGCCGGGGACGAAGTGCGCCGCACCGGCCGCGTGATGGACGTTGCCGTCGGCTTGGGCTTGCTGGGGCGCGTCATCGATCCGCTCGGTCGCCCGCTCGACGGCCTCGGCCCGGTCGAATCGACGGCGCGGTTGCCCATCGAGCGGCCGGCCGCCGCCATCATGGACCGCGCCCCGGTCGTCGTGCCGCTGCAGACCGGGCTGAAGGTCATCGACGCGCTGATCCCGATCGGCCGTGGCCAGCGTGAGCTGATCCTCGGCGACCGCCAGACCGGCAAGACCGCGATCGCGCTCGACACCATCCTGAACCAGCGCGGTCAGGATGTCGTCTGCGTCTACTGTGCCATCGGCCAGCGCGCGTCCGCTGTCGCCAAAGCGGTCGCAACGCTGCGCGACAAGGGCGCAATGGACTACACGGTGGTCGTCGTCACCGAGGGCAATCAACCGCCGGGTCTGGCGTACATCACGCCCTACGCGGCCACGAGCATCGCCGAACATTTCATGGAGGCCGGCCGCGACGTGCTGATCGTCTACGACGACCTGACCCAGCACGCACGCGCCTACCGCGAGCTTTCGTTGCTGCTGCGCCGGCCGCCGGGTCGCGAAGCCTTCCCGGGCGACATCTTCTACATCCATTCGCGGCTGCTCGAACGCTCGACGCACCTCAGCCCTGAGCGCGGCGGCGGCTCGCTCACCGCACTGCCGATCATCGAGACCGAGGCCGAGGACATCTCGGCCTACATCCCGACCAACCTGATCTCGATCACCGACGGGCAGATCTACCTGTCGCCGTCATTGTTCGAACTGGGCGTACTGCCCGCGGTAGACGTGGGAAAGTCGGTGTCGCGGGTCGGCGGGAAGGCGCAACGCGGACCCTTCCGTGCCGTGGCGGGCGACCTGAAGCTGGCTTACGCGCAGTTCGAGGAACTCGAGACCTTTTCGCGCTTTGGCGCGCGGCTGGACGACGCGACCCGCAAGACCATCGCGCACGGCCAGCGCATCCGCGCCTGCCTGAAGCAGCCGCAGTTCGATCCGGTGGCGGTGCCCGCGCAGATCGCCCTGCTGTTGGCGTTGACAGCCGGCCTGTTCGACACCGTGCCCCTGCCGCGCATGGCCGAGGCGCAGCGCGTGGTTCAGGACGCCGTGGCGCAGCTCGATGCGCCGCTGAGAGGGCGGCTGGTCGGTGCTGACAAGCTGAGCGACGCGGATGCCAAGGCCGTCACCGACATCGCGCGCGCGGCGCTGAAGCCCTTCTTGCCTAAGCCGGATGCAGAGCCGGCAGCCCAGGTGCGCCCGTGAGCGAAAGCACCGCCGGCCTTCGTCGGAAGATCACAGGTGCCGGCGATCTGCAAGCCGTGGTGCGGACGATGAAGGCGCTCGCAGCTTCGAGCATCGGCGACTATGAGCGCTCGGTGCTCGCGCTCGTCGACTACGACCGCATGGTCTCGCTCGGCCTGGGCGAATGTTTCCGGCAGGCGCGGGCCAGTCCCGACGCCGCGAGCGAACGCGTGCCGGCAGACGCGACGGCCCCGATCGGCGCCATCGTCTTCGGCTCGGACCAGGGGCTGGTCGGCCCGTTCAACGATGTGATCGCCGAGCACGCGGTCCGCACCTTGGCCGGTCTGCCGGGTCAGCCACAGGTGTGGGCCGTCGGCGAACGGGTCCAGGCGAGGCTGAAGGATCGAGGCCTGGAGGGTCTTGGCGCGTATGCCGTGCCAGCTTCGGTCGAGGCGATCGCGCCGCTCGTCGCGCAGATCCAGATCGACAGCGAGGCACGCCGCGTCAAGATGGGGCTGGGCCAGTCCATGCAGGTCCATGTCTTCCACAACCGGCCGGTGGCCGCTTCGCTGTACGAGCCCGTTGGCCAACGCCTGCTGCCGCTCGACGCCGCCTGGCGGACTAGCCTGGCGGCCGTGCCCTGGCCCGGCAAGATGTTGCCCGAAGTGCTGGACCACGGTGCGACGACATTGCGCGCATTGATCCGCGAGTACCTGTTCATATCGCTGTTCCGCGCCTGCGCTGAATCGCTGGCGAGCGAGAACGCCAGCCGGCTGGCGGCGATGGAGCGCGCCGACCGCAACATCTTGGACCTGCTCGAACACCTGCACGGTCGCTTTCACCGGCTGCGCCAGGGTTCGATCGACGAGGAACTGTTCGATGTCACCGCGGGCTACGAAGCCCTGGCCCATCCGTGAACATCCTGACGCTCAACGCCGGCTCGTCGAGCATCAAGTTTGCGCTTTATCGGCAGGACTCAGCGTTGCAGCGTGTGCTGCGCGGTCAGGTCGACCGCATCGGCCATGCCGACGTGGCGATCGATGTCGAGGTGTCGAATGATGTGTCGGTCAGGGCGGCCGGCATGGGGCAGTTGCATCCGCATCACGCCATCGCCGGCGGCAGCTTCGACACCGCTGCCACGGCGTTGCTGAAATGGCTCGAGGCGCAAGCTGCATTCGGGTCCATCGCCGGCGTCGGCCACCGCGTCGTGCACGGCATGCAGCACAGCGAGCCTCACGAAGCCGATGAGGCCCTGCTGGCCGAACTGCGCCGCATCAAGCCCGACGACCCGGACCACTTGCCAGGCGAGATCCGGCTCATCGAACTGGTGCGCGAACGCCAACCGCACTTGCCGCAACTGGCGTGTTTCGACACCGCGTTCCACCACAGCCTGCCGCGCGTGGCGCAGTTGCTGCCGATTCCGCGCCACTACGAAGCCCAGGGCCTGCGTCGCTATGGCTTCCATGGTCTGTCGTACGCCTACCTGATCGAAGAACTGGGGCGCGTCGCCGGGGCCGAGGTGGCGCAGGGACGGGTGATCCTTGCGCATCTTGGCAGCGGCGCCAGCCTCGCCGCGGTCCACGCTGGGCGCTGCGTCGACACCAGCATGGCATTCACGCCGACGGCGGGCCTGCCGATGGCCACCCGCTCGGGTGATCTCGATCCCGGCATTGCGGCGCATCTGGCGCGCACGGAGGGCATGAGCACGCAGCGCTTCTACGCGATGGCGAACCACGAGTCCGGGCTGCTCGGTATCTCGGAGACGAGCGGCGACATGCGTGACCTGCTCGCCGCCGAAGGCAGCGACGTGCGCGCTGCCGAAGCCGTGGGCCTGTTCTGCTATCAGACCAAGAAATGGATCGGCGCCTATGCCGCGGCGCTGGGCGGCGTCGACACGCTGGTGTTTGCCGGTGGCATCGGCGAACACGCGGCGCCGGTGCGCGAGCGCATCTGCAACGGTCTTGGCTTTCTCGGCATCGAGCTGGACACGGCACGCAATGCCGCACACGCCGAGGTGATCTCGAGCGCTGCCGCCCGGACGTCGGTTCGCGTCATCCGCACCGACGAGGAACTGATGATCGCCCGCTCGGTGAGCCGATGGTTGGCCACGAAAACTCAAACGAAAGGCTCGTCATGACAGCGAAGAATCCAACGCTCGATGTGACCCAACTCGCCCGCATCGACGCTTACTGGCGTGCTGCGAATTACCTCTCGGTCGGGCAAATCTACCTCTGCGACAACCCGCTGCTGCGGCGCCCGCTGGCGCTTTCAGACATCAAGCACATGCTGCTCGGGCACTGGGGCACGACACCAGGGCAGAATTTCATCTACGTGCACCTGAACCGGGTCATCAAGCAGTACGACCTGGACATGATCTATGTGTCAGGGCCCGGACACGGCGGGCCGGCGGTGGTGGCCAACACGTATCTCGAAGGCACTTACAGCGAGGTCTATCCCGACATCAGTCAGGACGTGGCCGGCCTGCAGAAGCTCTTTCTCCAGTTCTCGTTTCCCGGTGGCATTCCGAGGCATGCGTCGCCCGAGTGCCCCGGCTCGATCCACGAAGGCGGCGAGCTGGGCTACTCGCTCAGCCATTCGTTCGGAGCCGTGTTCGACAATCCCGAGCTGATCGTCGCCTGCGTCGTCGGCGACGGTGAGGCCGAGACCGGGCCCCTGGCCACGGCCTGGCATTCGAACAAGTTCCTCGATCCGGTGACCGACGGCGCGGTGCTGCCCATCCTGCACCTCAATGGCTACAAGATCGCCAACCCGACCGTGCTGGCGCGCATCTCCCGCGAGGAGCTGGAGCAGTTTCTGCGTGGCTGCGGATGGACGCCG
>JBKJRR010000049.1:0-2524 GCA_046594635.1 Burkholderiaceae bacterium
GGCCGTGCTGCCGATCAGCTGGATGTACTGTCGCATGATGGGTCCGGATGGATTGCAGCGGGCCACCGAAGTGGCCATCCTCAGTGCCAATTACATCAGTGCGCGGCTGCGCGACCACTACCCCACGCTGTACGCCAGCGCCAACGGCCACGTTGCGCATGAGTGCATTCTCGACCTGCGCCCGCTCAAGGAGTCCAGCGGTGGTGTCAACGGGGTCAGCGCCGAAGATGTCGCCAAGCGGCTGATGGATTACGGGTTCCACGCACCGACGCTGAGCTTCCCGGTCCCCGGCACGCTCATGGTCGAGCCCACCGAGAGCGAGACGCTGATTGAGATAGACCGCTTCATCGATGCGATGATCTCGATTCGCGAGGAGATCCGAAAAATCGAGCGTGGTGAATGGCCACGGGACAACAATCCGCTCAAACATGCACCACATACCGCGACGGCCGTGACGGCATCGCAATGGGATCGCCCCTACTCGCGCGAAACCGGTGCGTTTCCGCTGGCGGGTCTGAAACAATCCAAGTACTGGACACCCATCGGTCGCATCGACAATGTGTATGGTGACCGCAACCTGTTCTGCAGTTGTATTCCAGTTTCCGACTACGCCTGAAATGGCGCCCGCGACCCACCTGCCGATAACATGATCTACGCCATTCTCAAAACCTTTCACCTCCTGTCCATCATCGTTTGGGTCGGTGGCATGGCCTTCGTGCTGTTCTTCCTGCGGCCCGCGCTGGGTCGGCTGCAACCTCCCGACCGCGTCACGCTGATGCACGAGGTATTGCGCCGCTTCTTTGGTGCGGTGTCAGCGGCCATCATCATCGTACTGGTCACTGGTTTGTGGATGATGGTCGAATTTGCCAGCGGTGCGGGCGCCAGCGGCATCCGCATGCCGATGAGCTGGATGGTGATGGCCACACTGGGACTTCTGATGATGGGCGTGTTCGGCCACATCCGTTTCGTGCTCTACAAGCGCCTGCAGCGTGCGGTGGCCGGCAGTGACTGGCCAGCCGGTGGTGCCGCGCTCGGATCGATCCGCCTATGGGTGCTGGCCAACCTGTTCCTCGGACTGGTGATCATCGCCGTGCTGATGCTGCTCTAGGGCGAAGTGGCACCCGCCCGCACAGCCTGCTCAGTTGGCCAGTGAATAAGGCCCGCCGCGCGCGAGCGCACGCCGGTATGCCGGCCGGGCCTGAAATCGCTTGACCCAGGCGTCGATGTTCGGATACTGGGCGCGCAGGCCACGCGCTGCCTCGCCGACAAAACTCATCTGAATGTCGGCGCCGGTCAGGTCCGTGCCGACCAGCCAGTCCCGCCCCTGCAACGACACATCGACAAAGCCGAGGTGATTGGCCAGTTCGCTGTTGATACGCGGCGCCAGAGGCGCACCCGCCTCGCCCAGCCTTCCGACGTAGAGCTTGAGCATCAACGGCAACATGGCAGAGCCTTCGGCGTAATGCAACCACTGCAGATAGGTTTCATATTCGGGCCAACCGACGGTTGGCTGCAACCGCCCGTCGCCGTGATGGCGGATCAGGTAATCGACGATGGCGCCGGACTCGAACACGGTCTGCCCGTCGTCGGTCAACACCGGGGACTTGCCCAGCGGGTGCACCGCCTTGAGCTCCGGCGGCGCCAGCCGGGTCTGCGGGTCGCGCTGGTAGTGCCGGATCTGGTATTTGAGACCCAGTTCCTCCAGCAGCCACAACACGCGCTGCGAGCGCGAGTCATTGAGATGGTGGATGACAATCATCGTCGGATCCTGTTCTTGGCGTCTGCCCGTCGAAACTTACAGAGCAATGTGCTACCGACGCGTACGGAGTTCACGGTCAGTATAGGCCGCAGCCTCGCCCGTGTTAAGGGCCAACCCATCGCAGCCACGGGCCGGCGCGCGGCATCAAGCCGCAGCAGGCCCGGTCGCCAGGGACTTCATGGTTTTGGCGGCGGCCGTGTAACCACCATCTCCGCCATCGACAAAATGCACATGCAAACCGCCCGTGGCGGCCGTGACCAGGCAGGTCATGAGCGCAGTCTCCGACACATTCATACCGTAACGCAAATGGCCTGCCGCCATCTCCCGGTCCAGAAATCGCTGGATAGCCGCAATGCAATCCTGCGGACAATCTATGACAAAGCTGACCGTATCGTCGTGCTTGCAGAAGTCGGTGTTGCTGGCGACCTCTTCGACATATTGGGCCGGATCGAACCCCCCCACCGGCCGCCCGGCCAGGAAGATCAGCCGAGCGATCAGGGTATTGACCAGCACCTTGATCGCTGCAAGCCACAGCGATCCGCCGCGCCGGCTGGCCTGGGCTTCGAGCAGAAAGCCCTTGGGCGGCCAGCCGACCCGCAAGGTGTCGGAACGTACCGGCTCGGCGCCCCCACCCTGGCGCGCCATTGCCATCACCCGCGCATGCACGGCGCCTGGGTCGTCCGCACCCTGAATGATCAAGGTGAGCATGCGCCCACGACCCGACTTCAGCGGATTCCAGCGGCATGACAGCCCGTCAAGATCGAC
>JBKJRR010000187.1:0-4469 GCA_046594635.1 Burkholderiaceae bacterium
AAGAGATGGGCCGCCTGCAGGAGCGCATCACCTCGACCAAGGTCGGCTCGGTCAAGTCATCGGCTGGCACGTAGACGGCCTGGATCGACGTGATCGAGCCGACCTTGGTCGAGGTGATGCGCTCCTGCAGGCGGCCCATCTCTTCGGCTAGCGTGGGCTGATAACCCACGGCGGACGGCATGCGGCCCAGCAGTGCGGACACTTCAGTGCCGGCCAGCGTGTAGCGGTAGATGTTGTCCACGAAGAACAACACGTCCTTGCCTTCGTCGCGGAACGACTCGGCAATGGTCAGGCCGGTCAACGCGACGCGCAGCCGGTTACCCGGAGGCTCGTTCATCTGACCGTAGACCATCGCGACCTTGGACTCTTCGAGTTTCTCCAGGTTCACGACGCCGGAGTCGGCCATCTCATGATAGAAATCGTTGCCTTCGCGGGTACGCTCACCCACGCCGGCAAACACCGACAGACCGCTGTGGGCCTTGGCGATGTTGTTGATCAGCTCCATCATATTCACGGTCTTGCCCACGCCGGCACCGCCGAACAAGCCCACCTTGCCGCCTTTGGCGAACGGGCAGACCAGGTCAATCACCTTGATGCCGGTTTCCAGCAGTTCCTGCGAAGGGCTCAGCTCGTCGTACGCCGGCGCCTTGCGATGGATCGACGCAGTTTGCGTCGCAGCCACCGGGCCACGTTCGTCGATTGGCGCACCCAGCACGTCCATGATGCGGCCCAGCGTGGCCTTGCCCACCGGAACCATGATCGGGTTGGCGGTGTTTTTCACCATCATGCCGCGGCGCAGGCCGTCGGAGGAACCCAGTGCAATCGTACGCACCACGCCGTCTCCGAGTTGCTGCTGGACTTCGAGCGTCAAGGTCGAGCCGTCCATCTTGAGCGCGTCATAGATGCGGGGCATCTGATCACGTGGAAACTCCACGTCAACCACCGCACCAATACACTGAACAATTTTGCCCTGAACGCCTGCGTTCACGGGTGAATTCTCTTGAGCCATCGTTTTTGCTCCAACAAATAAATCAGGTTTAAACCGCGGCCGCGCCGGCCACGATTTCGGAAAGTTCCTTGGTGATCGCAGCCTGACGGGTCTTGTTGTAGACCAGCTTGAGCTCGGAGATCACACTGCCGGCGTTGTCGGTGGCCGACTTCATGGCCACCATGCGGGCCGACTGTTCGGACGCCATGTTTTCGGCAACAGCCTGGTACACGATGGCTTCGACATAACGCAGCAACAGGTCGTCGATGACAGCCTGAGCATCGGGCTCGTAGATGTAGTCCCATCCCGCTTGCGGGCCACTGGTTTTGGCATCGGCTTGCATCTTTTCCGCTGACAGCGGAAGCAACTGCTCCATCACCGGCTCCTGCCGCATCGTGTTGATGAAACGGGTGTAGCTGAGGTAGACCGTGCTGACTTCGCCCTTGGCATACGCGTCGAGCAACACCTTGACCGGGCCGATCAGCTTGTCCAGATGCGGCCTGTCCCCGAGTTGCGTCACGTGGGCCACGGTCCTGGCGCCAATGCGGTTCAGGAATCCGAGACCCTTGTTGCCGATCGCCACCGCATTGATCGTCGAACCCGACGATTGCAGCTCGCGCAACTTGCCGGTCACCACGCGCAATACGTTGGTGTTCATGCCGCCGCACAAACCCTTGTCGGTGGTCACCACGATCACACCGGCCGCCTTGGCGTCATTGGTGCGCATGAATGGGTGCACATACTCGGGGTTGGCCTTGCCAAGATTGGCCGCAATGTTGCGGATTTTCTCGGCATAGGGGCGGGCCGCACGCATGCGTTCCTGCGCCTTGCGCATCTTCGAAGCGGCAACCATCTCCATGGCCTTGGTGATCTTCTTGGTGTTTTCCACCGATTTGATCTTGCCGCGAATCTCCTTACCTGCTGCCATAGTGACTCCTGCCTCTGGTCGCTCGTGCCGTCAAACCGGTATCAGGCGAAGGACTTCTTGAACGCAGCGGTAGCGGAGGACAGCTCTGCCTCGGCATCCTTGTCCATCGCCTTGTCGTTGTTCATTTTTGTCAGCAACGCCGCGTGTTTGTCTTTCAGATAGGCATGCAAACCATGCTCGAACGGCAGGATCTTCTTGACGTCGATGTCGTCCATGAAGCCCTTGTTGACGGCGAACAGCGTCGATGCCATCAACGCGATCGGCTGCGGGGTGTACTGGGCCTGCTTGAGCAGTTCGGTCACGCGGGCACCGCGGTCGAGCTGCTTGCGGGTGGCCTCGTCCAGGTCGGAAGCGAACTGCGCAAACGCAGCCAATTCACGGTACTGGGCCAAGTCGGTACGGATACCGCCGGACAGGTTCTTGATCAGCTTGGTCTGCGCCGCGCTACCGACCCGCGATACTGAAATACCGGCATTGATGGCGGGACGGATACCGGCGTTGAACAGGCTGGTTTCCAGGAAGATCTGACCGTCAGTGATCGAGATCACGTTGGTTGGAACGAAAGCGGACACGTCGCCAGCCTGCGTCTCGATGATCGGCAGTGCGGTCAGCGAGCCGGTCTTGCCTTTGACTTCACCTTTGGTGAAGGCTTCCACGTAGTCGGCGTTCACGCGAGCGGCACGCTCGAGCAGACGGCTGTGGAGATAGAACACGTCGCCGGGATAGGCTTCGCGCCCTGGTGGACGGCGCAGCAGCAGCGATACCTGGCGGTAGGCAACAGCCTGCTTGGACAGATCGTCATAAACAATCAGCGCGTCCTGACCACGGTCGCGGAAATATTCGCCCATGGTGCAGCCGGAATACGCCGAGACATACTGCATGGCGGCCGATTCGGACGCCGTGGCCGCCACCACGATGGTGTAGTCCATTGCACCGGCTTCTTCCAGCGAGCGCACGACGTTCTTGACCGACGAGGCTTTCTGGCCGATCGCAACGTACACGCAGGTCATGTTCTGACCTTTCTGGTTGATGATCGCGTCGATCGCCACGGCGGTCTTGCCGGTCTGGCGGTCACCGATGATCAACTCGCGCTGACCACGGCCGATCGGCACCATCGAGTCAATTGACTTCAGGCCGGTCTGCACCGGCTGGTCCACCGATTTACGGGCGATCACGCCCGGGGCGACCTTCTCGATCACGTCGGTCATCTTGGCGTTGATCGGGCCTTTGCCGTCGATCGGCTGACCCAGCGCGTTGACGACGCGGCCAATCAGTTCGGGGCCGACCGGCACTTCCAGAATGCGGCCCGTGCATTTGACGGTGTCGCCTTCGGAGATGTGTTCGTATTCACCCAGAATCACCGAGCCGACCGAGTCACGCTCGAGGTTCAGCGCCAGGCCGTAGGTTGGCAGGCCATCGCTGCCGGCCGGAAATTCCAGCATCTCGCCCTGCATCACATCGGACAGGCCGTGGATGCGGCAGATGCCGTCGGACACAGACACCACAGTGCCCTGGTTGCGGATATCGGTGCTGGCCGCGAGGCCTTCGATACGGCTCTTGATCAGTTCCGAGATTTCTGCTGGATTGAGTTGCATGACTCTTTCCTTCTTTCTTTAGGTGGCTGTTTACCGGAGCGGGTGGCTCAGGTCGTCAGCGCGATTTTCATTTGATCGAGGCGGGCTTTGACCGATGTGTCCAGCACTTCGTCACCGACCACCACACGAATGCCACCAATCAGGGAAGCATCGAGCTCCACCGTGATATTGAGCTTGCGGCCAAACCGTTTTTCCAGCGCGCCGGACAACTCGGCCATGGCCTTGTCGTCGATGGGAAATGCGCTGTGGACAACCGCGTCGGATGATCCGCTCCGGGCATTTTTCAGCGCCCGGAACTGGGCCGCGATCTCAGGCAAGGCATCGAGACGGCCGTTTTCGATCACGATGCGCAGGAAGTTGCTTGCGTTTTGCGCAAGTTCCACCTTCGCCACACCGCTGATCACGTCGAACACCTGCTCGTCGGTCACCTTCGGGCTGTCGGCAAACTGCAGCAACTGCGCGTTGCTGGCAATCGCGGCAAACTGATCGAGCCAGGTCGCAGTTCCATCCAGATCAGCCTTGGCTGATTTGAACAGGGCTTCCGCGTACGGGCGGGCAATGGTGGCGAGTTCGGCCATAAGGTCCTCTTACAGCTCGGTCTTGAGGCGGTTGAGCGAGTCGGCATGCACGGAGGCATTCACTTCCTTGCGCAGGATCTGCTCCGCACCCTTGACCGCCAATGCCGCTACCTGATCCCGCAAGGAATCGCGGGCCTTGATGGTCTGCTGCCCGGCTTCAACACGTGCGGCTGCAACAATCTTGTTGCCTTCTTCGACCGCGCTGGACTTGGCCTGCTCGATGATGGATTGCGCACGACGCTCGGCATCCGCCAGACGTGCAGCAGTCTCGGTGCGCGACTTGGCAAGCTCGGCTTCCACCCTTTGACTGGCGGAGGACAACTCGGACTTCGCCTTGTCAGCAGCAGCCAGGCCATCGGCGATCTTGCTGGCGCGTTCGT
>JBKJRR010000269.1:0-22616 GCA_046594635.1 Burkholderiaceae bacterium
GATGATGTCGTCGACGCTGCTGTCGACCAGCATCTGCTTGTACGCGACCGGCGCCATGCTCTCAACGGTCGGAATGAAACGTGTGCCCATGTAGACGAAGTCGGCGCCTGCTGCGACCGCGCCCGCCACACCCCATCCGTCGCTGATGCCTCCGCCAACAATGATGTGGCCGTCGAAAAATTCCCGCACCGCACTGGTGAAGGCGAATGGCGAAATGTTGCCAGTGTGCCCGCCGGCACCGCTGGAGATGCAGGCCAGACCGTCGGCCCCTGCGGCAACCGCCTTGCGCGCCAGCGCAATGCTGGTGACGTCGGCAAACACCAGACCACCGTAGGCCTGCACGATGGCAATCGCCGGTTTCGGGCTGCCCAGTGCGGTCACGACGATCGGCGGCTGGTACCGGGCGACCAGTTCCAGATCTTCCGGCAGCCGGGTATTGGAGGAATGGGTCACCAGATTGGCGCACCAGGGGCCCACGGTTTCGCCGCCCTGGGTTTCACGCGCCTGTGCCAGCCCTTCGGTGATCTGCTTCATCCATTGGTCGAGTTCGTCGATCGGGCGCGCATTGGGCGTCGGAAAGGCGCCGATGATGCCCGCCTTGCAGGCCGCCAGCACCAGGTCCGGGCCGGAGATCAGGAACATCGGTGCGGCAAAAACCGGCAACTGAAGCGGGAAGCCGGGGAGCGCTTTTTTCATGGTGTCAGCTCGTCGCCTTGAAACCCGAAATCTTCACGGCTTCGGCCCAGCGTTTGGATTCGGCTTGGTAGAACGCCTTGAACTCCTGCGGCGTGGTCGGCAGCGGCTCGAATCCGACCGGGTACCACTGATCCTTGATCTGCTTGCTGTTCAGAGCCTTGGTGAACTCGGTGTTCAGGCGTGTAATGATCGCGTCCGGCGTGTTGGCCGGTGCGGCAATACCGGCCCAGATGAAGATGTCCATGTCCGGATAACCCTGCTCGCGGAATGTCGCCAGATTGGGCATGTGCGCCGAACGCGTGGGAGTGGTGATCGCCAGCACCTTGACCTTGCCCGACTCCACGTGTTGCTTGACAGCCATCATCGGAACAAAGGCTGCGTTCACGGTGCCCGAAAGCAGGGCGGTCACGGCCGGAGGAGTGCCGTTGAACGGCACATGCAGCATGTCGATGCCTGCGCGCTGGTTCAGGATCACGCCAGCGAAATGCGAGGAATTGCCGGCTGTGAACGACGCAAACGACACTTTGCCCGGGTTGGCCTTGGCCCAGGCCACGAAATCGGCCACGTTGCTGGCGGGCACATCGGCGTTGACCGCCATCACCATCGCCGCACCCAGGAAGTTGGTCACCGGCTTGAAATTCTTGTCCGGGTCGTAGGGCAGGCTGGCAAAGGTATGCGGGTTGATCGTGAACATGCTGGTGTTGCACAGCAGCAGCGTGTAGCCATCGGGTGTGGCATTCATCACGGCTTGCGCCGCAATGATGCCCGAGCCACCGGGCTTGGCATCCACCACGATGGGTTGGCCGGTGTTGGCCTTGAACACCTCGGCGACCTGGCGCAAGGACGTGTCCAGCGTATTGCCAGCGGCAAATGGCACCACCACCCGGACCGGCCGGTCCGGGAAAGTCTGGCTGCGGGCGTGCGGCAGGGCCAGGGCCAGGGGCCCCGCACTGAGGGCTTTGAGAATGTTGCGGCGTTGCATGCTTGTTTCCTTCTGGTTGGGGGTACGTGATCTGGACTAAAAAAGGCTGCGGATGGCATGGGCGACCTTGTCAGGTTGCTCTGCTGGCGTCATGTGGCCGGACTGCGCCAGCCACTCGAGTTGTGCGCCGGGAATCAGGTCGGCCAGTTCCTGGGATAACGCGGGCGGTGTCACCTTGTCTTCGCTCCCGCACAGGACCCGCGTGGGTATCGTCAGTGCCGCCAGCTGTTCGCGATGGTCGGCGCGGCCAGCCACGGCGCGGGTCTGGCGCACTGCGGTTTCGCTGCCCACCGGCAACATGGTGCCGCGCAACGTCGCGAACAACTCGGCGTTCTGATGGTTGTCGGGATGGGTGTTGAACGGCAGCATGTTTTCAACGACCTTGGCAAAGTTGCGCTCGAAGGCCGAGATGGTCCTGGCGCGTGTGATTTCACCCTCGGGAGATTCCGGTCGTGGCGAGGTGTCGAGCAGTACCAGACCCGCGATCTCGCGCTGCGGTCGCGATACCATTTCGATCGCCACGTAACCACCCATGGAAAAGCCGCAGACCACCACCGGTGTTGCCTGTGCCACGCCGGCCAGCAAGGCCCAGGCGTCGCGCGCCATGTCGGCGATGCTGGTTTGGGACTGGACGTTGGCGATGCGTATCTCGGCTGCGTCCTGCAACTCAGGCAATACGCGGTCCCACACGGCAGCCGTGTTCAGCATTCCGGGAATCAGCAATACAACAGGTTTCAAGCCGCTTCTCCATCAATGGGCGCATGGCGGGCCTTGGCCATTGCACGCAGTTCGGTTTTCAGCACCTTGCCCACCGGATTGCGAGGCAACATCGGAACGGACAGCATGTACTCTGGCAACTTGTAGGCCGCCACATGTTTCACTTTGCGCAGGTACAAAACAATATCGGTCAGCCCCAGCTTGTGGCCGTCGTGTGGAGCCACGCAGGCGCAGACTTTTTCGCCCATGAGCGGGTCGGGCACACCTACAACGGCGACTTCGCGCACGCCCGGGCATGCCAGTAGCAGGCCTTCGATTTCTTCGGCCGAAATGTTCATGCCGCCGCGGATCACCAGATCTTTTGAGCGACCGGCATACCGGTAGAACTGCATGCGGTCTCCGGCGATTTCAAACAGGTCGCCGGTCCTGTAGTAACCCTGTTCGTCGAAAGCGCGCGTGCTCATCTCGGGCGCATTGAAGTAGCCGCTGAAGATGGTCGGACCGGTAAAGCGCAGTTCGCCGGGTCGGCCGACCTCGTCGATATCTTCACCGGTATCCAGATCAACCAGTCGGGTGCGCACCTTGCGCGTGGTCGAGACCGACCAGTTGAACCCCGTGACGCCAGCGCGCGGAAAATACGTGGCGCGCTCGCCCGGATCGGGCAGGTCGATGTGGTTGCCGGCGAGTGCAGCGCCCTCGTTGGAGCCGAAATAATTGATGATCTCCACGCCGAACTGCTCTTTGAACCCGCGCACCATCCATTCGCTCAGCGGCGCCGAGCCGGAGCCTATGCGGGCCAGACGCTTGAAGTCGATGCCCGCCAGCAGAGCCGTGTTCTGCAGCAACATGTTGAGCACCGCGGGTGGCGCCACGGTGTAGTCAATGTGTTCGTCGCGGATCTGTTGCAGGAACACGGGCAATACGAACGGATGGTGTTGCACCACCGTACCGCCGATCACCAGCCAGGCCGCGATGGCCGTTGAAATGCCGGCCATGTTGACCAGCGGAAACGGATTGAGCAGGCGCGCATGCGCGCGGATCTGGCCCGCGTCGATGATCGATGGCGCCACCACCAGCCATTCGTTGTGGCTGCGCGGCACTCCCTTGGGGCGGGCCTCGGTGCCGGAAGTCCAGCAGATCGTGAACACATCGTTGGCTGTCACCGCCGCATCGTGCTCGGCCTGCGCCAGGCGCTGCTGTTGCTGCGGCGATACGGGCAACCGGGTGCCTTGCCCGATGTCGATGCAGGGCAGTGGGACCCCATCACCCCAGGCCATGATGACGCGCACGGCAGCGTGTTGGCGCTGCATCTCGACGAACATCGCGGCGGCATCGTGGCCGGCACCCGGTTTGCCGATATGGGTGAAGGTCACGACTGCGGCTGCCTGCGTCAACGCCAGAATATGGTCGAGTTCGTTTTCCCGGTATTGCACCGGCACCGGTGTGATCACGATGCCCAGCCGCGCGCACGACAGGTAAACCACATATTGTTCGACGCAGTTGGGCAACTGCATCAGCAAGATGTCGTCGCGCCGGATGCCGCTATCGAGCAGCAGCAGACAGAATCGGTCGACCGCGTCGGCCAGTGCGCGCCAGCTCAGGCGCAGTGGCGCACCATGTGCGAAGTCGGCGCGATTGCTGGCGTCCAGCACGGCATCGGCTTGGGGTCGTTGCTGCAGGTTGTGCACGAACAGGTCCCACAAGGTGGTTGTACCCCACCAGCCGCTGCCCGTGTACTCGGTGATCTTGTCCGGGGGTATCAGGATCATGGCCTACTTCCAGCGCTTGAGCGTGCGCTGGCTGACGAAGGTGGCGTGAAAACCATGCGGAATGCGCCGTGGCATGAGGATGCGGGCGATCGGGCCTTGTGCCAGCCGGGCGTCCTTGCAGTCAAACACCTGGATCTCGGAGCGTTGGTCCACCGGGTTCCAGACCGGCATCACCAGGTAGCCGTCATCCTCGGACTGGCTGTTGTCACGTGGCGCGAATCCGGGCTCGTTGTAGAAGTACTGTGGCCCGGCGCTGTAGGCGATATAGCCGCCGGTGGTCAGGTCGTACTTGACCAGGCCGGGGAATCGCGGTTCTTCGCGCCCACCCTGCGGGAAAACGATGTTGTACGAATAGCGGTTCTTGCGTCCCTGGTAATCGCTGTTGATGACCGGGAACTCGCTGTTGAGCACGTCGTCCATGACACGCTCTCGGGTCTTGCCCGTGGTGAGGTTGAAACGCCATTCGTACAGCTGGAAATCGCGCTGGCGCTGGTTGATTGTGCGCTCCAGACGCCGGGCGTCGGGATGTCCGTCCACGGTTTCGTGCACGCGGTACGGGGTTCCCACCATGACGATGGTCTCGCCTTCTTCCCAGGCGTTGACCACATGCAGCATGTAGGTGGGTTTTGCGTCGAACCAGCGGATTTCGCTGGCGGCACCATGGCGCGGCACGATGGCGAAGCGGCTCGGTTGGTCGGCGTGAAAACGCACCTTGTAGCGCCCCAGCTTCAAGGCTTCGGCATCGGGCCATAGCGGGAAATCGTGCAGGATGGTGTAGTTTTCCGTGATTGCCATGTCATGCGGCAAGCGGGGGCCAGGCAGGGGAATCTCGATCTTGTGTTTGAGCTTGCGGTCCGGCCCGATCACGCCGTATTCCATGTAGGGGGCGGTGAGGCTGTAGTCGAAGAACAGCAGTTCGCCGGTGTGTTCATCGGGCCGCGAGTGGGCCGAGATCTTCTTGTAGGCGCCTTCGAAGTCGGCCGGACCCAGCGTCTCCAGCGTGAGCGGGTCCAGCGCATAGGGCATGCCGGAGCGGTACCACATGGCGATCAACTGGCCGGCATGGAACTTGACGTCGGTGTTGGCCGTGTTCTTGAGCGGCTGGTCCGGACGGTCGCTGCGCATCGGCTCTTTGAGCCCTTTCCACAAGGCGTGACCTGCATCGCGTTCTTCCTGCAAACCCTGGGTCTGTACGAAGCGGTTGCGATAGGTCACCTTGCCGTCGTGAAACTGCACGGCGTGCACCATGCCGTCGCCGTCGTAGGCGTGGTAGCGCCAGTCGGGCGGGTAATAGGCGTTCGGGCCGTTGCGTACATAAAGGCCATTGAGGTCCTTGGGCACCTCGCCGATGACTTGCATGTCGTTGAACACCGATTCGTCCAGAACCGGTGCATTGTTGCCGTCCAGCGCCGGGATGTCGTGTGCCGGCAAGTCGTCGCGTTTCATGGTTGTGCCTTTGGCTGTACAGGTGCTGCGGCCAGTCGGTCGCGTTCGATCCAGCAGGCATGAAAGCCGGTGGGCACACGGTGCGGCAACTCGACCTGCGCCAGCGGGCCTCGGGACAGGTCATGTGCGTCGAAGATGTCCAGGGTCTGGCGCTTGAGCGCGTCGTTCCACTGGAACGCGATCAGGTAGCCATCGTCTTCGCTCTGTGGTGTGTCGGCCTCGGCGAACCAGGGCTCGGTATACCAGCTGTGCTCCTTGTCGTCGGACCAGCTGCCGAGGTCCTGACCCGTGAACAGGTCGAATTTGCGCAGGCCGAGCCATTGCAGCGAAGTGGTGCTGGAATGGTCAACGCCATAACCGTAACGCGTCTTGCGCCCGATCATGCGACCCTTGCAACTGGGAAATTCGAAGTTGTGCTCGCCATTGAGCAAACGTTCGGTGGCCTGGCCCGTGCGCAGGTTCATCTTCCACTCCCATAAGCGGGCGCGCATCACCAGCTCGGCGACGTCCTTGGCGGTGCGCCGCGCGTCGATCTCGCCGTTGGCGTCCAGCGCCGGCATGTAGCGACAGCCCACCATGACCACCGAGTCGCCATCCTCCCAGGCGTTGACCACGTGGTAGATGTAGCAGGGGCTGAATTCGAACCAGCGGATGCTGTCACCAGCGCCATACCGGCTGATGACGCCGTAGCGGGTCTTGAGTTCGGGGTGAAATTCGATCTTGTGCCGGCCCAGTGCCATTGCCTCATGGTTGTGGAACAGTGGCAGATCGTGCAGGATCGAGTAGTTTTCGGTCACCGCCATGTCATGCGGCAGGCGCGGGCCGGGCAACGTGATCGGCACATAGTGCTTGAGCTGGCCGTCGGCGCCCACCACGCCGTAGTGCATGTAGGGCGCATCGTTGCCGTAGTCGAAGAACATCATCTCCTCGGTCACCTCGTCGACCTTGGCATGGGCCGATATCTTGCCGCCGCTGTCGCTGATGGCAGTTGATTTGCCCAGGGTCTGCAGCGTGATCGGATCGATCTCGTAGGCATCGCCAGACATGTACCACAGCGCCAGTGCGCGCCCGCGGTGACCCACCAGATCGGTGTTGGCGGTGTCCTTCAAACGCTTGTCGCTGCGCCCCTTGAGGGTTTCGCGCACGCCATGGTGCGTGGCCCGGCCCTCGGTCAGTTCCTCCTTCAGCCCGTCCGTCTGGACCCAGCGGTTGCGGTAGGTCAACTGGCCTTTGTCGAAATATGCGGCGTGGACCATGCCGTCGCCGTCGAACGGGTGGTAGCGGCCGTTGGGCGCGTAACGCGTATTCGGGCCGGCGCGCAGGTAGACGCCGTTGAGGTTGTTCGGGATGCTGCCGCGGATCACCGTCAGGTCATCGAGCGCATATTCCTCGGACAAAGGCGCATGTGCGCCGGTCAGCAGGGGGCCGTAGTCATCGCCGAAAGGCGCGTCCAGATGTTCCTGGGCAGAGTGATCGTTCATGGATAAGCTCCTGGGTTCAAGGCTTGCTTGCCACATTGGCGCGGGTTGGGCGTCGGGACTGTGCGATGCAGAAGCGACTGGCGACAAACGCCAGGCTGGTCAGTGCGGCATTGCCGGCCGGGTTCAGTCCGGTGACGTGGTAGTCGCTGTAAGCGGCGGCGAAATTGAGCGGCATCGCGCCGGTCAGGTTGGTCGTGAGCTGGGCGCCGGCGTGTGCATACGCGCGCTCAGCGCGTGCGATGTAGTCTTCGTCCGTCGAATACAGAAAGGCGGTCAGGCCACCGCAGGTGCGGGCGTCACCAGTGGCCTGTGCCAGCGCGTCTGCGCCATCGGTGCAGCGGATCAGGAAGCTGACCGGGCCGAAACGTTCCTCGCCGTAAAGCGCACGCTGCGTGGTGTCCACCTGCAGCATCAAGGGTGTGCTGGTGCGTGCATCGGGGAATTCCGGATGCACGTAGGGTTGGGGCTCGAGTAGCACCTGGCCGTGGGCCGCACCTTCGGCGCGCAGCTGTTGCAGCATGGCCAGGGTCTGTGGCGACTGGATCGTGGCCAGTATCATCGCGGCCTTTTTGGGGTCGGCGGTGAGGCACTGCACCGCGTCGGCAAGCTGGCGGGCCACATCGTCGAACGGCACCAGCCCTTGTGCCGTGCGTACACCTTGCGCCGGGATGTAGATGTTCTGCGGACTGGTGCACATCTGCGCGCTGAACATACACATGGTCGTGGCCAGGCTGCGCAAGACCGCATCAAGGTCGTCAACCGACTCCAGTACCACCGTGTTGCAACCGGCGGTCTCGGTGAAGGCCAGCGCCGGATAGGCGTTGCGCTCAACCCATTGGCCAAACGCCACGCTGCCGGTGAAGTCGACGATGGCGGTCTTGGGGTGCCGTACCAGATGCTTGCCGATCGGATCCTGCACGGTGTCCAGTGCCAGCGTCACCAGGTTGGGGTCAAAGCCGGCCCAGGCGAGCACTGCGCGGAACACCCGCACCGAGATCGCCATCGGCAAAATGGTGGCCGGATGCGGCTTGACGATGACTGCGTTGCCGGTGGCCAGGCTGGCCATCATCGAAGGCCAGGCGTTCCAGGTCGGGAAACTGGCGCAGGCGAAACACACGGCCACGCCGCGTGGCACCAGCCGGTAGGTCTTGTCCAGGGCGATGGTCGCTGCGCCGAACTGGCGCTCCCAGCGAGCGTGTGGCGTCACCGCCCGCATCGCCTGCTCGGCATACACCAGCGCTTCGATGGCACGGTCCAGCGCATTCACGCCGGAGCCGGCGTAGGCCATGTTGTAGCTTTGTCCGGCGGTGTGCATGACGGCGTGCGTCAACTCAAACAGATGATCGACAAACAGCCGTTCGACCACCTCCATCAGCACGCCCAGACGCTGCTCGATCGTGGCCTGGGCCCATGCCGGCATGGCCACCTGTGCCGAGTCGAACAGGACATCGATGTCGGCCTGCGGGTAGACGACGCCCAGTGGCTGGCCGGTATAGGGCGAGACTTCTGCGCCCGATGTGCCGATGGTTCCCGGTTGGGTCAGTGCAAACGCGCGGGAAATACCGTCCTGGCCCAGATGCGCCTGGAAGGCCGCCAGCCCCCGCGCCTGTGCCTGGACGGCGTCGGGATACCGGGCGGGTAGCTCGGGGAAAGGGCTCCAGCAAGCGCGTTCGAGGCAAGCCTGCCGGGCCCGCTGCAGACGCGGATGGTGTTGGTCAAACCAGTTTTCGGCAATGGTCATCGTAGCTCTCGTTCAGCTGCCTGCGCGGCGCCAGATCAGGCGGTGGTGACGGGCGACCGTGGTGCCAGGCACGGTGTCGGATGCCGACAACGTCAGCGTGCCGTCGGTGGCGAAGGCCATGTTGCGAACCTGCTCGGTGCCGACAAAGTTCGGATTGAGCGCGTGGGTGACCGTGTGCACGACTTGCTGGCGTCCGTCGGGTGCGCGGCGCACCACGTAGGGACCGGCGTACTGGAAAAAGCTTTCGAACGCAGCCAGGCGTTCGGCTTCGGGGGCGCTGCGCACGCTGTCGCTGGACAGGGGTTTGCGAGCGCCGCGGGCAATGCAGGCACTCATGGTGCCATCACCGCTGTACAGGATCAGTCCCGTGGCGTCCGGACCAAACGGCAAGCTCGCCGGCCGGCCGTCGCCATAGGTAATGTCCCAGCGCACCAGATGCCAGGTGCCTTGCAAGGTGGGAGAGCTGGCGGCGGTTTGTGCCGCGCCAATGCCGCTTGACGCTGTCAATCCTGTCTCCTTTAACTTTCTTAGTTGAACTTATCTTAGGTCAACGATTTTGGGTGCGCAAGTGCCCTGACGGGGATTGACAGCCGACAATGTCACCATGGCGTCACCTCCCTCCCAGCTTTCCTCCGTACATCCGTTCGAAACATTGACACCCAACCAGGTGCTCGACGCACTCGACAGTGTGGGTCTGCGCGGCGACGGCCGGCTCACGGCCCTGTCGAGTTACGAGAACCGTGTTTACCAGGTGCAACTCGAAGACGGCAGCGCGGTAGTGACCAAGTTCTACCGGCCCGGACGCTGGAGTGATGCGCAGATCCAGGAGGAGCACGATTTCTCTGGCGAGCTGACCCGTGCCGAGGTGCCGGCGGTCGGGCCGATGCTGCTTGGCGGCGCGAGCCTGCATCACTTTGGCGGCTTCGCGTTCAGTGTCAGTCCGCGGCGTGGCGGTCGTGGCCCCGAACTCGATGATGGCGAGGTGTTGGAGTGGATCGGCCGCTTTCTGGCGCGTTTTCATACGGTAGGCGCGCGTTGCGCCTTTGTGCATCGGCCGGCGCTGAATCTGCAGACATTCGGCGAAGCGTCGCGTGACTGGTTGCTGGACAACGAACGTGTTCCGCTCGATGTCCAGGCGCGCTGGGCCGAAGTGTCGCGCCAGGCGCTCGACAAGGTGGCCCGGCATGAAAGCCTCACGCACGATTCGTCCGGGACCCGGGATGGAGCGATCCGCCTGCTGCGGTTGCATGGCGATTGCCATCCGGGCAATATCCTGTGGACACCGACCGACGTGCCGGCCGCAAGGGGCCCCGGCCCGCATTTTGTCGACCTTGACGATGCCCGAACCGGCCCGGCGGTGCAGGACCTGTGGATGCTGCTCTCGGGCGATCGGCAACAACGCCAGCGCCAGCTTGGCGCAATGGTCGACGGCTACGAACAGTTCCGCGCGCTTGACCGGCGCGAGCTGGCCCTGATCGAGCCGCTGCGTACCTTGCGCCTGATCCACTATAGCGCCTGGCTGGCGCGTCGCTGGGCGGATCCGATTTTTCCGATCAACTTCCCGTGGTTCGGCTCAAGTGACTACTGGAAAGGCCAGATCCAGATGCTCGAGGACCAGTGCGAGGCGATGGACGAAGAGCCGTTGGTGGTGTAGGGCGTGCAAGCGAACTTGCCGACGGGGTGATGTCTGACACGTTACTGCTGCACCATCCGATAAACGTCGATCGCTCGCTTGCGTAGCATGGTTTGAGCGCAAAGGCGTGGAGCCTGCCGCCAATAATTCAGTTCACCAGGGGGAAGAAGATGCAATCAAGCAAGCAGTCCGACCAGCGCGACGCCAAGCAGGACGGCCAAGAGGGCAGCGGCAAGTTGCAGGGTGAGGGAGACTATGCCTCCAACCGTCGCTACACCGAATCCGCCAAGGCCTTCGTCGAATCAGGCAAGGTCGACGCCGCTGCCCGCGCTGCCAAACCCCCATCGGAGCAAGTGGCGGCGGCCTTGCTCAAAGCGGAGCAGGAGGGTGCCTCACACGCCAAGGGCGGCCGGTCGCCGTCGGATCGCAAAAATTCGCGGCAAGGTTGATGGCTCGCCCACATGGGGTAGAGCCTGAGCATAAGGTTGTGCCATGACGACCGGGTTCTGGTTGGGGGCCGGCGCCTGGCCGCGCCTGGTATTGACCCTGGTGTTGGCGTTTGCGGCCGGAGCGCACGCGTCGCAGGATGCCGCCCAGGTACTGCGCGGGCATCATGCGGCGCTGAGCCTGGAACTGCAGCGCAGTGTGTTTGGTCGTCCGCTGGTGTTGAACTCCCGGCAAGCCGGCGATCATGTCTCCGGCGAGGTGTTTGCGGTGGTTGACCATCCGCTGGAAGTGGTGCGCGCGCAGCTGTCCACGGCGCAGCAATGGTGCGAGGTGCTGCTGCTGCATGTCAACACCAAATCCTGTCGGGCCGCGCCCGCGACGGGTGCCACCAGTGTGGTGACGGCGCATTTTGGCAGGAAGACGGAGCAGGATCTGGGGGACGCCTCGCGGGTTGACTTCACCTACCAGACGGTCGCTTCGTCGGCTCAATATCTGCATGTGTCCATGCTTGCAGGCAACGGTCCGATGGCGACCAGCAACTACCGGATCACATTGCAGGCTGTGGGTCTGGATGCCGGTCGCACCTTCATCCGGTTTGTGTACGCGTACGACGTGGGTTTTGCCGGTCAACTGGCGATGAAGGCCTATCTGGTGACCGCCGGTCGCGACAAAGTCGGCTTCTCGTCGGATCCTGGGCGGGGTGACCAGGCTGGCGGCCTGGTTGACGGCATGCGGGGCGTGGTCGAGCGCAATGCCATGCGGTATTACCTCGCGATCGATGTCACGCTGGATACGGCTGATGTGTCGCCTCGTGAGCGTCAGCGCGATGAACGCTTGAACACCTGGTTTACTGCAACCGAGCGCTACAAGCGCCAGCTGCATGAACTGGACCGGGAAGACTATCTGGCGATCAAACGTGCGGAATTCCGACGGGCGCTGACGCAACGTTGACCCCGGCCGCCAAGGCGAGCGCGCCATCGCCGGTGTCACGCCGGGCTCGAGTCAGAACGGCACGGCCGGTCCGATCCAGCGCGGCGGCAAGGGGCTGGCGCGCGCAATCGCATCGGCCGCGTCGAGCCAGCCGTCGCAGGCGTTGCGCCCGGGGCGCCCGCGCAGCATGTTGAGCAGGGCCTTGCAGCGTGCGTAAAAGCGGAAGAACTGCAGCAGGCGCCGGATCTCCTGCGCCGTGGGCGGCATCTCGCTGCAGATCAGCTTGTCGTCGCTTTGGCCGCGATCGGTCAGGGTGATCGCACCCCAGGCGCGCAGGCGCTTGCGCGTTCCAAAGGGCAGGCGTGGCCCCAACACCACCACATCGAGCAGGTCCCCTTCGAGCCCGAGGTAGGCCGGCACCGCGCCATAGTTGTAGGGACAAGGCAGCGGCGAGATGAAATGGACGCGGCCTTCAGGGTCGCGCTTGAGGAAACTGCCGCGGGGTACCTCGATGAGCACGTCGACTTCGGGGTGCTGCGCGCGACTCCATGCGGTGAAGCAGGGGCGGGCGTGGGCAGCGGACATGAGAACTAGCCTAACCGCTATTCGGAACCGAACTGCGCCACGCCCCGGACTGGCGGCAAAACCCTTCGGGCAAATCGCGTGAGGTGGCCTGCGCTGCGTCGGCGCGCAGTCCTTACACCCTGGCCGGTAGCGTATGGGCGCGGATGCGTGGCCAGGTGTTCTGGATGTGTTCGCGCATGGCCTTGGCCAGTGCCGGTCCGTCGCGTCGCGCCAGCGCCTGCATCATCTGCGTGTGCTCCTGCAGGGCTGCAGCCCAGTTGTCAGCGCCCGAGTTGCCGCTGTAGCGCAGACTGCGCATACGCTTGCTCAGGATGGCGTGGGTCATGCTCAAGGTGTCGTTGTCGGCCAGCGCGATCAAGGCTTCGTGTATTTCCTGGTTCAACACGAAATACTCCAGTCGCTGGCGCTGTGCATAAAGTGTTTCCATGCGCGCATGCATGGCCAGGATCGCGTCGATGCGCGAGGGCTCGGCCTGGCAGGCACGTTCACCGGCAAAGGCTTCGAGCAAGGCGATCACGTCCAGCATGTCGCGCGCGTCCTTGTCGGTGAAGGCCTTGACGATGGCGCCACGCAGCGGCAGCAGCTCGACCAGACCTTCGGAGGTCAGCACCTTGAGGGCCTCGCGGATCGGCGTGCGCGAAACCCCCAATTGGTGGGCCAGTTGCATTTCCTGGATACGCTCGCCGGGCACCAGCTTGGACTCGACGATCATGTCGCGGATCCGATTGGTCACTTCCTCATGCAGCGGGATGCGGGCGATCGGGGCGTTGGGTGCCGGGCTGTTCATGGGGGAAAAGTATGGGCGAAAAAACTGCTTGACAGCATATCGCCTTTTCTTGTCCAATTATCCGTAATTACAGGTTACGCATTACAAAATTCATCCTCATCAGCTTCTGATCGGTGTCCATGGTCTCCACCAAACGTCCCAAAATTGCGCTCTTCACCGGTGATCCGGCAGGCATTGGCCCCGAACTGGTGGTCAAACTGCTGCAAGACGCCGAGGCGATGCAGGCCGCCGATGTGGTGCTGATCGCGCAGCAAGGCCAATCCGCAGGGCATAACCAGGTCAAGCACCATGTATGGCCCGGCCAGGATGCAGCGGCCTTTGCGCCGGGTGTGGCGCAGGCCGCCAACGGACGCTTCATGCTCCAGGCACTGGCCGAAGGTGTGGACCTGGTGCGCTCCGGTGCGGCCGATGCCTTTTGTTTTGCGCCGCTGAACAAGGGCGCTCTGCGGTTGGGCGGCATGCACCAGGAAGATGAGTTGCGCTGGTTTTCGGAATACCTCGGGTTTGACGGCGAATGCGGCGAACTCAACGTGCTGCGCAATTTGTGGACGGCGCGTGTCACTTCCCATGTGGCCTTGCGCGATGTCAGCGCCTTGCTCAGCCCGGTCAAAGTCGCCAACGCGATCCGCATGATCACCGAGGCCTTGCACGCGGCCGGCGTGGCCCAGCCCCGACTTGCGGTCTGCGGGCTGAACCCGCACAACGGCGACGGCGGCAACTATGGCGACGAAGAAGGCCGCATCATCGGCCCCGGTGTCGAACTGGCGGCGCGCCAGGGTTATGCAGCCGACGGCCCCTTCCCGGCCGACACCGCGTTCGTGCGCGCACTGCGCCCCCAAGGCGGTTACGACGGCGTCGTCACCATGTACCACGACCAGGGTCAGATCGCGATGAAGCTGCTCGGCTTTGAACAGGGTGTCACGGTCCATGGCGGCTTGCCGATACCGATCACCACACCGGCACACGGCACTGCCTACGACATTGTCGGCAAGAACCTGGCCAATCCGCAGGCGATGCGCAACGCGTTCGACCTGGCGGTGCGCATGGGCCGCGCGCGAATGTCCACTCAGATTTCCCAACAACCGATGGAGACACAGGAATGAAATTCAAGAAACTACTTTGCGCCGGCGTGCTGCTGGCACCGCTGGTGGTGTTTGCGCAGGGCTACCCGAGCAAAACCGTTCGCATCATGGTGGGCGCCAACGCAGGCGGCGGCACCGACATCATTGCGCCCATGCTGGCCGAGAAGATGACCGACGGCCTAAAGGGCACCTTCGTCGTCGAGAACAAACCCGGTGCATCCAACACCATCGCCGCCGACCTGACCGCCAAGGCGCCGGCCGACGGTTATACGCTGCTGGTGGCCACGAACACCGGGCAGGCGATCGCGCCGCACCTGATGAAGCTCAATTTTGATCCGATCAAGGACCTCGCGCCGGTCGGACTGATTGTCACCGTGCCCAACGTGCTGGTGGTGGGCCCCACAGTGACCGCCACGAACGTGAAGGAACTGGTCGCGCAGATGAAGGCCAAGCCCAACGACTTCAAATATGGATCTTCCGGCATGGGCAGCACCCAGCATATCGCCGGTGAAGGTTTCAACATGGCCGCCGGCGTCAAGAGCGTGCACATTCCGTACAAGGGCTCCAGCCAGGCGCACCTGGACCTGATCGCCGGCAACATCCAGATCATGTTCGACACCACCTCGTCAGCCATGGGTCAGATCAAGGCCGGCAAGTTCAAGCCGCTGGCCTTGACCACCGCCACGCGCAGCGCCGAACTGCCGCAGGTCCCCACACTCGCCGAAGCTGGCGTGACCGGTTTTGAGATGAGCACCTGGTACGCTTTATTCGTCACGGGCGGTACCCCGGCGGACGTTCAGGCCAAACTGCAGGCCGAGTTGTTTCGCGTATTGAAGTTGCCCGATGTGCAGGCCAAGCTCAAGGGACTGGGTGGCGAACCCGGCGCCATCAGCGCTGACCAGTTCGCGCAAATGAACAAGCAGGAATTCGACCGCTTTGGCACCCTGATCAAACAGGCCGGCATCAAACTGGAATAGGCCTGCATCCGGCCCGCTGTGTGGGCCGTTTGGCTTTTGGATCGACAAGGGGCTGACGGCCCCTTGGTCGTTTTCGCGCATCGATGGGGACACTCGGGCAAATGGCGGATTGCACTTCAATGCGGTCGTATGCGGGTTCTAACTACATGTATCCATGTGAAATGTCACGCGGGCAGTTGCAACAAGCAGGTCTGCGGCGCCTAAAGTGCGGCATCATGGCCGGAGATCACAGCACCCGCTGTGTCAGCGACGTCTGGCGCAACCCAGTTTTCACCATAAAGGAACCCCATGTCCAGCCAACGCAACAAAATCATCTTCCCGGCGCTTGTCGCCGCAGCGCTGCTGGCAGCGCAGTCCGCGTCAGCGCAGACGATCGCCGTGGTCGCACCAACTGTAGCGACGGCCCCGGCCACTAGCACCAACGGGACGACCGCCGGGCGGCTTTCCGCGGAATTTACGACATCGATCGGTTCAACGAAGGACGCACAGGCCGTGGTGGAGGGCTTGCGTACCGGCAAGGACGTGACCGTGGCCGGCACCACCGTGTCCGGAACTGGCAAGACCATGGGTTTCGGCAATATCGATATCGCCCTGTCGCTGGCCAAGTCGCAGGTGGGGCCGAATGCCACATCCGCGGAGTTCCTTGGCGCGCTCAATAATGTGATGGGCCAGCGTGCCAGTGGCATGGGATGGGGCGAGATCGCGAAGTCGATGGGCGTCACGGTCGGGCAGGTGATGGGGGCATCGAAGGGCGCAAAGTCGGCAGACCCGTCGCGCTCCGACAAGTCAGGGTCCAGTAGCGCGGGCGGCAAGAGCGGTGGCAACAGCAACAGCAATGCGGGTGGGAATGGCAATGGAGGCGCAAACAGCGGCGGAGGAAACGGTGGCGGTAACGGTGGTGGCGGTGGCAAAAAGTAGTTGAAGCCGCGACTGGTTCACGTGCTGACACGGAGCCAGTCGACAACATTCTGCGAGACCACTGCAATCAAAACCGGAGTATTTCATGCGCACACACGCTTCGCTCGGAACCCGAACCCTCGTCGCACTTTTCGCGCTGGCCGTCAGTGCGGGTGCCAGCCTGGCTGCGCCGCCTGATGACCACGGAAATGGCAAGGGGAAAAGCAAGAAGGCCAAATCGCACCAACCGGAACAGGTCGAGGTAGTGGTGGGCCGACACTTCGGCGAACGCCAGCGTTCGGAGGCGGCGAACTACTATGGTCAGCAACGCAAGGCAGGGCATTGCCCGCCCGGACTGGCAAAAAAGAACAACGGCTGTATGCCACCGGGGCAGGCGCGCAAGTGGGCCGTGGGACAACCCTTGCCAGGGGGCGTGGTGTTTTACCCGGTACCGCAGGCGGTGATTGTCCGGATCGGTCCACCGCCCGTGGGTTACCGCTATGTGCGTGTGGCCAATGATCTGTTGATGATCGCGATCGGCACACGCATGGTGGTCGATGCCATCGAAGATCTGATGCAGCTTTGACAGGCGCCGGACTGCACCGCCCGGCTCACGGGCAGGTCATGACGCCAGCGATGCTCTGGCAAATTCGGCCGTCAGGGCGCACCAGCGATCCACCAATGGCGTTATAGCGGGTTCCGTCGGAGCCCCAGCATCCCGTGCTATCGCAGCCCGAGGAGAAGGTCGGTGTGAGGGCCGGTGTGACCGGGATCGCGGGTATGGATAGGCGTTGCGCTGCGATCTGGCCTGCGGCCGATGGAACGACGATTGGCGTGATGTAGGGGCTGGGCGAGCCGCCACGAGACGCGCTGCCAGTTGGTTTCGACGGTTTTGCAATTTCGTCGACTTGCGCCAGGCATACGCTGCTGATCGCCATGAATGCGAACAGCACCCGCAATGTCCTGGTTTCCCTGCGTGGCATGGATGGTCTCCTTCAGTAAGTCCTGACTTCTGGAATTGCCAGAGGTTCAATCGGGGCCGTACGAGCCGCTGCGCGCCAGGCTGGCAGCTGCGTGTGGCACCCGTTCACTGCAAGTAGAATCGCGCCGTCACGGGGGAGTAGCCGCTCTTTGAACATCGAAGAGGCGCGCGTCAACATACTTGGTTTCCGAACATGGAAACCATGGCGCGAGCGGCCCAGCAGCCTGGCAAGACCTTTGACCACAACACCTCCGGTTCGGGCCGGCGATGTGTCGTGGTCAACTGTCCTTCGCCGGCCCTGGAGTCTGTCTTTCATCATGGAATCCCTCTTCATCTCCACCGGCGTCGTCGCGCTGGCCGAAATCGGCGACAAGACGCAACTGCTGGCCTTCATCCTGGCGGCGCGCCTCAAGAAGCCGCTGCCAATCATTGCCGGCATTCTGTGCGCCACCGTCATCAACCATGGACTGGCGGGGGCGCTGGGCGCCTGGATCACCGGCGCGATCAGCCCGCAGGTGCTGCGCTGGGTGCTGGGTGCGTCATTCATCGCCATGGCCATCTGGACGCTGATCCCCGACAAGATCGAAGAAGAAGAAACCCGCATCGCCAGCCGCCTGGGCGTGTTCGGCGCAACTTTTGTGACCTTCTTTCTGGCCGAGATGGGTGACAAGACGCAGATCGCCACGGTTGCGCTGGCCGCGCATTACGCCAGTGCGATCGTTGTAGTCGTGGGTACCACGCTGGGCATGCTGATTGCCGATGTGCCGGCGGTGTTTGTCGGTGACCGGTTGGCGCACAAGATACCGATGAAGCTGGTTCATGGCATCGCCGCGGCCGTGTTCGCTGTGCTGGGACTGGCCACGCTTTTTGGCGTCGGTTCGCAATGGCTTGGAGCCGGCCCATGACGCTACCCGCAGATAGCAGTACCCTAGGCGGCTGACGGTCCTGTGCGCACGCCACCGGCACGTGCAGCGGCATCGTGGAAAATCGTTGCTTATGACCGATCAAGAACCTATACCCTCCCGCCCCGAACTGCCCGACCATCTGTCGTGTGACCCTGGCAGCCGATTCCATGTGGCCGCCGTGTTTCAGCACGAAGTGGGGATACGCCTGAACGACAAGGAGCGCCGGGATGTCGAGGAATACTGCGTCAGCGAAGGCTGGATCAAGGTACCCGCCGGCAAGACACTGGACCGCAGGGGCCGGCCACTGCTGATCACACTCAAGGGCAAGGTCGAGGCCTTCTACAAGTAAGTAGCCGCATCGGCTGCATTCCAAAGGCGCGGGTCGCCAGCGCCAGCTTGGCCGCCCCGCAGGCGCCGCATTGCACCTGGGCGACTGCGCACGGCGTGTTTCAGCGGCTGTCGTGCGGGGGTTTGCGTTACCCCGGCATGGCGTGATACCGTGTGGCGCTCACGGCTGACCCACGTGCTTCTGTCGCTTGAAACTCCCTGTGGAGGCGTCATGAAAATGAGAACCGTCCTGGCGACGTCCTTGCTGGCGTCCGTGCTTTTGCCCACCGCATGGGCCGCTCCCGATGCCGCAACACTCGCGCGTGGCAAATACCTGATGGAGGGTGTGGTTGCTTGCGGCAACTGTCATGTGCCGCTCGGCGACAAGGGCCAGCCACTGATGGACAAGGGCTTGTCGGGTGGCATGTTGTTCGACGATCCGGGCTTCAAGGCCTACGCGGCGAATATCACCCCCGACAAGGAGACCGGCATCGGCAAGTGGACGGATGCCCAATTGGCCAAGGCAATCCGGGAAGGCATCCGTCCAGACGGCAGATTGATCGGGCCGCCCATGCCGATCGAGTTTTACCGCCACTTGTCGGATGGCGACCTCAAGGCCATCATTGCCTACCTGCGGGTACAGCCACCGGTGAAGAACAACGTGCCCAAGTCCAGCTACAAGATGCCGTTGCCACCGAACTACGGCCCCCCCGTCAAGACCGTCAAGTCACCGCCTGCCGGCGACAAGCGGGCTTACGGCGAATACCTGGCCCGGATAGGCCACTGTTTGGAGTGCCATACGCCGCGTGACGGCAAGGGCATGCTGCAACACGACAAGCTCGGCGCCGGCGGACAGAAAATCCCGGGTCCCTGGGGCGAGAGTGTCACGCGAAATCTCACACCGCATCCAACCGGCCTGAAGGACTGGACCGACGCGCAGATCATCCAGTCGGTGCGTCAGGGCGTGGATCGCGACGGCAAACCCTACAAGCCGCCGATGGGCTTTGCTTTTTACAAGAACATCAGCGACGCCGACATGGCGGCGCTGGTGGCCTATCTTCGATCGCTCAAGCCACAGACTTTCGCTGGAAAGTAGCCGGATCGCACCTCGCCGGCGGGTCATCGGGTCTGCCAAGGGACTGGTTCCGCATGGGATCACCTGGCGCCATGCAGGCAGGTAAACCACTGCGACGGTGCCACTAGCCGTGATGCGCACACAGGGTGGCCATCAGTTGTTGCCATTGCCGGGCTGGCATCGAGTCCTCGCGCGCCGTGAGCCAGTAGCCCGCCGCCTGGGTCAGCGCGTCTTGCGACAGGCGCCGCAGCGTGCCGTCGGCCAGCCCCGGGGCGCACAGCGGCACCGAGCCGAGCAGCACGCCCAGGCCGGCCCTGGCCGCACCCAGTGCCGCCACGAAGCTGTCGAAGCGGTAGCGTGGTGCCGGTGGCGCAGCGTCTCCGGTCCGTTCGGCCCATTCCTGCCAGCCGGGGCGCGGCCCGGCCACCGCGATCCGGGGCAGTTCCTGCCAGCAGTGCACGCCGTCCAGTAATGCGGGCGCGGCGATCGGGGTGAGCACCTCTGGATAGAGCCGCGCCGCAAGCAAGCCGTTCCAGGAGCCACTGCCATAGGGACTCCAGATGCGCAATGCGCTGGCTGACTGCAGCTTGCGTCAGTCCGACTTCGTGCGCCGCGGCGGTGAAGCTGCCGGTGCGACCGGCCGCCTCGAACACCCGTATCCATTCCAGCGGCAGCTTGTCCATCGACGCGTCAGCATTAGCCATTAGGTGATCAACCCCTCAGGTATCAAATTCCTAGATTGTGATTATGGGCTGGCTGTCGGACACTGGCAGCAGTTTTAGCGCAAGTCAGTTCAGCAATGGAGTTTCATTTATGGCGATCGTGACGGTTTCGGACGACGGCGGCGTGTTGACGCTGCAAGCGGGCAACAGCGCGGCACTGCGTTTTCATGCCATCTGGCTGCGTGACAACGCGTGGGACGCCGCCACGCGTGCGCCGGGGAACGGCCAGCGCCTGATCGCGCTGCGCGATATTCCGGCCGACATCCGCATCACGACGGCGGCCATTTACGGCGAGCAACTGTCGGTGACTTTCGCGCCCGAGGGAAAGAGTGTCGACTACGACCTGGACTGGCTGCAAACCCATGCCTACGACCGGACGCACGCCCGCACACCCGGTTGGACCGGAAATGCCATCACCATCTGGGACAGCGGCCTGATGGGCGCGGTGCCCATTGGCGATTTCGGCCAGGTCAGGAGTGACCCGGCGGCGCTGCGCAATTGGCTGTTTGCAATGCGCCAATATGGTTTTGGAAAACTCACCGGCGGGCCCATCGAACCGGGCGCGCTGCTGCAGGTGGCGAAGCTGTTCAGCTATGTGCGGGAAACCAATTACGGCGTGTATTTTGAAGTGCGCACCGAAGTCAACCCGACCAATCTGGCCTATACCGGCCTGGGCCTGCAGGCCCATACCGACAATCCGTACCGCGACCCGGTACCGACGATGCAGATCCTGTATTGCCTGGAGAACTCGGCCGAGGGTGGCGAGAACATGGTGGTCGATGGCTTCAAGGCGGCATTGCGTCTGAAAGCCGAGAGCCCGGCCTGGTTCGACCTGCTGACGCAGCACTGCGCGCGTTTCGAATATGCCGGCGAGGCAGGTGTATGCCTGCGTTCGCGCCGCCCGATGATCGAACTCGCGCCCGACGGCGAACTGGTCGCGATACGCTTCAACAACCGCTCCACGGCGGCCATCACCGATGTGCCATTCGCGCAGTTGGCGGACTATTACGCGGCCTACCGGCGATTCGGCGAGATCATCGACGACCCGGCAATGGAAGTGACGTTCAAGTTGGAGCCCGGCGAATGCTTCATCGTCGACAACACCCGCGTGCTGCATGCGCGCAAGGGGTATTCGGGCGCGGGCAAACGCTGGCTGCAAGGCTGTTATCCCGACAAGGATGGGCTGCTCTCGACGCTGGCAGCGCTGGAGCGGGATCATGCGCCGGCGCAAGTCGCGGCTTGAACGCAGGGCCATGCGAAGCCGGCGGCACTCTGGCGCCAAGCTTTGCTGAACTGACACTTGTTACGGCCAGTTGAATGACGCAAGTCAAGCGCAGGCGATTGCGCCAACCGCGATTCGGAAATCGCTCGTAGGATTTGTCGGGTGGCGATGACAGGTCGCGATTCCCATCTGGCTGGGGTTCGCGTGTTGCGGCTGCCGCACGATCTTCCACCCGAACCTGAAGGACCCCTTTATGCCCACCATGATGAAAGCGGCCAGCTTTATCGAACCCGGCCGCATCGAACTGACCGACAAGCCGATTCCCGATGTCGGACCGAATGACGCGCTGATGCGCATCACCACTACCACCATCTGCGGCACCGACGTGCACATTCTCAAGGGCGAGTACCCAGTGGCCAAGGGCCTGACAGTGGGCCATGAGCCGGTGGGTGTGATCGAGAAACTGGGCAGCGCCGTGTTGGGCTACAGCGAAGGCCAGCGTGTCATCGCGGGTGCGATCTGCCCCAACTTCAATTCTTATGCGGCCCAGGATGGCGCCCCGTCGCAGGACGGCAGCTACCTGATCCCTTCGGGCCGCTGCGGCTGCCACGGCTACAAGGCCACGGCCGGATGGCGCTTTGGCAACCTGATCGACGGCACCCAGGCCGAGTATGTGCTGGTACCCGATGCCCAGGCCAATCTCGCCCCGATTCCCGACGGCCTGAGCGACGAGCAGGTGCTGATGTGCCCGGACATCATGTCCACCGGTTTCAAGGGTGCGGAGAATGCCAACATCCGCATCGGCGACACCGTGGTGGTGTTCGCCCAGGGCCCGATCGGCCTGTGCGCGACCGCCGGCGCGCGGCTGATGGGCGCCACCACCATCATCACCGTGGATGGCAACGACCACCGCCTGGGTATTTCGAAGAAGATGGGCGCCGACGTGACGCTGAACTTCAACAACTGCGACGTGGTTGAGGAGATCATGAAGCTGACCGGCGGCCGCGGCGCAGACTCCTCCATCGAGGCGCTGGGCCTGCAGTCGACCTTCGAATCGGCCTTGCGCGTGCTCAAGCCCGGTGGCACCTTGTCCAGCCTGGGCGTGTATTCCGGCGACCTGACGATTCCGCTGTCGGCATTCGCCGCCGGCTTGGGCGACCACCGCATCAACACCGCCTTGTGCCCGGGCGGCAAGGAGCGCATGCGCCGCCTG
>JBKJRR010000002.1:0-2681 GCA_046594635.1 Burkholderiaceae bacterium
CCAAGCGCCACCCGCAGGGTATGAATGGTCAAGGGGCCGCCGCGCACGGCCGCCCCGAAGCGGCCGGCCCGCCCCCCAGTGGGGGGGTCGGGCGGCTTACACGCAGTGAAGCCGGACAGACGGGGGGCGTCGTCCATTTCAATGGGCCACGCCGGCCGCGCCGTGTTCGTCGATCAGGTGGCCGGTGTAGAACCGGTCGAGTGCGAACGCGGCGTTGAGTTCGTGCGGCCGGTCCTGCGCCATGGTGTGCGCCATCACCCAGCCGGAGCCGGGTGTGGCCTTGAAGCCACCGGTGCCCCAGCCACAGTTGAAATACAGGCCCTGGATGTGCGTCTTGGAAATGATTGGGCAGGCGTCGGGCGCCACGTCCACGATGCCGGCCCACTGGCGGTTCATGCGCACCCGGCGAAAAATCGGGAACAGTTCACAAATCGACTGCAGTGTGTGCTCGACCACCGGGAAACTGCCGCGTTGCCCATACCCCAGGTAACTGTCTATGCCGGCGCCAATCACCAGATCCCCCTTGTCGGACTGGCTAACGTACGCGTGGATGGCGTTGGACATCACCACCGTGTGCAGGATGGGCTTGAGCGGCTCGCTCACCAGCGCCTGCAATGGATGGCTTTCCAGCGGCAGGCGGATGCCGGCCATGTCGGCCAGCACCGTGCTGTGGCCGGCCGAGACGATGCCGATCTTTTTTGAGGCGATCAACCCGCGTGTCGTCTCGATGCCGGTCACCTGACCGCCGTCGCGCCGAATACCGATGACCTCGCAGTTCTGCAGAATGTCCACACCCAGCGCATCGGCGGCACGCGCAAAACCCCAGGCAATTGCGTCATGGCGTGCCACGCCTGCGCGCGGCTGGAACGATGCACCCATGACCGGATAACGCAACGAGGACGAGGTGTTCATGATCGGCACCATGGCCTTGATCTGCTCGGGGCTGAGCACCACACCGTCGACACCATTGAGCCGGTTCGCGTTCACGCGGCGGTGGATATCGCGCATGTCCTGCAGCGAGTGGCCGACATTCATCACGCCGCGCTGGCTGAACATGGTGTTGTAGTTCAGTTCCTGCGACAGGCCTTCCCACAACTGCAGCGCCTTCTCGTACAGATGGGTCGCGTCGTCCCATAGATAGTTGGAACGCACGATGGTGGTGTTGCGCGCGGTGTTGCCCCCGCCCAGCCAGCCGCGTTCGACCACGGCGATGTTGCGCATGCCGTGTTCCTTGGCCAGGTAATACGCCGTGGCCAGGCCATGGCCGCCACCCCCAACGATGATGGCCTCGTATTCGCGCTTGGGCTCGGGACTGCGCCACTGCTTCTGCCAGTTCTCGTGATAGGACATGGCATTGCGCGCCAGCGCAAAGATGGAAAAACGGTTCACGTCAGGTTCTCGCTAGCATTCGATCACGTTCACAGCCAGTCCGCCGCGGCTGGTTTCCTTGTATTTGGTCATCATGTCGCGCCCGGTGTCGCGCATGGTCTTGATGACTTTGTCGAGCGACACGTAGTGCGTGCCGTCGCCGCGCAGCGCCATGCGCGCCGCGTTAAGCGCCTTCACCGAGCCCATTGCATTGCGTTCAATGCACGGAATCTGCACCCGGCCGCCGACCGGGTCGCAGGTCAGGCCCAGGTTGTGCTCCATGCCGATCTCGGCCGCGTTCTCAACCTGCTCGGGCGTGCCGCCCATTACCGCGGCCAACGCGCCTGCAGCCATCGAACAGGCCACACCGACCTCGCCCTGGCAACCGACCTCGGCGCCGCTGATGGACGCGTTTTCCTTGTAGAGCAAGCCTATCGCGCCGGCGGTCAGCAGGAAGTCGCGAATGCCAGCCTGATTCGCACCGGGAATAAAACGATCGTAATAAAGCATCACGGCCGGCACGATGCCCGCCGCGCCATTGGTCGGCGCCGTGACGACGCGTCCACCGGCAGCATTTTCCTCGTTGACCGCCATCGCGTACAGGTTGACGAAATCGAGAATCGACAACTGGTCCTGCAGCGCGCGCTCCGGCCGCTCGCTCAGTCGCCGGTGCAATTCGGCCGCGCGGCGCTTGACCTTCATCATGCCCGGCAGATGGCCTTCGGTACGGCAGCCACGCGCGACGCAGGCCTTCATCACATCCCAGATATGGTCCAGTCCGGCGTCAAGCTCGGCATTGGTACGCCAGGCATGTTCGTTCACGCGCATCACCTGCGCGATCGACAGGCCGGTTTCCCTGGTGATGGCCAGCAACGCATCGCCACTGGAAAACGGATGTGTCAACACCGTGGCATCCGCGACCAGGTGTGGATCGTCGGCGGCCTTGTCCGCCTCTTCCTGCGAAACGACAAATCCGCCACCCACGGAGAAATAACGACGCTCCTCGAGCACGCTGCCGTCAAGCCCGAACGCGCTGAAACGCACGCCGTTGGAATGGAAGGGCAGGGTTTCTCGGCGCAGGAACAATAAATCCTTGCGCTCGTTGAACGCAATGGCGTGCACGCCATCGATGGTCAACCGGGCCTCAAGGCGCATTTTCTTGATGCGTGCCTCGATGCTGTCCGGGTCTACCGTGTCAGGCATCTCGCCTTCCAGACCCAGCATCACCGCGGTATCGGTGCCGTGGCCCTTGCCGGTTGCACCCAGCGAGCCATACAGCTTGGCCTCGATGCGCACGACTTGCGCTAGCAAGT
>JBKJRR010000005.1:0-8547 GCA_046594635.1 Burkholderiaceae bacterium
TGGAAATCAAGGTTCCGGACATTGGCGACTTCGCCGAAGTGACGGTGATCGAACTGATGGTCAAGCCGGGCGATACCGTCGCGCCCGAGCAATCGCTGATCACGGTCGAGAGCGACAAGGCGTCGATGGAAATCCCAGCCTCCCATGGTGGCGTGGTCAAGGAGTTGAAGGTCAAGCTGGGTGACAAGGTGGCCGAAGGATCGGTCATCCTGGTGATCGAAGCGGCTGTTGATGCCCCGGCGCCGACCGCGTCGTCCGTTCCTGCACCGCAGGCGGCACCGACAACGCCACCTGCCGTGCCTGCCAGGGCCACCGGCAGCGTCCCGGTAGCCGCGGTTCCGGCATTCTCCGGTGCTGTTGACCTGGAATGTGATGTGTTGGTGCTGGGCGCCGGGCCCGGTGGTTACTCGGCTGCTTTTCGTGCCGCCGATCTGGGACTCAAGGTGGTTCTGGTCGAGCGGTACGCGGCACTCGGTGGGGTCTGCCTGAATGTCGGCTGTATTCCGTCCAAGGCCTTGTTGCACGTCGCGGCCGTGATGGACGAGGTGCGCCATTTTGCCGATCTGGGTGTGAATTACCCGGATCCGGTGGTTGACGTCGACAAACTGCGTGCGCACAAAAGCAAGGTGGTGACCAAGCTCACTGGCGGTCTGGCAGCCATGGCCAAGATGCGCAAGGTGACAACCGTGCGGGGTTATGGCGCCTTCGTCGGACCACACCACGTGCAGGTCGAGGAAACCACGGGCGAGAGCCAGGAGAAGACCGGCAAGAAGCAGACCATCGGATTTCGCAACTGCATCATCGCGGCGGGCTCACAGGCGATGCGCCTGCCGTTCATGCCGGACGATCCACGTGTGGTCGATTCCACCGGCGCGCTGGCACTCAAGCAGGTACCCAAGCGCATGCTGATCCTGGGTGGCGGCATCATCGGCCTGGAAATGGGCACGGTGTACAGCACGCTGGGCGCCCGGCTTGACGTGGTTGAAATGCTCGATGGACTGATGCAGGGCGCAGACCGCGACCTGGTCAAGGTCTGGCAGAAGATGAATGCCCCGCGTTTTGACAACATCATGCTCAATACGAAAACGGTAGCGGCCAGGGCTACCGACGCCGGCATCGAGGTCAGCTTCGCTGCGGCGCAGGAAGGCGGCAAGGCTCCCGAGTCGCAAACCTACGATCTGGTGTTGCAGGCGGTGGGTCGTTCGCCCAATGGCAAGAAAATTGCCGCTGAAAAGGCTGGTGTATCCGTCACGGATCGCGGGTTCATCGGGGTCGACATACAGATGCGAACCAACGTGTCCCATATATTTGCCATCGGCGACATCGTCGGGCAGCCGATGCTGGCCCACAAGGCGGTGCATGAGGCGCATGTGGCAGCCGAGGTCATCGCCGGTGAGTTGCAGGGCAACAAGGAACTGGCCAGTGCCGCCTTCAACGCGCGTGTAATTCCCAGTGTGGCCTACACCGATCCGGAAGTGGCCTGGGTCGGCCTTACCGAAGACCAGGCCAAGGCGCAAGGCATCAAGGTCAAGAAGGGTCTGTTCCCGTGGACTGCGTCTGGCCGGGCCATAGCCAATGGCCGCGACGAGGGGTTCACGAAGTTGCTGTTCGACGATTCTCCCGAAGCCCATGGTCACGGCAAGATCCTGGGCGGCGGCATTGTCGGCACCCACGCGGGCGACATGATTGGCGAAATTGCGCTGGCGATCGAAATGGGTGCCGACGCGGTGGATATCGGCAAGACCATTCATCCGCATCCGACCCTGGGTGAGAGCATCGGCATGGCGGCAGAAGTTGCGCACGGCAGTTGTACCGATCTGCCGCCGCCGCGCCGCTGATGTACGCACCGCCAGGATGAAGATCATTGACCTTAGTCTTTATCCGGTTGCGGGTCCGCAGGCTCGCGACATGATCTTCAAGGATGCGAACGAGAAGTTGTGCGCTGGGATCACAGCGTCGACAGGGTCTACGCCATGAGCCAGGGCGCAGACGACACCCTGCCCGGCGTTCAAGGCCCTGAGGGCGCAGCGCGCACAGGCGCCACAGGCGGGCGCACGGCGCCCAAGGCTGCGTCGGCCAAGCCGGCACCACCGGGGGTTGCGCGGCGGTTGCCGTCAATTTTTGCCTTGTTGCGCCGCAAGCCGGTCATGGCGGCCAAGTTGCCTCACGCGCGTTTCAGCCACACCAACTTTGGCGTTCGCTCACTGGTTGTCGCTGGCTCCGGCACACCGACCGTGGTGTTTGAGTCAGGCATCGGGCAGGGCAAACGCAACTGGGCGCCCGTATTCAATTCCGTTGCCGAAACCACCCGTGTAGTCGCCTATGACCGCGCCGGTTATGGACAAAGTGAAGCGTCGGAGAGCTCGCGCGACGGATTGCAGATTGCGCTGGAACTGCGCGACCTGTTGCGCACTGAAGGGCTGGCGCCGCCTTACGTGCTGGTCGGTCATTCACTGGGTGGCACCATCGTGAAACTATTCGCCAAGACCTGGCCCGACGAGGTCTGTGGTGTGGTGCTGGTGGACGCGCGGCACGAGGAGTTCACGCAACGTTGCCGTCAGTACGGGGTCAATCGATTACTTTACGAGCCACCGGAGTCGTTGTTGTCGGTAATGCCGCCTGTGCCCCGCGCCGAATTGCAGGCGGCGCCGTTGACGCTCAAGCAGGCGCGCCGCGCCGGCAGTTTTCCTGATGTGCCCCTGATCGTGTTGACACAAAGCAACGCCACCAGCCGCTGGCCCAAGGCCCTGGGCAAGGTGTGGGAGGCCAGTCAACGGCGCATGTCGCGCATGTCCAGCCTGGGACGCATCAAGGTCGTGGTCGATGCGGGCCACAATGTGCATCTGGACCAGCCCGAGGTGGTCAGTCGAGCCGTTCTGGGGGTTGTGCGGGCCGCGCGCCTGATCAAGGCGCGCAAGCTGCCCTCCCCCGGGCGCTCTTGACGACTCTCGAAGCGCTCAGGGGCGAACGGCAGCCGTATCGACCCGGCGCGCACCGTTGAATCGGGTACGCCAGTAGCTGATGCTCATGTCTTCGACACGAACTTCCGAGCCCGGCTTGGGGGAGTGGATGAACTTGTTGTCGCCGACGTAGATGCCGACATGGCTGAAGGCGCGTCGCAGGGTATTGAAGAACACCAGATCGCCGGGCTGCAAATCGCTCTTGTCAATCTCCACAGTGGCGGCTGCCTGCTGGTCCGCGGTACGCGGCAGGATCAGCCCGATGGTCTGTTGGTACATGGCACGCACAAAGCCGCTGCAATCGAAACCCGATTCGAAGGAGTTGCCACCGCGCTTGTAGGGCACGCCAAGAAAACCCATGGCACTGATGACGAGTTCTGACGCCTTGCCTCCGACGGCCTGTCCAACCTGGGATATCTGACTGATCAGGCCGCGCTCGGCCAGCATCTTGTCCAGGTCGTCCGGACTGCCGGCTTGTTGCGGTGCCGCGTTCGCACCATGGGCCAATGCCAGGGCAAGAAGCGGTGCGGACAGGACACGGAGCAATGGCATGCAGGCAGGGTAGTGTGCGCGCTTCGCCGGGTCAAGGTTTGGCCGGTCGCAAGTGCTTGATTTCAAAAAGGTTGCAGCATTCTAGCCACGTTTACAAGGGAATCCGCTTTTGGCGTCAGCCCACATCGATCGCATGCGGCTTTCAGGCTTGAGTCCATCGACAGCGATCCGGTACGATGAGTCATCACGCACGGCGCGGCTGCGACAAGCAGGCGTCGAAGGCCCATGGCAACCCATTGCAGGAACAATCATGTTCAAAGCCCTCCAACTCACCAAGACCGACACCTTCGCAGCGCAGGTAGTGACACTCGACGAAACCGCCTTGCCGGCGGGCGATGTCACGGTGCAGGTCGACTACTCGACACTCAACTACAAGGACGGCCTGGCCATCAGCAACCGCGGGCCGGTGGTCCGACAATGGCCGATGACGGCGGGCATTGACGGTGCCGGCATCGTGCTGGAATCACAGCATCCACAATGGAAGCCGGGTGACCGCTTCGTGCACAACGGCTGGGGTGTTGGCGAGACCCATCCGGGCTGTCTGGCGCAGAAGGCGCGACTCAAGGGCGACTGGCTGGTGCGTCTGTCCGAGGCCTTTACGGCGCGGCAGGCGATGGCCATCGGAACTGCCGGGTACACCGCCATGTTGTGCGTGCTGGCTTTGGAGGACCATGGCGTCACGCCTGCGGCTGGTGAAATCCTGGTCACGGGAGCGACGGGTGGAGTGGGCAGCGTGGCGGTCGCGTTGCTGGGTCGGTTGGGCTATACGGTCGTGGCGTCGACGGGCAAGAACGGTGAAGAGGCTTACCTGCGCTCGCTTGGCGCATCCGCGATCGTGCCGCGTGCAGAAATGGCGATTGCCGGCAAGCCGTTTCAAAAGGAGCGCTGGGCCGGCGTCGTGGATGCATTGGGATCCTTCACCTTGGCCAATGCGCTCGCACAGACCCGTTACGGCGGCGTCGTGACAAGCTGCGGACTGGCCCAGGGCTCGGATCTGCCCACCACCGTGATGCCCTTCATCCTGCGCGGTGTGACGCTGGTGGGAGTTGACTCGGTGATGGCACCTCTGGCACGCCGCCAGCGCGCATGGGAGCGGCTGGCACGTGACCTTGATCCGTCGTTGCTGGAAACCATGGTCGAGGAAGTGGCACTGACACAGGCCATCGACAAGGCTGCAGCGCTGATGGACGGCAAGGTTCGGGGCCGTATCGTCGTTCGTCTTGGCGACTGAACCGGCCTCGCGAATCATGACTACGCGGCGGACAGCGCAAACGATCAACGACGTTCGGTTTTCGACCACGCTCGGGCAAGCGACGGTGCGGCGCATGGCGCTGACGCTGTTGCTGGGCCTGTTGCCGGTGCTGGCCCAGTCCCAGACGATACGACCCCAGAACGTGGCCGACGGGCTGCAGCATCCGTGGGCATTGGCATTCCTGCCGCAGGGGCGGTTTCTGGTGACCGAACGGCCGGGACGCCTGCGTGTCGTCGAGGCTGATGGTCGTTTGGGCACGCCGGTGACCGGTCTGCCCGCCATTGCCGCGCAAGGGCAGGGAGGGCTGCTCGACCTTGTGCTCGACAGCGACTTTGAGACCAACCGTGTCCTGTACTTCTGCTTCTCGGAGCCCGCATCTGTGGGTAGCGGCAACAGCACGGCATTGGCCCGTGCGCGTTTGTCGGACGACAACACCCGCCTGCTCGACGTGCGCGTGATCTTCAGCCAGAAACCCAAATTCGCCAGCAGCGCGCATTTCGGCTGCCGCATTGTCGAAGGACAACGCGAAAACCGCCCCGATGGCAGTCTGTTCCTGACATTGGGCGACCGGTTTCAGCGGATGGCCGACGCCCAGACACTGGACAACCACCACGGCAAGGTGGTGCGCATTCACAAGGATGGCAGCGTGCCGCCGGACAACCCGTTCGTTTCCCGCGTCGGCGCCAGGCCGGAGATCTGGAGCTACGGCCATCGCAACGTACAAGGCGCGGCGCTGGCGCCGGACGGCAGGTTATGGGTGCACGAGCATGGACCCCAAGGGGGTGACGAGATCAATCTGCCGGAGCCGGGTCGCAACTATGGCTGGCCGGTTATCACCTATGGTGAGAACTACGGCGGCGGAAAAATTGGCGAGGGCAAAACCCGTCAGGAAGGCATGGAGCAACCGCTTCACTACTGGGTGCCATCGATTGCGCCATCGGGCATGGTGTTCCTGACCAGTACGCGTTATGGCCAGGCGTGGCGCAACAACCTGTTCGTCGGTGCGCTGGCCGGACGATTTCTCGGTCGCATCGAGTGGAACGCCGCGGGTGGTCGTACGCGCCTCGTGCGCGAAGCCCGGCTGCTGACTGAACTGGGCGAGCGCATCCGCGACGTGCGCCAAGGGCCGGACGGACTACTTTATGTGTTGACCGATTCTGCCGATGCGCGTTTGATCCGGCTGCTTCCCGAATGAGATGATTGTGGTCGACGCGCCATGTTTGCAACTCGTACCTCGCGCTTACGTCATTTGATGTCGACGGCTACTGCGTCAGGCTCCAGCAAGTTCAAGGGTCACAATCCTTGTTGCCATGCAGCAACGAAACAGGGTACAGAACATGACGACATACGCCGACTTCTATCAACGCTCGATTGACGACCGGGAGGCCTTCTGGGGCGAGCAGGCCAAACGCATTGACTGGAAGAAGGTGCCGACCCAGATTTGTGATTACAGCCATCCGCCCTTCGCACGCTGGTTTGTCGGTGGTGTCACGAACCTTTGCCACAACGCAGTGGATCGCCATCTGGACGAACGTGCATCCCAGTCGGCGTTGATCGCGGTGTCAACCGAGACCGGACAGGAGCAGATCTACAGTTTTTCCCAACTGCATCTCGAAGTGCAACGCATGTCCGCGAGCTTGCTGGCGCTGGGCGTGCAGCAAGGTGACAGGGTGCTGATCTACATGCCGATGGTCGCGCAGGCTGCCTTTGCCATGCTGGCCTGCGCACGAATCGGAGCCATCCACTGTGTTGTGTTCGGCGGCTTCGCGTCTGGCGCGCTGGCGTCACGAATTGATGATGCAACACCCAAGCTGATCATCAGTGCCGACGCCGGCTCGCGCGGCGGCAAGGTGGTGCCGTACAAACCGCTGCTCGACGAAGCCATTCGCTTGTCCAGCCACAAGCCCGATGCCGTGCTTTTGGTGGACCGGCAGCTGGCCAGGATGGACCTGGTGCCAGGACGCGACCACCTGTGGGACACGCTGCGTGAAACACATATGGACGCGAACGTTCCCTGCGTGTGGCTCGATGCAACACATCCGAGCTACACGTTGTATACCAGCGGCACAACCGGCAAGCCCAAGGGCGTGCAACGCGATACCGGCGGATATGCCGTTGCGCTGGCTGCGAGCATGGAACACATCTTCTGCAGCAAGCCCGGCGAGACCTATTTCGCCACCAGCGACATCGGCTGGGTTGTGGGCCACAGCTACATCATTTACGGCCCGCTGATCGCCGGCATGGCCACCCTCATGTATGAGGGACTGCCGACCCGTCCGGACGGCGGCGTGTGGTGGAGCCTGGTGGAAAAGTACAAGGTGAACGTGATGTTCAGTGCACCAACCGCGATCCGGGTGCTCAAGAAGCAGGATCCGGCCTTGTTGAGCAAGTATGACCTGTCTTCGTTGCGTGCGCTGTATCTGGCCGGTGAACCGCTGGATGAACCGACCGCACAATGGATCTCATCGAGTCTGGGCAAACCCATCATCGACAACTATTGGCAGACTGAAACCGGTTGGCCGATTCTGGGTCTGGCCAATGGCATCGAGCTGGCGACCAGCAAGTTCGGCAGCCCTGGCAAGGCGATCTATGGTTACAACGTCAAGCTGATCGATGAGGTCAGCGGCGAAGAGTTGGCGGGCGCTGGCAAGAAGGGCGTGGTGGCCATCGAAGGACCATTGCCGCCGGGTTGCATGCAGACCGTGTGGCGCGACGATGAGCGTTTTGTCAGCACCTACTGGAAGAGTATTCCGGGCAAACTGGTCTACAACACCTTCGACTGGGGCATACGCGACGAAGACGGATATTTCTTCATCCTGGGGCGAACCGACGATGTCATCAACGTCGCCGGTCATCGACTGGGTACACGGGAAATCGAAGAGAGCATTGCCGGCCACCCCAACATCTCGGAAGTGGCGGTGGTGGGCGTTGCCGACGCACTCAAGGGTCAGGCCGCCATGGCGTTCGCAATCCTCAAGGATGCCAGCGTGCTGGACGACGCGGCGGCGTGTTTACGTCTGGAAGGCGAAATCATGAAGCGGGTCGACCAGGACCTGGGCGCAGTGGCCCGACCGTCGCGGGTATTGTTCGTCACTGCTTTACCCAAGACGCGAAGCGGCAAGTTGCTGCGCCGCGCCATTGTGGCGGTGTGCGAGGGGCGCGATGCCGGCGACCTGACAACCATGGAAGACCCAGCGGCCCTGCAGCAGATCCGCGATGTGGTGGTGCGCTGACCCGATGCGGTGCGAATAGGCCCCAAGCCTGTGACGCCTGGCCTCGACCGTATACGGCTGCGGAATTGTCGGCCGGCGAGGGCTGTGTATTCCAGCGTGAAGCGGGTCGGGACGACCCAGGTCGATCAAGTCGCTTTCCGTGCGCTGCGAGCAGGTGCTTGCGTCGGTGGCACAATCGACCGGTTACCAGGCCCTTCCCAAGCCACAGTCGCATCCGCTATCCGGTTCAGCCGTGCCGCGGAAGGTTAGTCAACAGATGAGACCGACACATGTTTCCTAAAGGGAAACGGAGTTAAGCGAACCATGAGCCAAGACAATTCCGCGGCGTCCAGCGCGCCGTCCGTCTACCACGCGTACCAATCGAACACCTACCTGTTCGGAGGCAATGCGCCGTACGTCGAAGAGATGTACGAGAACTATCTTGCCAACCCTGGCAGCGTGCCCGATTCCTGGCGCGATTATTTCGACGCGTTGCAGCATGTGCCCGCATCCGACGGCAGCAACGCCAAGGACGTGGCCCACCAGCCGGTCGTCAATGCGTTTGCGGAAC
>JBKJRR010000097.1:0-3085 GCA_046594635.1 Burkholderiaceae bacterium
CATCACCCGCGCATGCACGGCGCCTGGGTCGTCCGCACCCTGAATGATCAAGGTGAGCATGCGCCCACGACCCGACTTCAGCGGATTCCAGCGGCATGACAGCCCGTCAAGATCGACCGCCACACCGTCGTCCAGCGACTCGGGCACCGCCACCTGCGCAGTCAAGGCCACATCACCACGACCGCGCGCGGCAGCCTCCAGCATGCCGACACCACCGCCAAGAAATACTCCGAAGTGATTCCCCAGTGTCGGCTCGAATCGTCCCACCTTTACATCGCTACCGAACTCGCGCAGCACGCCGACCGGGCAAATACCGACACGCAACTGCATACCGAACTCCCGCTGAGCAAAACCCCGCACCCGGGCCAGGGCCAGACGCGCCGACTGCGCAAACTCGGGTGGCACCATCATCACCGATCCATCCCCGCCAAACAAAAAGGGAAGCGGAATCGGGGCACACAGGTTCTTGAGCGCGGCGATGGCCATGGCGGCGACGAAATTGACCGTCTTGTGCTGGCCTTCGGCCACGGCCTGCGTCGAACCCACGATATCGGTGACCACCAGTTCCCAGTCATCTGGCGCAGCACGGTACCGCGTCGTATCAAACGTGTCGCCTGACTGCGCCAGGCGGGGCAACCCGGCAAAAAAATTTGAGCCACTCTGTCCAGGCTCGGATCGGATCTGTTCCATGGGCCAACTGTAGCGAGATTGTCGGCTCAGAGCGATAGAGGCAATTGATTGGCCCGCGACTCACCATGGCCGCAGCTCCAGGAACTGATTTCGGGGTCTTGCGTGGGCTCCAGCGCTTGCCTCTCACGCTCTCTGGTCAGGTCATCAGTTTGGCGCGCGTGGCCTTGGTCTCTGAACGTTGTGCCTTGTCGTCCATGCGCCGCTGACGGGCGGCACGGCCGGGACGCGTCGCACGGCGCACCCGGGGCGCCTGCGCAACACTGGCCACCAGCGCATGCAGACGCGCAAATGCGTCGAGCCGGTTCATGTCCTGCGTACGGTGCGACTGCGCCTTGATCACCAGGACCCCGTCTTGCGTGATGCGTTTGTCGCGCAGCGCCAGCATCCGCTCCTTCACGTCGTCCGGCAGACTCGAAGCCGGTATGTCAAAACGCAGATGGATCGCGCTCGACACCTTGTTGACGTTCTGCCCTCCGGCGCCCTGCGCGCGCACGGCCGTGGTTTCGACCTCGGCTTCCAGGACCTCGAGGCTGGCAGTTGCGGGCTTCATGAGACTGCGACTGTACACAGATCGACGCGCGGCCGCACGGCGCGCCACATCAACACAAGCCGGTGCTAAGCTCGGACCAGACTGCACTGCCCCGTCAACTGGCCAAAGGAATCCGATGAAGACTCTTGATCGCAACGCCCGCGGCGTCTATCTGATCACTGTCACCCCGTTTGCCGATGACGGCTCTCTGGATCTGTCCAGCACCGACCGGATGGTCGACTTCTGCCTCGAACGCGGCGTCACAGGCCTGACCATCCTGGGCATCATGGGGGAAGCCACCAAACTGACCGCCTCCGAATCACGCAGCTTCGTCAAGCAGGTGCTGGCGCGGGTGGCAGGCCAGGTGCCGGTTGTGGTGGGCGCGTCCGCCGCCGGTTTCGCGCCCATGCGCGAACTGACCGCCAGTGTGATGGACATGGGGGCCAGCGGCGTAATGGTCGCTCCAGCCGCCACGCTGCGCACCGATGAACAGATCCTGGCGTATTTCGACATGGTCGGCGAAACCCTCGGCCCCGAGGTGCCTTGGGTCCTGCAGGACCATCCGGTTTCCACTGGCGTGTTGATGTCGACCTCTGTCGTGACCCGTATCCTGAAAAACGCGCCGAACTGCGTCATGCTCAAGCACGAGGATTGTCCAGGTCTGGCCAAGCTGTCAGCCATCCGGGCAGCCGATAGCAATGGCGACATCTCGCGTGTGGCAATCCTTGCAGGCAACGGCGGCGGCCTGTTCCTGCCGGAGGAGTTGGGTCGTGGCGCCGACGGCGCGATGACAGGGTTCGCCTATCCGGAAATGATGGTCGGCGTGTGCCAGGCCCACGCCAGCGGAGACGTGGAACGGGCGCACGACCTGTTCGACGCCTATCTGCCAATGGCACGTTATGAGCAGCAAGCCGGCATTGGCCTGGCGGTACGCAAGCACCTGATGGTCGCGCGCGGCGCCATCACATCGGCCATGATTCGCAGGCCCGGCCCGCGACTGTCGGCTGCCGACGTTGCCGACATCGGCAGACTCGTGCGCAGGCAGGAACTGCGCCTGCTTGAACTGGGTGCAGCGGCCCGATGAGCCGGCACGAGTGCGATCCGCCGGAGGGCGGGCGTCAGCCTGCGTAGCCGAACATCATCGGCATCCACAGCACCAGGGCCGGGAAGAAGATCAGCAAGGCCAGCGCGAACAGCAGCGCGATCAAAAACGGTGTGATCTCGCGGATGATCTCGATCAAAGGGATGCCGGTCGTACCGTTGATCACGAAAAGCAGGATGCCATACGGCGGCGTGATCAGACCAATCATGCAGTTGACGACGACGACGACACCAAAATGCACCAGGTCGATGCCCAGCGCCCGGGCTGATACCACAAACAACGGAATGATGACCAGGATGATGGTGGTGGCATCCAGGATGCAGCCCAGCAAAAGCAGCAGCACATTGACACCCAGCAGGAAGGCCATCGGTGTAATGTCCATCCCCAGCATCTGATCGGCCAGCAGCTTGGGGATGTTTTCCGACGCCACGATGTAGTTCAGGATCAGCGCGCCACCGATGACCAGTCCGACCGAGGCCGAGGACTTCACGCTGTCGAGCATGATGTCGCGCAGCGACCTGAACGACAACGATCGGTAAAAGAACGCGGCCAGTACCAGCGCGTAGGCAGCAGCAACCGCGGCCGCCTCGGTCGGTGTTGTCACACCGCCGTAGATGCCATACAGCAGGATGATCGGCATCAGCAGCGCCGGGAAGGCCCTGGCCGTCAGGCGCGGGATCTCGCGGATCGGCACCACTTCGTCGGCGGCAAAGCCGCGCTTGTGCGAGATGTAGCTGTTCATCATCATCAGCACCACACCCATC
>JBKJRR010000481.1:0-5417 GCA_046594635.1 Burkholderiaceae bacterium
GTCGTCGTTCCAGTCCATGTACTCGAGGTAGCTGGCATTGGGGATCGAAGCCAGCACATGCACCATCGTCTCGTGGAAGAGGTGCGGCGCGAGCCGGATGCCCCAGGTCTGCGCGACAGCGGCGATCTTGCGCAACTCGGTAAAACCGCCACGCATGGGGTCAGGCTGCAGGATGGGCACGCAGGGGGTCTCGAAGAACGGCCGCAGGTCCTGCCGTGTGAAGTGACTTTCGCCACCCACAATCCGGGTCTTGAGCGCGGCAGCGATGCGGCGGTAGCCAGCGAAATCTTCGGCGACCACCGGCTCTTCCAGCCAGTAGGGATCGAACTCGTCGAGGTGACGGCCGGCCTGGATGGCAGTGTCGGCGTCCCAGCCCATGTTGACGTCGATCATGATCTCGATGTCGTCGCCCAGCGCATCGCGCATCGCCCTGACATTGCGCACGTCCTCCCGCCACGGGCGGATATGGGCGACCTGCATCTTAATCGCGGCAAGGCCCATTGCGGTGAACTCCTTGGCGCGCTCGATCATTCCGTCGCGGCCCAGGCCGCGGAAACAGCCCGAGCCGTAGGCGGGAACTTCCGACCGGGCTGCGCCCCACAACCGGAACAGTGGCAAGCTGGCGCGTTTTCCCACAATGTCCCACAGCGCCATGTCGACGGCACTCTGGGCGAAAACCGTCACGCCCATCCGGCCCAGCCAGAAATTGCTTTTGTACAGCGTCTGCCAGATGCCCTCGATCTCGGTTGCGTCGCGCCCGAGCAGGTGCGGCGCGACCAACTCCTTCATGCAGGCATCAAGCGTGTGCAGGCCACCGCAAAGTGGCATCAGATAGCTCATGCCGATCAGCCCACCCTGCGTCTCGATTTCCAGCACATAGATGTCGCGCAACGGCGCCGCGATGATCCCGGCGGCCGGCGGCAGACCCTTCCAAGGAACCTGCAGAAGATGGCTGCGCAGTTCGACAATGGTGGTCGTTGTTGTCATAAGGTGTCTCCGGATACTTTGCTGAACTAGCTCGCTGTTTCCACCGTCACCACCTCACCCCGCAAGGAGCGCATCGGTGCCTCGGTAATCCGCACGTCGACCATCTGCCCGATCAGGCGCTGCGGCCCTTTGAACACCACAGCCCGGTTGCATTCGGTACGACCGAACAACTCGGTCGCATCCTTGCGTGCCACGCCTTCGACCAGCACACGCTGCACCGTGCCATGGCGGCTGGCACTGATACGCCTCACACTGTCGTCCAGCGTGACTTGCAGCCGTTGCAGCCGGGCCAGTTTGACCGCGTGGGGTGTTTCGTCGGCCAAGGCAGCAGCCGGGGTTCCGGGACGTGGGCTGAAGATGAAGCTGAAAGAGCTGTCGTATCCCACATCGTCGACCAGTTTCATCAACTTGGCGAAGTCCGCATCGGTCTCGCCCGGAAAACCAACGATGAAGTCACTCGACAAGGCCAGGTCCGGGCGAATCGCTCGCAGCTTGCGCACGGTTGACTTGTATTCCATCGCGGTATAGCCGCGTTTCATCGCCATCAGGATGCGGTCGGAGCCATGCTGCACCGGTAGATGCAGGTGGTTGACCAACTGAGGCACATGTGCATACACGTCGATCAGCGATGCCGTGAACTCGTTCGGATGGCTGGTCGTAAAGCGGATGCGCGCGATACCCGGGATCTCGGCCACGTATTCAATCAGCGTGGCCAGGTCGGCCACTTCGCCGCCGCCGCCCATCGGCGCCCGATAGGCATTGACGTTCTGCCCCAGCAGCGTGACCTCACGCACGCCCTGGTCCGCCAGCCCCGCGACCTCGACCAGCACGTCTTCGAACGGCCGCGACACTTCTTCGCCACGGGTATAGGGCACCACGCAGTAGCTGCAGTACTTGGAACAACCTTCCATGATGCTGACAAAAGCCGTCGCTCCCTCGACCCGTGCCGGCGGCAGGTGGTCGAATTTCTCGATCTCCGGGAAGCTGATGTCCACCTGTGCCTTGTCCTGTTGCACACGCTGGCGCAACAGGTCGGGCAGACGGTGCAGCGTCTGCGGGCCGAACACCACGTCGACATACGGCGCGCGGGCAATGATGGCTGCGCCCTCCTGGCTGGCGACACAACCGCCGACGCCAATCTGAACGCCCTTCTTCTTCAGATGCCGCACCCGACCGAGATCGGAGAAGACCTTTTCCTGGGCCTTCTCGCGCACCGAGCAGGTATTGAACAGGATCAGGTCGGCCTCGTCCACGTTGGTGGTGGGCTCGTAGCCCTCTGCCGCGCGCATGACGTCGACCATCTTGTCCGAGTCGTACTCGTTCATCTGGCAGCCAAAGGTCTTGACGAAAACTTTCTTGCTCATGGGGTATCCAGTGCGGGAGGAAGCGGCGCGGTGATGACGCGAAGGGTCGGAAGGAATCGGGCGAATCGAGTCTATGGCCGCAAAAAACCCCCCGTACGCAGGGCCGGTCGGCCTGACAGCGACCTATTGCCGTGGAAACTTCGGCAACTGGTCGAACGGCGTCTTGCCGTCATCGACCTTGGGTTTGTCTGCGTCCGAGCCGAACACGAAATTGGTCACCGTGTCCCAACCCTTGGGCAGCAGGTCTACTTCGGCCTGCGTCAGGATCCAGACATCACGCACCAGATCCTGTTGCTCGAGCACATAATTTACCGAATACCGCTGGCCGATCAAGGCGGCGGACATCAGCAGCAGATTGTTCGGGCCGCGAATCCGCACGCCCGGAGACAGGCGCATGACGGTGCCGTTGATCAATACCTCGGGCGGTGCTGTCACGGTCATCACACCGCGTTTGATATTGGCAGGGAATTGCCGCGTGATCCCTTGCGCCTGTGCGGTTGCAGACAAGCTAAGCCACACGATGCCGACCAGCAGGGTCCACACGGCGAGCCGGTGCGACGGGAGAAACAAAAAACAGCGGGTCATGGTTTACATCCAGGGGCTGCGGTAGAAAAATAAGCGAATCACCACCCGGCACGACTGCCTTGCAGAATTCGGCGCGCGCGCTGGCGCTGATTTTAGTCGCTCGTGCCCGATGCCGGGCGCGGCATGCGAACCAGCGGCAACACGACGGGTTCGTTCGACCCGGCCACCCCATCGGAGTCATGGCTGGTGTCGACCTTGCAGGAAGAGAAGATCCGCACTTTGCAGCCGCTGCAGATAGAGCCATCGAGCCGCGGAAACAGCTTGCCGATGACGTCTTCACCGAGCCAGAAAAAATTTTCTGCCCCAATCACGTCATAGGCGCCACAACGGCGCATCAGATCCATCGGATCGTCCCGCATGTTGAACAGGTACAAGGCCCCGCCTAGGGCACGGCGCCGACGTGCCTCCTGCGCCAGCAGTTGCGCTCCTTCCAGATCGACAAAGTTGATGGCCGAGCCGATCACCAGCAGGTTGCGCTGCATCGGGTTGCGTTCGTCGATGCGTTGCAACTCGGTCGCAACGAAGCTGCTTGCACCAAAGAAGATCGGGCCGTTGATACGCACGATCTTGAGCTGCGGGCAATCCGCAAGACCGGAGTCGTTGCTGAAACCCGGAGGCCACTGCCCTGCGACCGGTTTCACGTCGTCGATGCCAGGCTTGGCCGTACGGTTGAGGAACAGCAACAGTGACAGCAGCACACCAATATAAATAGCGAACTCCAGCTCCAGCGTCAGCGTGGCGAGCAGCGTGGAAAGCAGCACCACCGACTCCTGGCGGCTGACCCGCAGGATCTCGCCGATATGGTGAAAGTCGACCAGGCCCCAGGCGACCACAAACAGGATGCCAGCCATCGCGGGGATCGGCAGGTAGGCAGCGAGCGGCGCCAGGAACAACACGATCAGCAGAAGGAACACCGCCGAAAAGGCTGCGGCCAGCGGTGTGCGCGCACCGGCCTCGTAGTTCAAGCCGCTGCGGTTGAAAGAACCACTGGACGCATAGCCGGAAAAAAACGCCCCGACCAGGTTGGACAGCCCCTGGCCGATGAACTCCTGATTGCCGTCGATGCGCTGCCCGCTCTTGAGAGCAACTGCGCGTGCAATCGAGGCCGCCTCGGTCAAGGCCAGCAAGGCGACGGCAATCGCGATGGGCACCAGTTTCTCCAGTGTCTGCGGCGAAAAGTCCGGCCGCGACAGCGGCGGCAGGCCCACCTGCAAAGCGCCGATGCTGGTGATGCCGGTTCGCGCATCGCCAAATATCAGATTGAGGAAGGCCGCAAACAGGCCCCCTGCCACCATGGCCGCGATCATGTACGGCGCCCGCGGACGCCAGCGGCGGACACCGACACTGGCCAGCACCGTGACAACAGCCACCGCTGTCACATACGGATTGATGTCGCCCAGCTGTTGCCCCACGGCCTGCAGCACACGCCATACCGAGGCCCCGCGCGCGATCTCGATGCCGAAAAAATTCTTGATCTGGCTGGCCGCGATCAGTACTGCCGCACCGGCGGTGAACCCCACCACAACTGTGTGCGAAACAAAGTTGACCAGCGTGCCCAGTCGCAAGGCCCCAAGCGCCAGTTGAAATACCCCGACCAGAAAAGTGAGCGTCAGCACCAGCGCCACAAATTCTGGCGAGCCGGCCTGCGCCAACGGGCTGATGGTGGCGAATACGACGATGGAAATCGCGGTCGTCGGACCAGACACCAGATGCCAGGAAGAGCCCCACAGCGCGGCCACGATCGCCGGCAACATGGCGGCATACAGGCCATACTCCGGTGGCATGCCGGCAATGGTCGCGAACGCCACGCCCTGTGGCACCAGCACCAGGCCTCCGGTCAGACCGGCAATCGCATCCGCCTTCAGCGTGACGGGCCCCACCATGTGCCACCAGCGCAGAAAAGGAAACAGCTGGAGCAGCCAGGGGGCAGAAGAAAGGCGTCGGCGCATAGTGTCTGGACTATTGTGGCTGCGGATGCGTGGCCTCTCAGTCTCTGCGGATACGGACCGGCGCGATCGTTGTTCGCGTCGATGATACGCGGCCGACGCGGCGCACCTCCAGGCGGTCGGACCGCCGACACGCCAGGAGCACAGCACCCGGCCCGGGAACCGTGGCCAATCAGGTATCGGTCAAGCCGGAACATACCCTGCGCACTTGCGCACTTGCGCCCTGGGGTTGCCGTCGGCCGCAGGTCAGCCGCTAGAACTCGAATCCGCCCTTGCGCCGCAACTCGGCCGACTCAGGCCCCGTCAACAACGCGGCGAGCGCGTGCGCCTGCTCCGGGAATGCAGCGCCGGTGCAGACGCCCAATGTGTACTCAGTTGCCAGCTCGAACTCGGCGGGCAGCAGGTCGACCAGTTCCACGCCGGGCGTCCCATTGATCTCCGTGACCTGGGTGCAGCCGATCAATCCGGGCTCCGAGCACGCGGCCATTTCGCGCATCGCGGTTTCGCCATTCGGGAATTGCCGTAGTGCCGGGCG
>JBKJRR010000524.1:0-3188 GCA_046594635.1 Burkholderiaceae bacterium
CCTCGCTCAGCCTGGGGGCGTTGACCTCGGGCAACGGCATCATCGCCATTACCGCCACGGGAGCTGCCAGCGACATCTCGCTCAACGGCCCGTTGCAGGCCACCAACACGGGACTGCTGCCCAACCAGAACGGCATCACGGTGGTCGCCGGTCGCGATGTGCGCATTGCCTCCACCGCGAACCTGAGCACGCTGACCTCAGGGGGCATCTCGCTCACCGCCGCGCGAGACGTGAACCTCAAGGTTGATGATGGCGGCAACAACGGTGCCAACAACAGCATCAACGCCGTAGGCAACCTGGACATCGTTGCCATCAGCGGCCAGATCCTGCGCACGGACGGCAACCTGAGCTCGCTGTCAGCCAATGCCGTGGCGCTGACCGCCGGAGCCAGCATCAACGCCTTTGGCGATATCAGTGCCACGGCGGGCAACGTGTCCCTGGCAGCTGGCACCACGCTGAGCACGGCTGGCTTTACCGTCAGTGCACCGGGCCAGGTGGTCTATACGGCGCCAGGCGCCATCAGTGTGTCCAGCGTCAACGCCACCGGTGCCTCCAGCGACATCAGCATCACCAGCAGCGCGGCCAGTGTCAGCGGGGGCACCCTTAACGCGGGCAACGACATCAGCGTGAACTCCGTCACCGGCCTGGTGATGGGGGCGGTGACGGCGGGTATCGGCGGCAACGGTGTGGTCAGCTTGACCAATACGGGTGCAGCCAGCGACATCACGCTCAGCGGCCCGTTGCAGGCCACCAACACGGGCCTGGCCGACAGTGCAGCAGCGATCACGGTGACTTCGGCGCGCGACATCCGCATTGCCTCCACCGCCAACCTCACCAGCGTCACCTCGGGGGCCATCGCACTGAGCGCCGGCGGCGCCATCGACCTCAAGGTTGATGATGGTGGCAACAACGGCAGCGCCAACGCACTGGTTGCAGCGGGCAACCTCAGCCTGAGCGCTGGCACCTCCATCACACGCTCCGACAGCAACGCCGTCAGCGGCGCGGCAAAGGCCATCAGCCTGGTGGCTGGCACCAACATTGCCCCAGGCGGAGGCGGCAGTTTCACAACCAGCACCGGCAATCTCAGCTTCAGCGCCGGTGCTGCCATTGACACCATCGGCCTGGGCATGAGTGCGGCGCAGAACCTGGTGCTCACGGGTGCAGGCATCACGGGCAGCAACCTCAGCGCCACCTCCGGCTTCATCGATATCAACAGCAGCGCCGGGGTGAGCCTGGGTAATCTCAGCGCGGGTACATCGATTTCGGTCGATGGCGCAGCCTCGCTCAGCCTGGGCGCGCTGACCTCGGGCAACGGCGTCATCGCCATTACCGCGACGGGAACTGCCAGCGACATCAGGCTCAACGGCTCGTTGCGGGCCACCAACACGGGACTGGCCGACAGTGCAGCAGCGATCACGGTGACTTCGGCGCGCGACATCCGCATCGCCTCCAGCGCGGACCTCACCAGCGTCACCTCGGGGGCCATCGTTCTGGCCGCCAGCGGCGCTATCGACCTCAAGGTCGATGATGGTGGCAACAGCATCGTCTCCAACACGCTCAGCGCGGCGGGCAACCTCAGCCTGAGCGCCGGCACCTCCATCACGCGCTCCGACAGCAACGCCGTCAGCGGCGCGGCTGGGCGAGTCGACGTTAGTTTCGGTACCACGCTCGACAGCACCATCAACCTGGTGCCCTCTGGCGCACTGAACATTACCAAGACTGCCGGGGACCTCGATGCCAGCTCTTTCTCCGCACCGGTGCTCAACTTCAACGCACCCAATGGCAACGTGGTGTTTGCGCCCGGCTCGGTGTTCAGCGCGGGACCGGTCACCGTGTCCGGCAGTGGAAACGCCGTTTTCGGCTCGGGCACCGTGACGTTCAACTCGCCGCTCACCTCAAGCCTGCCACTCGTGGTCTCGGGGGCCAACGTGGCCTTCAATGGCGCAACCAGTGCACCGGCCTTCAATATGGTTTCGGGTTCCAGCAGCTTCGCACAGGCTCCTGCAGTCAGCCAATTGACCCAGAGCGGGGGCACACTCGCCATCGGCAGCGGCGCCATCAGTGGCTCAACCTGGTCCATCCTGGGCGGCACACTGCAATTGCCGACAGCCGGTGCGTCGGTTGCCGCGGATGGCGCGCTGCGGGTGCTGGGCGGCAATGTCACCTACGGCTCCGGGCTGACCGTCAACGGCGTGCTGGACCTGGGCAGCGGCTCGATCGCAGGCAGCGGCCCGATCGACAACATCGGCACGATCAACAAGGTTGGCACCGGCAGCTTCAGCGTCGGCAACGCCTTGAACAACGCCGGCATCATCAATGCACAAGGCGGCACGCTCGTGCTCGCTGGCGGTGGCACCCACAGTGGCAGTTTCAGCGCCGCCGGTGGCGCCACGCTGGACTTTCAGGGTGGGACCCACAATTTCGCAGATGGCAGCCAACTCTCGGGCAGCGGCACTTTCGATGGCGGCGGCACCCTTAACCTGGTGGGCAACAGCACTGGCTTGCTGGTGGCCAGCGGCGCGGCTATCAGTCTGAACGCCATGGGCTTTACCGGCAGCGGCGTGCTGTCCAACCAGGGCACGGTCAGCGGCAACAGGGCCTCGCTGCCAGGAGATTTGGCGAACCTGGCGGGCGCCACCGCCAACCTGACCGATGTGGGCATCGGCGGCAACCTGCTTAACCGTGGCAATTTCAATGTTGGCGGCACCGTGACGGTGGCAGGTACACGGATCGAGCAACTCGGCGGCGTCATGTCAGTACCCGCTTCGGCCAACCTGGACATGACCAACCCGGCGGGTACATTTAACTGGCAGGACGGCACTATCGGCGGCACCGGCACGCTGGGCTTCTCGGGTGGCGGAACCTTCCTGTTCGCCGGTACGGGTGACCGGGTCATCGACGGGCTCAACTTTGCGTTCAACAACCTGACCTTGCCCGACGGTTCGTTGACGCTGCAATCGGGCAGCCTGACACTCAGTGGCGCGACCATGCTGCCAGCCGGCGTGGCGCTGAACCTGGTCGGAGGCACGCTGACGAACAACGGCTCGCTCGACGTTGCAGGCAGCTTCAGCCTGACAGGTGGCGCCTTCGGGGGAACCGGTAGCCTGAGCCTGTCGGGCGGAAGCCTCAGCCTGCCCAGCGGCAACTCGGTCGCCTGGACCAACTCGGGCGCGCTGACCAATACCGGA
>JBKJRR010000144.1:0-10917 GCA_046594635.1 Burkholderiaceae bacterium
CTTCCCGGCAGTCTTGATCGGCAAATTGTAGGTGTCAGCGACAGGCGGCAAACCAGTCCAGGTCCTTGCGATACAACGCAGTCTGCACATCGAGCAGCCCCAGCATCGCATGGAACAGGTTGTCGTGGCTCAGCGCGGCACCCGCCTGCGACTTCAGGCATTCCTGCCGCAGCGCCAGTCGCTGGCGCATGGCGTCCGACAGCCAGCTGAGCATCGGCACGTGGGTCTGGGTGTCGGGGGCCAGCGCATAGGGCAAACCGTGCAGGTACAGGTTGTTCTCGCCCAACGACTCGCCGTGGTCCGAAACATACACCATGGCCGTGTCATAAGCCCCGTCCTGCGCCTTGCGCGCCAGCCATTGCGCAGCCGCGGCAAGCACATGATCGGTGTACACGAGGGTGTTGTCGTAGGCGTTGACCAACTGCTCGCGTGCGCAATCCTGCAACACGTTGCTATTGCATTCGGGCATGAAGGTTTTGAACGCCGACGGACTGCGGCGAGCATAGGCCGGTCCGTGGCTACCCATCTGGTGCATCACCAATACCACGCCACGGGCCGCACGCACCGGGTCAAGCGCCGCGATGCGCTGGTCCAGATCGCGCAGCATGACCTCGTCGAAACATTCGCCATCAACGCAAAGTTCGGGCAGTTTGAGTCCGTAGGTGTCCACCTGCGCGACCCGGTCGCACAGCCCCTTGCAGCCCGACTGGTTGTCGATCCACAACACTGCCAGTCCGGCGCGCTGCAGGACATCGAGCAGATTCTCGTACGGCTGACGTGTCGCCTCGAACGCCTCCTTGCCGAGGTGCGAGAACATGCAGGGCAGCGACGCCTGGGTATTTGTGCCACATGAGCGGACCGCGCTGTAATAGGTCAGCTCGCCGGTACCGCTGGCCGCGAGTTGTGTCAGCTGCGGATTGGTCTGGCGCGCATAACCTCCAAGCGAAAAGTTGGCGGCGCGTGCCGTCTCGCCGACCACCAGCACCACCAGCGGCACACGTTTGGCGCCGGCATGGGTAGGCCCCAGCTGTGCATCCAGGCCGATCGGCTGTAGTGTCCTGTTCACATGGAAAAGCGCATCGCCGGCCAATTTGCCGCTGGCATAAAGAGTGTTCAGCGGATTGACCAGGTAGCGCACCTGCTTGTGGTTGCGCATCAGTGAGGCCAGGTCCTGGAACATCAGCAGTGTCACCAGCATCAGCACGACCAGGGCCATCACCGCTCCAGTCAGGTTACGCCAGGTCTGTGGCCAGAGGGGCCGAAATACCAGTTGCTGGCGCAGCAGCCACCCGCCCGGCAATACGCCGAGCAGCAACAGGCTCAGCAACAGGTTCCAGGACACCAGATCGCGCACCTCGCGCGCATCGGTATGGGCGACATTGGCCATCATGGTCGCGTCAATGACCACGCCGTACTGCAGCATGAAGTAGCTGTTGGCCGCCGCCGTGAGCAGCAGCAACAGTAGCACCGGCTTGAGCAGCCGCTTCCAGGCCAGCAGGCTCAGCAGCATGTGCAGCGCCGCGACGATCCATACGAACAGAGCGAAGGCGAACAGGGCCCCGCGCAGGCCGACCAGTTCGGGCAAGGGCCAGACGGTGCGCCACAGAGGCAGGTTCCCAGCAAGTGCGAGCCAGACGCTCACCAGCAGAATCAGCGTGGCCGGCCGCCAGCCTTGCATGCGCATCACCAGCCCAGCCCGATATGCAAAGGCATATAGACAGCCATGCCGGCCACGATGGTGAACAACACGTCCTTGCGCCAGAAGTACATCGCCGCGCCGACGATGCCCGCATAAAGCCGAGCGTCCTTCCAGGTGTCCATCAGATGGCCGTTGACCATGACCACCTCCGGCACCACCACGGCCGCCAGTGCGGCAATCGGCGCGTACTGCAGGCCGCGCTGAGCCCAATGGGGCAAAGACCAGGTGCGATTGGAAAAAAGGAAGAAACCCCTCGCCAGCACGGTGACCACGGTCAGGCCGAGCACGATGATCACCGTATGCCAATTGATGTCCATCATGATCCCGTGCGCTCGCGCATCGGAGGGCGCCGTTTTTCCACCGACAAGCACAGGATCACGGCGGCGCCGATGGCCACGATGATGTTGAGCTTGAGCGGCAGCGCGAAGGCGGCCACGCCGACCAGGCCGGCCACGGCGGCTGACAACAGACGCAACCGGGTCGTCGCCAGCGAGCAAAGTATGCCGATCAGGCACAGGATGCCAGCAAAGCCCAGACCCCAGCTTTGCGGAATGAAATTGGCCAACGCAATTCCGATCAGGCTCGACGCGACCCACGAGCCCCAGTTCATCAGATTGCTGCCGGCCAGATAGGCCTGCTGGGCCAGTTTCCCTGCTCCATCATCCGACGGATGCGGGAAGCGGCGCACAAACCATACGTAGCTGAGGTCCGCCGTGAAATAACCGCTCATGACACGTTGCCAACCCGGCAAATGCGCCAGGTAATGGTGCAGGTGCAGGCTGAAAACAACAAATCGCAGATTGACGCAAAAGCCGGTGGCCCAGATCACCCACAAGGGCGCGCCGGCCAGGATCAGCGGAATCGAGGCCAGTTGCGAGCTGCCGGCAAATACCAGCAAGGCCATCAACAGCGACTCGAACAGTCCGATGCCGGACTTCACCATGGCCACGCCGGTCATCAGTCCCCAGGCGGCAATGCCGGGCGCCGGGCGCAGGAAGTCCTGGATGCCCACTTGAAACTCCGGATGCCGGTAGTTTTCGCGCAGGAAAAACATCAGGTCGATCCCGCGACGGAGCCAAGCCGTGTACCAACGGCCATGGGCAGTCCGCGCAGGAAGTCGCCGCAGCCCAGTCGTTTGCCACCTGCGCGCTGCAGTTCCAGTACGCGCAAGGCGCCCTGGCCACAAGCGACCACGATACCGTCTGCATCGGCCGACAACACGGTGCCAGGCAAAGCCAGCTCTTGCGGCTGGATGTCAACCGGTGCGGCGCGCCACAACTTGAGCAATTCCTCGCCCCAGCTTGTCCATGCGCCGGGAATCGGATCGAAAGCCCGCACACCGCAGCCGATCTGCACCGCTGTACGGCGCCAGTCGATCGCGGCGTCGGCCTTTTGCACCTTTGCGGCATAGGTCACGCCGTCCACATCCTGCACCCGGGCCTGCAACGGGCCGCGCTTCGCATCCTCGAGCACCTGCACCAGCAGATCGGCACCGATGGTGGCCAACCGGTCATGCAAACGCCCGGTGGTGTCTGCATGAGGGCCGTCATGGTGAACCGGGATACTCTGGCGGCGCAACACGTCGCCGGTGTCCAGTCCGGCATCCATCTGCATGATGCACACGCCGGTCTCCCGGTCGCCGGCCTCGATCGCCCGGTGGATGGGCGCCGCGCCGCGCCAGCGTGGCAACAAGGATGCGTGGATATTGAGGCAGCCCAGGCCAGCAGCGGCGCGTTCGTGCCTGTGCATTGCATCGAGAACCCACTGCGGCAGGATCAGTCCGTAGGCCGCGACGATCATCGCGTCCGCTGCCGCAGCCAGGATGGCGTCGCGCGCGGCCGCGGCATCGTCCGCAAATCGGCCGTCCAGCCGCAAACTGCGCGGTTGGCACACGGCGATGGACTGCTGCTGGGCATAGTGCTTTACCGGCGACAGTTGCAGCTTCATGCCGCGCCCTGCCGGCCGGTCGGGTTGCGTGAGCACCAGCGCCACGTCGTACCCGGATGCGCAAAGGCGCCGCAACGCCACTGCCGCGAACTCCGGCGTACCGGCAAAAATCAGTCTCAATCGCGCTCCTCGCGTTGCAACTTGAGCATCTTGGTCTTGATGCGATTGCGCTTGAGCGGCGAGAGGTATTCGACAAAAACCTTCCCCAACAGGTGGTCCATTTCGTGCTGGATGCACACGGACAGCATTTCATGGGCTTCGACGGTATGGGTCTTGCCATCGACGCCAAGCGCCTGGACACGCACCGAATCGAAGCGCTCGACATTGTCATATATGCCGGGCACTGACAGGCAGCCCTCTTCATTGATGTGTTTCTCGGCACTGCTCCACACGATGGTCGGATTGATCAGCACCAAAGGCTGGTCGCGCTCCTGCGAGATGTCGATCACAATGACGCGTTCGTGCACATCCACTTGTGTCGCGGCCAGGCCGATGCCCTTGGCCTCGTACATGGTCTCGCGCATGTTGGCCACCAAAGTGCGGATACGTTCGTCGACCGATTGCACGGGTTTGGCCACCTTGTGCAGTTTGGGGTCGGGAAAACAAAGAATGGGTAACAAAGCCATGGATTCTCTTCAAAGATGTCGCTATTTTCGCTAATTTCACACCAGTCGGCATAAGTGCACGACAGAAAACGTTGCCCAATCAAGGACTTGAGCGCAAAATCGTGCGTGATTTATCAAGATTCGCCCGGTGCCGCGACACGAACGTCGCCAAGCCCCGCAAGCCGTCAGAGGCACCCACGATGCAGCAAGCAATGACCCAGAAATTGTCGATCAAATCCAAAGTCGCATTGGCGCTGGTGACAAGCGCCGCCGCCGGCTGGCTCCAAAGCCCGGCATTTGCGCAAAATTACCCGATCACGTCCGATCAGCGTGCCACCGCAAACCAGGTCGCGCAGGCCGGTGTGCCCCTGAGCGAATTGGCAGCCAATGCGCCCGACAGTTACCTGATCAAGTCCGGCGACACCTTGTGGGGCATCTCCGGCATGTTCCTGAACCGACCGTGGCGCTGGCCGGAACTGTGGGGCATGAATCTCTCGGACATCCGCAATCCGCACCTGATCTATCCGGGCCAGCGCCTTTTTCTCGAGCGCAAGGACGGCCGTGCCACCTTGCGCATGGCCGGTGCCGGCGGCACGAACCCGGTGCCCACCGAGACCATCAGGGTATCACCCCGCACGCGTTTTGAAGTGCTCGACAGCGGCCCTCTGCCGGCAATCAAGTCCAGCGCCATCGAACCCTTCCTGGCAGAGCCGATCGTGGTCGACGAAGCCGGGCTGACCAATGCACCGCGCATTGTGGCGGCCCTGGACGGCCGAGTCTTGCTGACACGAGGTGACCGCGCCTACGCGCGTGGCCAGAACGGCAATCCACTGCTCGACTTACCCGGAAAGCAGCAGGCTTTTCGCATCTTTCGCGACGCCACCCCTTTGAAAGACCCGGAAACCGGCGAGGTGCTGGGCTACGAGGCGCAATATGTCGGCAAGGCCTTGCTCGCGCGCAGCGAGACGAGCAGCAGTGTCGAGGGCAAGAACGGCAAGGCGACCAATGAGATCACTCCCGCCACGATCGACATCGTCGCGGCCAAGGAAGAAATGCGCGTCGGAGACCGCCTGTTGCCCGAGCCACCGCGCGAGTTGGTCAGCTACACGCCCAAGGCGCCAGCGGCAGATGTCCGCGGCAGGATCGTGTCGGTGTATGGCAGCGCCGTCGTGAACGCTGCACAAAACCAGGTGGTGGCGGTCAATCTGGGCACCCGCGACGGCATGCTCCCCGGCCATGTGATGGCGATCCTGCGGGATGGTGAACGTGTCGTCGACAAGACCGACAGTACCCGTCCGATGCTCAAATTGCCCGATGAACGCAACGGCCTGTTGATGGTGTTCCGCACCTTCGATCGCGTGTCCTATGCGTTGGTGCTTGAAATCACCTCGCCGGTACGGGTTGGCGACCGCCTGATCAGCCCACGCTGAGCCACAAGCCGGACGCTGTGGCGGACGCACTGCCGATGATGGCCTGATCCCATGCCGTTGATGCAAGGCTGGGTGTTGCGCCGGACAATCGTTTGCAGGTGAGTTCCGACTCGTTCACATGGACCGCTCCGAGCTCTCTTCGTGGCTGCGTCTGTCGCTCACACCGGGCGTAGGTAACGAGACGGCGCGCAAACTGCTGGCCAGTTTCGGTTTGCCCGACGCCATCTTTGCGCAGTCGGTCACCGCACTGCGCCAGGTCGTCAGCGAGCGTCAGGCCCAGGCGCTGGCCCACCCACCTGAAGGCCTGGATGCCCAGTTGCAGGCCACCTGGGACTGGTTGCATGCCGGCGCGGACAACAACACACCGGACAGCGCAAAGGCCCTGTTGACACTGGCCGATCCGCGTTATCCGCCGGCATTGCTGGCGACCGAGGATCCGCCACTGATGTTGTATCTGCAGGGCGCGGCCCCGGTGCTGGCACAGGCCGACCGACCGCTGGTGCTCGATATCGGCATTGCTGTGGTTGGCAGCCGCAACCCGACGCCGCAGGGCGTGATCAACGCGCGGCAGTTCGCGCAGGCACTGGCCGGTAGCGGCCTGTGCATTGTCTCGGGGCTGGCGCTGGGCATTGACGGGGCAGCCCATGAGGGCGCACTCGAAGGGGGTGCCGCCACGCACGACCGCCCCGTGACAATTGCCGTCGTGGGTACGGGGCTGGACCGGGTCTATCCGAGGCGCCACCTGGGTCTGGCACGGCGTATCGCCACCCGCGGGTTGCTGGTCAGCGAATACCCGATCGGTACGCCGCCACTGGCTGCGAATTTTCCGCGCCGCAACCGGATCATTGCGGCCTTGTCGCAAGGCACGCTGGTGATAGAGGCGGCGCTGCAGTCAGGTTCATTGATCACCGCCCGGTTGGCGGTCGAACAGGGCAAGGAGGTATTTGCAATTCCGGGCTCGATCCACTCACCACAATCGCGCGGCTGCCACGCACTGATCCGCCAGGGCGCCAAGTTGGTGGAGTCCGCACAGGACGTGCTTGAAGAACTTCGCTGGGTCTCGGCGAGTCATTCGCATGGTTCTGCGCCGGACGATGCCACGGCAAGCACCGCTGGCGACATTCCGGAGCCCGCCCATGCCGGGCTGTTGCTGGCGCTGGGTTTCGACCCTGTAAGCCTGGATGTATTGCAGGCCCGCACAGGTCTGGCCACGCCCGAGCTGCAGGCGCAACTGATGACGCTGGAACTGGCCGGTGAACTGGGTCGCCTGCCAGGCGGACTGTTCCAGCGTATCGCCCACGGCTGAACCTTTTGCGCCGCGCGGGGAGCGAGGTGCGGGCCGCAACAATGGCGCACCGGTTTTCTGCGCTATATTGGCGTCATGTTCGAAGTGTTGGTATTTGTCTACGAGAACTATTGGCGCGGAGATGCCTGCCCCCAGGGCAATCAGCTCGAACGCAAGCTCAATGCGGTTGGATTCGAGACCCAGGAGATCCAGGATGCGCTGGCCTGGCTCAATGGCCTGAGCCAGGCGACCCACATCACACGCCAGAGCGCTGACGCCGCGCCAGCGCAGGACGACCCGGATCGCAGGGTGCAGCAAACCGATCGGCAGGCCATCGGCAATTCGGGCGCCAGCATGCGGGTGTTTTCAGCGGCTGAACAGAACGGGCTTGGAGCGGATTGCCTGGGCTTCATCCGCTTTCTCGAAAATGCCACCGTCCTGGCACCCCACATGCGGGAGATCGTCGTCGACCGTGCCATGGCCTGCGGCTCCGATCCTCTGTCACTCGACGATCTCAAGATCATCGTGCTGATGGTGTACTGGAGTTTCGGCGAAGAACCCGACGCGCTGGTGCTCGACGAACTGTGCGATGACGCACAGGACCGCGTCGCCCACTGATACCCGTCACGCAGTTTTCAACTGCGCCTGCGTTCAGCCCAGCAGCCGCTCCGGGTTGGCTTCAAGCTTGGCCAGTGCATCGCGGGTTGCACGCACCGTCAGCGTTTCTTCTTCCTGCGGCAGCAACAATCCGGCCTGCAGGTAGGCGGCCAGGCGTCCGCCCTGGACCAGGTAGCTATGGCCATCGGCCGATGCAAACAGATTGAGCTGCTTGCGGTCGCTACGCCAGACAAATTGCACCTTCACGACCCGCGCATTGTGGTCCAGCGTGAACCATGAGCCCAGTTCCAGCTCGCGCGCCCAGGCCAGCATCGCGTTGCTGGGTTTGGAGCCGCCATTGGCCACCACGTCGATGGTCGCCGGGTCGATGCCCAGCATCAACTCGATGCTCTCGGCATCGAGCGGAAGATCGCCCATGCCGTCTTCGCTGACAAAATCTTCCAGGTTGGCCAAACGCTTGGCCAGTTCGTCGATCTTGGCCGCGGGAATGGCCTCGGTCTTGGACAAAAAAGCATCGGCCAGCGTGTCGCTTACTGTCTTGATATGCGCGTCCTGCTGGCTCGGCGCCATGCCGAGCAGGGTCATGCCGGCGCGCAGTCGTTGCAGCAGTTTTGGCAGATTCTGGATGACACGTGCCCGGTCCTCCCGATTCGGCTTGGCACTGGCCGCCCATACCAGCTCCGACGATGTCTGTTTGAATTCGAGTGTGTCCGCGTGTTGCGGACCCTTGCGGATCGCCGTTACGGCCAGCACTTCAGCCCAGACCTTGTACAGGTAGCTGCGGATCTCGTCCCGTATCGGGACGTCCTTGAGCATGTTGCGCATCTCGATCGTGTACTGGATTGTCAGCGTTTCTTTCTGCTCCACCTGCTGCGCCACACTGGCCACCTTTTGTGTCGCACCCGTGCCGGTCAGGAATTTCTGCAGGAACTTCTGGAACTCGGCGTAGACCAGTTCGTAAACGCGTTTGCCTGTTTCCGGGTATTGCTCGATTACCTGCACGACACGCTTGATTTCCTTCTCGAGCGCACTGCCCTGGATGCCGCTGGCATCAAAACCCATCACGCACGAGCCCATGCGGTCGATCAGTTGGCGCGCCGGATGACTGGCGGTGCCGAAGAAATCCGGCTCGGCCAAAGCCACGCGCAATACCGGCATCTGCAGGCGCGCAAACCAGACCCGGATCGCGGGCGGGATTCGGTCTTCCTGCAAGATGGCCTGAAACATCAATGCCACGATCTCGATCGTGGCCTTCTCGCCCTTGGTCTCGGCCTTGTCCTTGAGTTCGGCGGTTTGCTCACGCAGGCGCACCGCAACCTGCGTCACCCCAGCGGGGCTGTAGTCCTCGTAGCTGGTACCGGACCCGCCATGACCTTGTGTGCCACCACCTGAACGTACGGCGATCGCGGCGGCCAAGCCTGGCGACGCAGGCTGGAACGACGTGGCATCGAACTCCGGCCCGACACGCCCCACCAACAGGCGCTTGAGCTGACCCAACACTCCCTGGGCACGGCTTCTCGCACGTGACAAGGGCGTCATCGAGGTCATCATGCGCGTTTCTTCGTGGGTGCCAGCACCCATGTCCTGCCCGTAACCCGCACCTGCGGGCATGCGTGCGCCACTGGCCGGTATGAAACCTTCCGGGGAACCCGAATCAGAGTCGTATTCGCGCGCGGCGTCACCATGGCGCTGTTCACCTTCACCGGCGCCTCTGCCGATGCTGCCACTGCCGCTACTGTCAGCCGCAGCACCGGAGGTCCGTGCGGCGGAATCTGCGCCCCGCAGGCCACCACCAGAGGGTGCAGTCGGCCGGCGCCCGGTGGAATTGGCGAATTGCCCGAATGTGCTTTCACCGGAGTCCAGCCCCAGAGTGCTGCTCTGGTAGCTACTCTCTGAAGGCGCACCACCCGTCGGGCGTAAAGACGGGAAGGCCTTGGGCGCACTCTTTTTCGGCGCTGCGCGCTTGACCCGGTCCTTGAGCTCGATGGTCGGCATCACGCCTTTCTCGATCAAGACCTTGTTGGCTTTCTCGTAAGACTGCTTGAGCCGCTCCGACAACAGTCTTTGCACTGAATCGTTGACCAGCGGCCAGCTGCCGGTGGGCATGCCACAGGCGGCCCATTCTTCGATCAGGATAAGGATCAGCGCGTCCGGCCGCAAGATGTCGTGCCGGTCAAGCTCGGCCGTATCTTCCAGGTAACGTATGCGCAGGCGAAGATCGTCGAGTTCGGAGCTGACCTTGTCCATCACCCGCAGCACCAGCCTGGACGCAAGGATCTTGTTCTCGACAACATCGGTTCCAACCAGCGACATACCGCTCAAGTCGTCCGATCCGCTTTTTTCAATCGAAGCCCGCGGCAACAGGGCCTCGTTCCAGGCCTTGCCTGTAGCCTCGCGCCAGGCACTCTTGTTGCGTTGATAAAAGGTCCAGGCATCCCGCCGCGCCTGCATCTCGCGCGAGGGTGCCGCCTCGTCCATCAACACCCTCAGGCGTTCCTGAACGGCAGACACCAGTTCCGCCATGGTTCGAACCGCATCCGCGACGAACTGTTGCCGGATCTCACCGGCCAGTCGGCGTCTTTGGCTTGAAAAGGATGCAGTTGCCATAAGGTCAGGGCACGATTACACCGTGGCCCCGGCATTCGGATCGTTAGGGTCCACGCCTTTTTGCGTCAGGGGCTTGACCATGTCTTCACGTTTGATTCCCAGCCACATGGCGATAGCCGCCCCGACAAAAACCGAGGAGTAGATGCCGAAGAGGATACCGATGGTAAGCGCCAAAGCAAAGTAATACAGCGTCGGCCCGCCAAAAAGCAGCATAGACAACACCATGATCTGGGTAGAACCGTGGGTGATGATAGTACGACTGATGGTGGACGTGATGGCGTTGTCGATGATCTCGACCGTATTCATCTTGCGATAACGGCGGAAGTTTTCCCGGATCCGGTCGAATATCACGACCGACTCGTTGACAGAATAACCCAGTACGGCGAGCCTCGTCGTCGACGAGGGAACCCGTCAGCAGTGCAAGCTTCTCGAGACGCTCGGCCAGCGGCTGCTCGAGCGCATCTTCGCCGACACGCCGGCCACGCGGGTCGTGGTGGCGGTGACCAAGTCGCATCCGCCCACGTCGGCGAGCGTCGAGTCGGTCGTCGTCACGCTGTCGTCCGATCGCGCCAGCGATCGCGTGTCCGATCGCCTGTCGGATCGCGGTGACGCCGGGCGCAAGTAGCCGGGACGAGGCGTTCTCCGGCGTTCGCCATGTCCGGCGGGGCGCGATCGCGGTAGACCGCGTCGCGCGATGAAGATCTACACGAAGACCGGGGACGACGG
>JBKJRR010000228.1:0-5084 GCA_046594635.1 Burkholderiaceae bacterium
TCGAGCAGCAGCTACCAGGTGTTCAAGGATCCGATGCAGGCCTGTGCCGGTGCCGATCTGGTGACCACCGATGTCTGGACGAGCATGGGTTTCGAAGCCGAGAACGAAACCCGCCGCAAAGCGTTTGCCGACTGGCGTGTCGACACCGACATGATGCGCGCGGCGCACAAGGACGCCTTGTTCATGCACTGCCTGCCGGCGCACCGCGGCGAAGAGGTCGACGCAGATGTGATCGACGGACCGCAGTCCGTGGTCTGGGACGAAGCTGAAAACCGCATGCATGCGCAGAAGGCCTTGATGGAATACCTGCTGCTGGGCCGTCAGGGCTGAGCCAGGCACTGTGCGCATGGCGGGACCCGGGCATCCGGACCCGCTTGCGGATATGTTCCCAGGGTCAACGCAATCGGCCGCACGGTTCTACACTGCGCGAAGTTCGTATGCGCTGCCTTCACCCTGCCGTTAGCAACTACCGCTGGCCCATTGCTGCCCTGCGATGCACCTGGCATCTCGCCTGCACGGTCGCGCTGCTGGTTCTGGCGATTCCCGTGACGGCGCAAACGGACCGCAATGACATGGACGTGCAAGCCGAACGCAAGGGCGCTCTGATCGAGGTGCGGGCCCGGGCCTTGTTGCGCGCACCCATGGACGTGGTGTGGCGCACGTTGACCGATTATGAGCGCCTGCCCGAGTTCATTCCGGGCCTTGAAACCAGTCGTGTCATCAGGCGCAACGGCGCGCAAGTGCTGGTCGCGCAAACCGGGCGGGCGAGTTTCCTGTTTCTGACCGTACCCATCGCAGTCGTGCTGGAATCGACCGAGCGACCACCCCATGTGGTCGAAGTCCGCCGTGTATCGGGCTCCATCCATCACCTGCAGGGCCGATATGAGGCCAGGCCGCAAGTCGATGGACGGGTGTCGCTGAGCTGGGTCGGATTGATTTCGCCAGACACCGATCTGCCCCCCCTGATCGAGACGACCTTGGTCCGGTTGTCGATCCGCGAGCAATTTGTCGGCATGGTGCAGGAGATCGAACGCCGCGCCGGCACCCGGTCACCCGCGCCCCAGCCGCGGGCCCAGCACCGATGACGCCGGCGATGGCCGTACCAGCGCCACTGCGGCCTGTGCCATGTGTGGCAGTGATTCTGATTGGCGCAGCCATGTTGTTGGGTGGCTGCGCCGTGGCGCCAACACCGGTACCTGGTAGCCAGACGCCAACCGCGCAGCAGAACTGCCGAACCTGGTACGGTGCTCTCGACAGGCTGGTCGATGCGGCAGGCGTGCGCGACGCCGGTGCGCGACCCGTGGCGGGTTTCCCGTATCTGCGGGTCGACCGCTTCACGGCCTCGCTGACCGACCGATTGCAAGCGCAGGCCAGTGGTACAGCGATCGCGCCGGCCGCTCACGCCGCGTGGGTCGAACGACTGCGAGCACTCGACAACCAGGCGCGACACCATGAACTGGCCAACCTGCCGTTGCGGGACCGTCAGACGCTGGCAGGCCGCTTTGAACTGGCTTTCGACACCGCCACGTTAGCGCGGTTCACACAAGGCTGCGCAGCGCGCCTGAGCGCGACCGATCTTGCCACCGTCGGACAGATCGAGCGCCTGCGCAAGAACCTTGTAGTGCCGGACGATTATGTAGACGCGTATCGCGTGGTCGGCTTCTATCCGATCGCGCGCATCCCGTTCCTGGCCGGCGTGCGCAAATTCGAGACCCAGACGCGCCGTCGTTTCGCCGCTGTCGCCGCAACAGAACCGGGTCAGACCCGTCTGCTGCTGCAACCGGCGACTGGCACGGCACGGCCAGAACTCCAGCCACTGGACATACGCGCCATCCTGCAGGCTGCTTCAAACAACATATTGGGCGTTCCGATGCCGAACCCGGAGCAGAGCGAGCGGTTATTCCGGCACTTCGCGCCGATCTGGGATATCCGCGTCAACGGCGCAGACGACCTGCCCGGCACGATAAGCTGGGACGATGGGGCACAACTGGACGTGCTTGCGACGCCCGTCGTCGACATCCGTCGGCCCGTGGTCTACCGCCAGTTCTCCCACACCCGGCTGGGCGAACGCAGCCTGCTGCAACTGGTCTATACCTTGTGGTTCGGGGCGCGCACGGCGACGACCACTCCCGTGGATCTGCTGGCCGGCCGGATGGATGGCGTGGTATGGCGGGTCACCCTGTCGCCCGATGGAAGCCCCTTGGTCTACGACAGCATGCACCCTTGTGGCTGCTATCACATGTTCTTTCCGGTCGCCGGGGTCGCGGCGCGTCCGGCACCCACTGATGCACCAGGCGAATGGGCCTTCAGTCCGCGCACAGCGCCCACACTGGCCAGCGGCGAACGGCTGGTACTGCGCCTGGCCGCGGCAACCCATTACCTCGAGGGCCTGGACGTGCGCAGCGCCGAAATCCCCCCGGGTGCCGACGCGATTCACCAATGGCGTGACTACGATGAACTGCGCTCACTGGCACTGCCGGGCGGCCGATACCGCAGCGTTTTCGATGCGCACGGGTTCATTCCCGGTACCGACCGGCTCGAGTCCTGGCTGTTCTGGCCGATGGGAATCGCACGCGCAGGCGCCATGCGCCAGTGGGGCCGGCATGCCACCGCCTTTATCGGCCGGCGCCATTTCGACGATGCCCGTTTGATCGAGGAGCGATTCGATATCGAGGCAACTCTGACTGCCGACTGACACCGTGTGCCGTTTCCAGGAGGACCGGGGCGGTTCCGATGGGCCAGTTGTCAAGCCGATTGCAGCACCGGCAAAGGTACCGACACCAGCGCTTCGAATTCGGCGATTGGCACCGGGCGCGCGAACAGGTAGCCCTGGAATGTCTCGCAACCCATGGCCTGCAGCAAAGCGAATTGCCCTTCGGTCTCCACGCCCTCGGCGATCACGGCCAGCCCAAGGCTGGCGCCCAGCGCGACGATGGTGCGGGCAATCGCCTCGTCGTTTGGATCGACCAGCAAGTCCCGCACAAAAGACTGGTCGATCTTCAGATGCGCCAGCGGCAGCCGCTTGAGGTAACTGAGCGACGAATAGCCCGTGCCGAAATCGTCCAGAGAAAAGGCAATGCCGCGCGCACGCAGCGCCGTCATCTTTTCCACCACATCCTCGACGTTTTCGGCCAGCAGACTTTCGGTCAGTTCCAGCTTCAACCGCGCCGGGTCGGTGCCGTTGTGCTCCAGCGCCTTGAACACCAGGTCCACAAAATCAGGCGCCTTGAACTGGTGGGCGCTGACATTGACTGCCAGCGTCAGATGGCTTGTGTTCACCGATGTGCCCCAGGCTGCCAACTGCGCGCACGCGCAGTCCAGCACCCATTGGCCGAGCGGAACAATCAGCCCGGTCGACTCGGCCAACGCAATGAACTGGCCCGGTGAGACCTGGCCCCGTGTCGGGTGACGCCAGCGGACCAGCGCTTCGGCGCCGCTGACACGCCCGGCGCGGTCAACCACCGCCTGGTAGTGCAACACGAATTGTGATTGCCGGATTGCTGTGCGCAAATCCGACTCCATGGCGGCACGTGCATCCACCGCGGCCTGCATGCCCTGGTCAAACATGCGCAAGGTATTGCGTCCCGCGGCCTTGGCCTGGTACATCGCCAGATCAGCCTGCTTGAGCAGATCCTCGACACCTTGTGATCCGTGACCAAACAGCGTGATGCCGATGCTGGGTGTACTGCGGTATTCGCGACCGGCCAATACGAAAACCGGCACAAACGCATCCAGTATCTTGTGCCCGATCTGTTCCGCATCTGTCGCCGCATCGAGCGCATCGGCACTCAGACCGGGCAACATGACGACGAACTCGTCGCCCCCGAGGCGGGCTACCGAATCGGCCTCACGCACACAACCGAGCAGGCGCTGCGAGACCTGTTGCAACAAAAGGTCGCCGGTTTCATGGCCCAAGGTGTCATTCAGGGTCTTGAAATTGTCCAGGTCGATGAACAACAGGGCTGCATAGCGCTGATTGCGTGCATGGGTCAGCAAGGCGCGCTTGAGCTGCTCGATCAACAGCCGGCGATTGGGCAACTCGGTCAGGGCATCGTAAAACGCCAGGGAATTGATCTGCTCCTGTGCCTTCTTGCGCTCAGAGATGTCACGGCCGATGCCACGGTATCCTGTGAACACGCCCTGATCGTCAAAAATCGGCATGCCGCTGATCGACGCCCAGCGAAAGTCGCCATCGGGTCGCTGATACCGGACCTCGAAATCACGGAACTCCTGATGCGCCTCCAAGATCGCGCGGTGCTGGTCCCATTGGGCCTGCGTCAGCTGGGTGACGCCCATTTCCCAGCGTTGCTTGCCGATATAGTTGGCGCCGAGAAAATGTCGGCTGGCCGGCTCGGTCCAGTCGCTAGCATCGCCAGCGACCTGCACGAAGCGGAAGTCCGCATCCTGCTCCCAATACCAGTCGGATGACAGGCCGGTAAGCGCGCGAAAACGGGCTTCGTTGTTACGCAACTTTTCCTGCGCTTGTTTACGCTCGGTAATGTCCATGAAGCTGACCTGCACCGCCACCTGCCCGCCCAGCTGGATCACGCTGGCCTGGGCCTGGACGTCGAACACGCCGCCGTCAAGCCGCACATAGCGCCAATCCTGGCTCGGAAAATGTGTCCCGCTGCCATTCGCCAGGTCCGCACTGATCTGTCCGGCCCGATCGTCCATCACATCATGCAAGCGCGAATGCACGAACTGGCGAATATCGCGTCCGATCAGTTCCGTGGCATCGTGAGCACCCAGCATCCGCACCGTCGCTGGATTGACGAACGCCAGTTTTTCGTCCCTGTGCACAATCACACCGACCGGCGACGACTCCACCAGCGCACGATAACGCTGCTCGCTCTCGACCAGCACCTGCTGCAGCCGGTATTGCTCGGTCACGTCGCTGAACACCAGCACCACGCCCAACATGCGTCCCTGCGCATCGCGTATCGGAGCCGCACTGTCGAATATCTGGCACTCTTTTCCGTCTCGCGCAATCAAAGCGGTATGGTTGGCCAGGCCTACAACCTGGCCCGATGCCAGCACCTGCGCCACCGGATTCACCGGCGTGTCGCGCGTGACGCTATTGATGA
>JBKJRR010000387.1:0-14429 GCA_046594635.1 Burkholderiaceae bacterium
TTGGTCGGTCAGCCCAAAGCCGACGCCTGGTCGACAGCAAATAGATGCCATGGCTCGGGTATCCCCTTCAGCGTTTGCATTCCGCGATCGCCGAAACGCAGTCCGGAGCCTGCAACCAGGTCCTTGACGGTGCTGGACACCACCACTTCTTCCGATTGCGCGGTGCTTGCCACGCGCGCGCCAATGTGTACCGCAATTCCGGCCACCTTGTTGCCAACCATCTCGCACTCGCCGGTGTGCAGGCCGACGCGAATCGCGAGTCCAAGCGGACGCATTGCTTCGACCATGTGCGACGCACAACGTACGCCACGTGCCGGCCCATCAAAGGTGGCAAAGAAGCCGTCGCCTGTAGTGTCCATCTCGCGCCCGCGAAAACGGGCCAGTTCCTGGCGCACGACATGGTGGTGCTGTGCCAGCAATTCGCGCCAGCGCCGGTCACCCAGGGAAACCGCGCGTTCGGTTGACCCGACAATGTCGCTGAACAGCACGGTGGCCAATACACGATCCGGTTCCACTGGTCGAGCCAAGTTGAGCAGGAATTTGCTGATTTCGACCAGGACCGCGTCACAACTGTCCAGCCAAGGAGCATGGTCGACGCCGGGCAACTCGACCAGCACCGCATTGGGTATTTTTTGGACCATGTACCGGCTGGCAGTCACGTTCACGCGCAGATCCTTCACGGCGTGCAACAACAGCGTCGGTACACGAATCGCCGGAAGCACATGGCGAATGTCGATTTCGCTGTTCATTGTGTTCAAGGCCAGCACCGCCGCCGGGCTGGCACTCATGCGCAGGAATCGGGCCCACCTCTGGCGCTGGTTCTCGTCCTGCGCCACGCTGGGCATGATCTGTTCGATCGATACCGGCCCACCCCATTGGGCATCACACATCTTGTTGTAGTCTTGCAGTTCCTGCGCCGAACGCCCCCACGGTGAGTCTGCGCTGAGCAGGCGATTGGGAAAACTGCCGATCATGATCAGGCCCACAGTCCTCGTGGGGTAAGTGGCGGCGAACAAGGCGCACATCGGTCCGCCTTCCGAATAGCCGCACAGCACCGCACGCTCCGAACCCACAGCACCCATCACGGCGCGCAGATCGTCCATGCGGGTCTCCAGCGTCGGCATGTGGGTCACGCGGTCGGACAGGCCGGTGCCACGCTTGTCGAACACGATCAGCCGCGCAATCGAAGCCAGCGCGCGGAGGAATTTGGCGCAGGCAGGATCGTCCCAGAAACACTCGATGTTGGAAACCCAGCCCGGGACCAACACCAGGTCCACCGGACCAGATCCAACGACCTGGTAGGCGATATGCACGTCTCCGCTCTTGACGTAGTGGGTCTCAGGGGCTGTGGACATGGGACGATCAGTGAACGAGGGTAGGCGCGAGAAGTGCAGCCAGTATCGGTTGCGCCCGGCGCCGGGTCAAACTCCGGCTTCTTGCCGCAAGATCACCTGGTCATGGTTTGAAGGGCTGCAGGAAACAGCGCGACAGGGAGGTTTATCGAGTGATGGTGTGGAGGTCGGCAATTGAGAACGAACACGCCGCGGCAAGTCTGCGCAATCGACTCCACGCGTTGCGGCAGGTTTAAGGCGAGACGGCTCTTCGGTTCACCATGACCTCTGGGAGGTGTTTGCCGATGCCCCGTCAATGCCGGTGAATGGCTGGTTGGCGCGCTTCGACTGGCAACTCATGGCAGGGAGCAGCCTGATCTGTCGGGGCCTGGAGTGTCTGGCGAGTTTGTTGCAAATCGACAGTTCAGCCAGGGGCCGGATTTAGTGGAGCAGGAGCCGTGGCCCTGACCCGATCCACTTCAGCCACCCTGTCCGAAATATGCATCTCCGATGCGATCACTTTGATCGGCCTTCCAACATAAGCTGCCCCGTCCCGTCTGTTTCAAATTGTCGAGCGTGGCCTTTTCTCGCCGGGTGCGTCAGGCAGCCGGTGATCATGGCCTCGAACATCCCGACGCGCTCCTCGGGTGGATGCTTCGGCCTAGCGCCAAGCCCGGCCGCCTGTCAGCCAGGCTCACCCGGTGGCCAGCCGATATCGCGGCTCAGCTGAGCACGAACCGGTCGGGTGCGACGACGGGCCCCAGCCCGCCCGCGGCCTGACCCGTGGCCAGTGCCCGCAAAGCAGTCTCGGCTGCCGCGTCGTTCGACAGGCGCCAGCGCCACCACAGCGCCGTCAGCCCGGCGATCAGGGCCTGGTGCGCCGACTCGGCGGCGAGCACGGCCGCATCGCGTCGCCGCAAGGCCTGGGACGACATGCCGGTGCCGCCGCCAAAGCTGAAATGGTCGGCGCCTTCCAGCCACAACAACGCCTTGGCGCCAGCGGGCAGGCCTTCGTAGACCTGCGTGCGGTAGTGGCCGTCGTCGCGCTCCTGGCCGCGGCTGGCCAGCGGATCGGCGTCCAACGAGCCGGTCAGCGAGAAGAAGGGACGTGCCACTCCGTCAAAAGCGCGCCTGGCGTCGTTTCTTGCCTCGGCCCGACCGCCCGGCGAGGGACTGAAGGCGACGAAGGCGCGCGGGCGCGGGTCGCCTGGGGTGGCCGTCGCGCCGGCGGCGGCGAAGCGCTGGCCGGCAACGGCCTGCACTGTGTGCGCGCCGAAGGAGTGGCCCGAGACGCCCACCGCGTCGACCCGCAGTTGCGCCCAAGGGCTGCCGGAACGCGCGCGGCGCGCCGTCTCGTCGAGCACGAAGGCCACGTCGCCCACCCGCGCCAGCAATTGCTCGCCGTTGGCGGCGGCGCGCAGGGCCTGCAGGCCCCCGCGCAGCGTGTCGCGGTCGCTGCCCGGGTGCTGCACATGCAGCACGGCCACTCCAGCCCCCGCCCAGGCGCTGCCCCAGGCGGCGGCGCCATCGCGGCTGCCGCCCAGGCCATGCGAGTGGATGACCCAGGGCCAGGGCCCATCGCCCACCGGCAGGCGCAGTTTGACGGGCAATGGGCGGCCGTTGCGCGCGGGGTCACTCAGCAGTTCATCAAGAACCGGACCTTCGGCAGCCCATGCCGGACGCAGGCCCGGCAGCGCGGCCAGCGCGGTTAGCGCAGACAAGGCACGCAAGGCGCCGCGGCGGGCAGGGTCATTGACCGGCGGCAGAGGATGGTTCGGCTTCATGCCGGACAGCATACTCGGCCGATGTTGCTGGCGGGGTACCGTCGCGTTTCGGCGCGCACCGAGAAAACTTGGCAGGAAAGAAGTCCGACAGACCTCATTGTGAAAGTTGGCCTACTGCGTGAGCAGCGCAATCGCCCAGTAAACAGCAATGCCCATCTGTACCGCGAACGCAAGAAATCGAGCGGTGACCGCGCGAGATGAGGTCGAGGCAAGGTGGATGCAGGACTGAACGATGCGAGCGCCTAGCAGTACGAAAGCCAACTGATCTGTGACGTCCGACTTGCCTGCCACCGCCGCAATCAACATGAGGCCACCGAAGATTGGCAGCCCCTCAAGGCAGTTGGCGTGCGCGCGGGCCAGGCGCTGCATGAACGGTGACAGGTTCGCATTGTCTGGTGGGAAGCCGTTCGCAGGAATTGTTCCCGTAGCCACGAGCTTCGAGCGAACAAGCTCCATGAGAACCAGGAGAAATAGTGCCCATGAAATGAAGCCAGCGAGGGCAATAAGCGTGGGTGACATGGTGGTACCGGTAGTGTTGTGATTCAGGTGTTTCGATCGGTGAAGGTGCGTCGTGAGCTCCAGCAAATCGTACGCAACGCGTGCTCGATCATATTGGCGACTTCCAGTCGTATTCCATGCAGTTGGCGGTTTCCTGCGCCACCGCCACTCCGAGCGTTTGGCCCACCACGGTCAACGCCATGTCAATGCCGGCGCTGATGCCCCCCGAACTGATGACCTTGCCAGTCTTGCCGGCTGAAAATTCAATGTCGATGGTCAGGGCGCGGCGATATTGCAAATCGTGGCTTGGCGTCTTTGATCTGTTTCAGTTCAGGCGGCCTGAATTCCGCAGTTGAGCAACCCGAGCTTTAACGGCAGGTCGCCCGCCGGATCTCCATTGCTTGCGCTGACTTCAAGCACATTGCGCCCCGCCAGTTCTCCTACAACCAGACGGCCGGCCTTCCGAGGCGCGAAGCTGTGTCTGTCGAGCAAAATTTAGCGCCCTGAAGACGGATTAACTGATTGGCTGCGGTGCGAGCCGAAGAGGAAAATGCAATGACAACGTCCGAGTCGGTGCATGACAGCCACGCCCCTCTTGCCCGAGACGGACTCGCCGCTGGCAGAATTTCAGTGACGCGGGCCGCGACCGATGCCATGCCAGTCATTTCGTCCAATGATGGCCTGGCGACTTTGCTGCCAGAGATTCGGCTGTTGGTGGGACTGTCCATTGCCGCGGTCATCATTGCTGCCTTGTATTTCGGGCGCGAAATTCTGGTGCCGTTGGCGCTCGCGGTGCTGTTGGGTTTTGTACTCGATCCGATCGTGGCCTGGCTGAAACGCCGTGGATTGCCTCGCATCACCGCGGTGGTTCTGGTCGTCTCGCTCACACTCGCAGGCATCGCGCTGGCGGGACTCTTGCTTGGCAGTCAGGTGTCTTCGCTGAGCAAGAAACTGCCGACCTATCAGACCAACATCTTGCAAAAGTTGCGCGACCTGCGGTCGAAGGCGGTGGGGCCAGGAATGTTCGACGGCGCAGTCGAAACGCTGAAGGTCGTCAAGCAGGAAGTCGATAAGACTTCTGGCGACGAAGCCGAAGTCACTGTCCCAGTACTGCGCGCGGGACCGCCAGCAGTACAGCGCGTGCGCATCGAACCGAGCCCGACAAAACCCCTTGAAGAGGCGCTGAAATGGGTCGAAGCGGGTGTCGGGCCGCTGATCACCGCCGGCATCGTGCTTGTCTTTGTGTTTTTGGTGCTGCTGGACCGGGACGACCTGCGCGACCGATTGCTGCGTCTGCTGGGCGGCAGTCTGCATCGTTCAACTGATGCAATGGACGAAGCCGGCCGGCGCATCAGCAAGTACCTGACGATGCAGCTCGTCGTCAATCTGACTTACGGCGTGCCCATGGCCGCGGGACTGTGGTTCATCGGAGTACCGGGCGCGATCCTGTGGGGCGCGGTTGCGGCGATCATGCGGTTCGTGCCCTACGTCGGGCCGATGGTTGCCGCAGTGGCGCCGGTTGCGCTGGCCTTTGCGGTCGATCCGGGTTGGAACATGGTACTCATGACCGTTGCGCTGATCGTGATGCTCGAACTGGTCAGCAACAATATCGTGGAGCCATGGCTCTACAGCGCCAGCACCGGGTTGTCGGCGATCTCGCTGATCACGGCGGCGACTTTCTGGACCGCGTTGTGGGGGCCCATAGGCCTCATCATGTCGACGCCCCTGACCGTTTGCATGCTGGTGATCGGCCGCCACCTGCCGAGATTGAGTTTCCTCGACGTGCTGCTAGGCAGCCAACCCGCGCTTGATCTGCCTACGCGCATCTACCAGCGGCTGCTGGCCGGCGAGGTCGAAGCAGCAGTCGAGGTGGCGACCGAGCATCTGGTCGAGGCGGATGTCGCGGCCTTTTACAACACGACGGGCCTGGCGGTGCTGCGGATGGCGACGATCGACCACGCCAGCGTAGCGAGCGCCGACCATCGTCACCGTCTCGTGGTGGGCATGGATGCCTTGATTGAAGGCCTGATCGAACTGCACCCGCCCAATGTTGCGGCAGCAACAGCCACTGTCGTGTGCATTGGCGGCAAGTGGGAGATCGACACGCTGGCGGCACGGATGCTCTCGCATTCACTTTCGCTGGCCGGCCTTCCCGCAACCCACCGGCCGTCGTCGCTGGTGACTGCCGATTACATCGATCGCCTCGACCTCGCTGACGCGAAGACCGTCTGTATCTCGTTCTTCAGCCCCGCACCACAGGGGCACGCGCGGATATTCTGCCGTCGCCTGCGTCGCCGCTGGCCTCACCTTCACATCGTGCTCGCGTTATGGAATGCCACGCCGGAATTGCTCGACGAATCCGCGCGGCAGGACATGGGCGCGGATGCCATCGTGGCTTCCTTGAGCGAGGCTTTGCCCCAGCTGGCACTTGCGCTCGGCATTGAATTGAGCACTGGTTACATGCCCGCTCCGGTTCCGGCATTGGACGGCGACCGGCTTGCTGCGCTGCGCGCCAGTGGCGCGCTGGATCGCCGGGCTCAGCCACTGTTCGACGCGGCCTCGCGGCGCGTTGCCGACATATTCGACGTACCGATCGCGATGGTGTCGCTGATCGACGCCGACCATCAACGGATACCAGCCCTGTTTGGACAGGCGCCGTCGGCCGTGGACGGCGAGCCGGGTGTCGCGCTGCGTGCGCCAGATCTTGAGGTGCAGCGTTCGCTGTCTTTGTGTGGACATGTCGTAGCGCAAGCTCGCACAATGGTTGTGCCTGACCTCGCACGCGACCTGCGGTTCGCAGGAAATCCGGCCCTCATGCAAGCCGGCCTGCGTTTTTATGCCGGAGCTCCACTGCGGGACCAAGGCAACCATGTGCTGGGCACGCTGTGTTTGCTGGACGTGCAGCCGCGATCGCTCACCCAGCGCGAAATGGAATTGCTTGAAACGATGGCCGCCGAGCTGATGGTCCAGTTGCGCGCCTTGGTGATTTCCTGGGACGATGCGACGGCGGTGGCCGACGAGCCAGAGGTGCTGCCGTCGGTCACTGTCGGACAGTTGATTCCGTCGACCAGTTGAGGGTTTCGGCGGCGAAGGTTCGGGCTGCGGGCTTCGCGTCTGGTCTTGCGCAACCAATCAATGTCGACGTTGCGCCGCTCTTGACCGCAGCGCTGGCGGGCGTTATTTAGCCTACGTGGAGACAGCTGCGTTGTCGGGCGCTGGACGTGCTTTGCGAATCACATCCGCCATCTCGTCCACCAGCGCAGCATGGGTTGCATCGGGCAAGCGCACCATGCCCACGGGCGGCAGGTTCCACTGCAGCCGCTGCGGCAACACACGCGCGCCGCTGAGGTCGGCCACTTCCTGGGCTATGTCGTCCGGGAGTACGGTGATAGCGTCGGCCATGTGGCGCAGCACGCTGGCCAGGATTTTGTTGGCATAGGCTTCCATGAACGGTATCGGCACGGCCTGTCCGGCTGAGGTGAAGATGCTGTGGATCATTTCGCGCACCGGTGTGTGCTGCGGCGGAAAAATCCACTTCATGGCAATCAAGGCATCCCAGTCCAGGCCGCGTGGCGCCAGTCGCTCGGCCGCTTTGCGAGAGGCCACCAGGCGCGGCTCCTGGTGGTAGAGAAACTGCTGTTCCAGGCCGGCCTCGGCACCGGCCGAGGTGAAGCGGCAGATGGCGCAGTCGAGTTTGCGTTCCAGCAAAGCTTTCTGCAATACGTCGGTAGTGGACTCCTCGGCCACGAAGGCCATGCGCGGTTGCAGCGACAGCAGGTGATGCCACATCGTGTCCTGCGTCTGGCGCGACAGGAACGGGATCACGCCAACGCGCAGCCGGCCCTGCAAGCCCGAGCCGAGAGCCGCGAGATCCTGGCCGAGTGCGCTGGCGTCGGCCAAGGCCAGCCGCGCGCGGGCCAGCACCAGTTGGCCGGCCGCTGTCGGCTCAAGCCCGCGCCGGCCGCGCGTGAACAGTGGCGTCATGAAGATGGCTTCGATTTCACCCAGTGACCGCGTGACTGTGGGCTGTGCCAGTCCCAGTTGTTCCGCTGCGCGGCTCACCGAGCGTGCCCGGTCCAATTCGATCAGCAGGGTGAAGTGGCGCAATTTGAGACGCGCGGCAAGCCATGGAAGGCTGGGAGTCGGCATGCAGGCCCTTCAAGCTGGAATTTGGATTCATAACAGTTTAGTTATGTACTTATCAGTAAACATGTTGGTACGGCTATATTTTTGGTTTTAAGCTTTCGCCCATGTTCACTACCCGGCCGGAAATTACCGGCACCTTCGGAGTTGCGTCGTCGACCCACTGGCTGGCCTCGCAAACTGCCATGGGGGTGCTGGAGCGCGGCGGCAATGCTTTCGACGCGGCAGCCGCCGGTGGCTTCGTGCTTCAGGTGGTGGAGCCGCATTTGAACGGCCCGGGCGGCGAGGTGCCCATCCTGCTGTGGAGCGAGCGCGACAAGCGCATGACGGCGGTCCGCGGCCAGGGCTGTGCGCCCGCAGGAGCCACACCGCAAGCGTTCCGTGCGTTGGGATTCGAACAGGTGCCGGGCATCGGCCTGTTGCCGCTCACGGTGCCAAGCGCGTTTCCGGCATGGTTGACGATGCTGCGCGACCACGGCACCTGGCCGCTGGCCGACGTGCTGGCGCCGGCTATCGCTTACGCGCGTGATGGCTTTCCGGTGCTGCCGCGGGTAGCCCAGGCGATCCTGGCGGTGCGGGAATTGTTCATCCAGCATTGGCCCACTTCGGCTGCCACCTGGCTGCCGGACGGCAAGCTGCCCACGCCTGGCAGTCTGTTCCGTCTGCCGGCACTGGCGGCCACCTATGAGCGCCTGATCGCCGAGGCGGAGCGAGAGGCCAGTGGCCGCGTGGCAGTGATCGAGGCCGCCATGCGCAACTGGCAGCAGGGTTTCGTCGCCCGAGAGATCGACAGGTATTGCCGCACCGAGGCCGTGCGCGACACCAGCGGCGAGCGTCATGGCGGCCTGTTGCGGTACGAGGACATGGCAGCCTGGAAAGTAGAGACCGAGACGCCTGTGACCGCCGAGTTCGGTCGCTATACGGTTGCCAAGTGCGGCTTCTGGAGCCAGGGGCCCATGTTCCTGGAGCAACTCGGCATGCTGCGCCACGCGGGATTGGAGCACCACGCGCCGGGAACGGCAGGATTTGTGCACCGTATCGCCGAGGCGACCAAACTGGCACTTGCCGATCGGGCCGCTTGGTACGGTGTGGCGCCCGGCGCAAACGTCAAAGCCCAGCAGGCGCTGTTGAGCGAGGCCTATCTGCGCGAACGCTGGGGCATGGTCGATCCACACGCGGCATCGGAAATCCTGCGCGCCGGCCATCCAGCCGGCATTTCGCCGCAAATGCCTGATCTGGGCGTGAGCGAGCGCACGTTGCGTACTGCCGACATTCGTTTCGGTGTGGGCGAGCCCACCTTTGCCGCGTTGCCGCCGGTTGCCCAATGGGCCGACCGTGAAATCTTCGTGGGCGACACCTGTCATATCGATGTGATAGACCGCCATGGCAACATGGTTGCGGCCACGCCATCCGGTGGTTGGCTTTCTTCCAGTCCGACCATTCCCGCATTGGGCTTCGCGCTCAGCACCAGGCTGCAGATCACCTGGATGGAGCCCGGCCTGGCCAACACGGTGACTCCGCGTGTTGCGCCCTGCACCACGCTGTCGCCGTCAATGGCCCTGCGCGACGGCCAGCCCTACATGGTGTTTGGCACGCCCGGCGGCGACCAGCAGGACCAATGGTCTCTGGCCTTCTTCATGCGCCATGTGGTACACGGCATGAACCTGCAAGAGGCCATCGATGCGCCAGCCTGGCATGTCAAGCATGCACCCGGCTCGTTCTGGCCGCGCCAGACCACACTCAATGCGCTGAACCTGGAGTCGCGCTTCGCCCCCGACGAGATCGAGCGGCTCCGCGCTCTCGGCCACCGCGTCACTGTGGGCGACGCCTGGTCCGAAGGCCGGCTTTGCGCCTGCAGCCGCGAACACGATACCCAGGGTCGGCTGTTGCTGCGCGCCGCAGCCAATCCGCGCGGCATGCAGGGTTATGCGGTGGGCCGCTGATCTGATTTCTTGTTCAACTTCCGCTGAGGACCTCATCATGTTCAATCGTCTTTACCGCTCACTGGGCGCACTGTTGTTGTGCGCTACCGCTCAGGCCGCCTCTGCGGCCTATCCGGACCAGCCCATCACGCTCATAGTCCCTTGGGCACCAGGCGGTTCCACCGACATCCTGGCGCGAACCATCGGCCAGCAACTCAGCATTTCGATGGGGCAGCCGGTGCTGGTGGAGAACCGCGCAGGCGCGTCTGGCAATATTGGTGCGGGCCTGGTGGCAAAAGCCAAGCCCGACGGCTACACCGTGCTGATCGACACCATGACGACGTTGGCGGTGAACCCGGCGTTGATTGCCAGTACGCCGTTCAAGGCTTCGGTAGATTTCACGCCCATCGCACTGGTGGCGAATGTGATCAACACGATGGTGATCAACCCATCGGTGCCGGCGAAGAACGTGCGGGAATTTATCGCCTATGCCAAGGCCAATCCGACCAAGCTGGCCTATGCCTCCGCGGGTAACGGCTCCACCAACCATCTGGCAGCCGAAATGTTCAAGCGGGCCGCCGGCATCGAGATGCTGCACGTGCCCTACAAGGGCGGCGCGCCCGCGGTGGCCGACACCGCCGGCAACCAGACCCAGGTGCTCTTCTCTGCCGGTACCCAGACGCTGCCACATGTCAAGGCCGGCCGGCTGAACCTGCTGGCGGTGACCGAGCCGCAGCGTTCGGTGCTGTTGCCCGATGCACCAACCGTCGCCGAAACGCTGCCCGGCTTCAGCATGAGCGTGTGGTACGCGGCGTATGGGCCTGCCGGCATGCCGCGGCCGCTGGTGGAGCGCCTCAACGCCGAGATCAACAAGGCGCTGGCGATTCCCGAAGTGCGAGCCCGCATGGAGGCCATGGGCGTGGAAGTGGTGCGAAGCACGCCCGAGCAACTGACCGCTGCGCTGCGCAATGACGGCGAGCGTTACGCCAAGATCATCAAGGACCTGAACATCAAGGTCGACTGACTGTGCCCAAACTCCAGCTTGCGTCCCTCCCTGAATCGGATGAACGAGGCGTGCCCGACGATATGGGCGCCTCAATGAAGCCGGCAGCGTTTGCCGCGTCCGTGTGTGATGCCCTGTGTGACGCACTTGGCGCAGCCACCACGTGCGACGATGCGCTCAAGGCCATCCACGTCGCGCTGATGGCGGTATTGGGGCACAACCTGCTGACCGTGAATCTCGACGCCACGCAAGCCGGTGATCCGCCCGACGAGGTGCAGTTGCAGCGCCTGTGGACTTCCGACCCTGGCGCTTATTCGGTGGGTGGGCGCAAACGCAAGACGCTCACACCCTGGACGCGGCAATTGCTGCACCGGGCCGAAGTTTTCGTCGGCGAGGGCGACGCGGCCCTGGCGGTGGTCTTCGAGGAGCAAAAATTCATCGCCATGCTGGGCCTGCATTCGGTGGTGAATGTGCCGCTTCTGCAGGACGGACGTTGTGTGGCCACTTTCAATGTGCTGGGTGCCCGACCTGCATGGCGGGCCCATGAGGTGGCGGCGATACGGCTGCTGGCGCTGCTGGCGACACCCTGGGTCATGCGGCAACGGGCGGCGCAGGATGCATCGGCTCGCGATGCTGGGTAATAGGGCCGCCGCGGCCGCGGACCCGCGTGTGCGCATCCCGTTACGATTGGGTGCCTGATGACAAAACCCCGAGACTTCCACCATGACCCAAACCTCTGCTGACATCTTCCAGGGAACCCTGCCGGCCCTGATGACCCCCTGTACCAGCGAGCGCAAACCGGACTTCGATGCGCTGGTGCGTTGCGGCAAGCGGCTGGTTGATGCCGGCATGCGCGGCGTCGTTTATTGCGGCTCCATGGGCGACTGGCCACTTCTGAGTGACGAGCAGCGCATGGAAGGCGTAGCGCGGCTGGTGCAGGCTGGCGTGCCGGTGGTGGTGGGCACCGGCGCACAAAGCCCGGCGCGGGCCGCGGCACTGGCAGCCCATGCCCGGCAGGTCGGTGCCAGCGGCCTGATGGCGATTCCGCGCGTGTTGTCGCGTGGCAGTTCGGTGCAGGCGCAACGTGCGCACTTCGAAGGCGTTCTCGAGGCTGGCAGTGGCTTGCCAACCGTCATCTACAACAGTCCGCATTACGGCTATGAGACCCGGGCCGATCTGTTCTTTGACCTGCGTGCGCGTTTCCCGAACCTGGTCGGGTTCAAGGAGTTCGGTGGCGCCGCCGCCCTCAGTTACGCGGCCAACCACATCACCAGTCGCGACCCGGCCTTGGTCCTGATGGTGGGTGTCGATACCCAGGTGGTGCATGGATTCGTGAACTGCGGCGCAGTGGGTGCGATCACCGGCATCGGCAATGCATTGCCTGTCGAGGCGCTGCACCTGGTGGCCTTGTGCCAGGCGGCCGCCAAGGGCGACCCGGTGGCCGAGCGGCGCGCACGCGAACTCGACCAGGCCTTGTTCGTGTTATCGACGTTCGACGAGGGCGTGGATCTGGTGCTGTACTACAAGCACCTGATGGTGCTGGCCGGTTATCCGGAGTACACCTTGCATTTCAACGCCAGCGACATGTTGTCGGAAAGCCAGCGTCGCTATACCGACGCCCAGTGGGCGCGATTCAAGGCCTGGTACGGCAACTGGTCGGCCGAGGTGGGACGGGTGATTGACTAACGCAGTGCAGTGCTTGCCGCGAGCTTGTCCAGCAGACGCTCCTGTTCGCGGCTCAATTGCGTGGGAAATTTCGGCACGATGATCACGATCTGGTCGGCTCTGTCGCCACTCTTGTTCGCGAGGAAGCCCTTGCCCGCCAGCCGGTAAACCACCTGACCGCGTTGCAGGCCGAGCACCTGCAGGCCCTGCAAGGTCGGTATCTCGATATTGCGATTGGCGATCCAGGCAAATCCGTCCACGGGCAACTCGCAGCGTACCGTCCCGTCGTCGTCGCGCACCAGAAAATCATGTGGCAACACCTCGACCGTGATGTCCAGCGCCACCGCTGCGCGCGTGCGATCCGGCGCGACATGCAACATGTCGCCGCTGCGCATGTTGGCGGGCAGCCGCACCGACAGGCGGTAGCTGGCCTTTTCCATCTTGCCGTTTCCAGCGCAAGCCAGGCACTGGGGCCGCAACTCGCCACTGCCGTCGCAGGTCGTGCAAGCCGTGGCCGGGCCGTACCAGCCGAACCATGTCCGTTCGTGCACCTTGCCCTCGCCCTCGCAGGTCTTGCAGGTTTGCGGCTTGAGCATCTGGCCGGTTCCTGCGCAGCTGGCACAGGTGTCCACCACGGTGCCTTGCAACACCTTGATGCAGCCGGCAGCCGCTTCTTCCAGAGTCAGCTGGACGCGCCGATGGACGGTGCGTGTGGGCGCGGACGTTGGGCTGGCGCCGGATCCTGGTGCCGGCTTGACCTCGCCGGTCGTCGCGAGCCGAATCTGTTCGAGTGCCCGGTTGATGCGCTGCATACGGGCCGATGCGTCGGCATGCCCGTTGCGATCCGGGTGCCAGCGTGACACCAGGTTGCGCCAGGCCGCCTTGGCCTGCGCCAGGTCGGAGCCAGGGGGCAGGCCAAGTTCGGCATAGGCATCGTCAACGGTCATGGTTTCGGGGGCGGGCTCGGGGCAGGTCGGGGTCCATCGCGGACAAGAGGAATCAACGTTGTTCCGATTACACCATTGCCGGAGCGCAGATGCGCCCGCCCGTGCCGATGGGAACCATGCCAGTGCGCCGCTCCGGGTCTGTGGGCGACTGCAACTCGGTCACAATCGTCCGTGAACCCGCGCCAAGCAATGCCTCCTAACCTTGTCTACCTGTCCATGAGGACCCTCTGATGCCACCCGTCACCCAGGGCTTGCTGCTCGCCAACGTGTTGATCTTCTTCTTTGCCCAGCAGCTCGGCCCCAACGTCATCGGACTGTTTGCCTTGTGGCCTTGGGATACCGGCTTGTTCCGGCCCTGGCAGCTGCTCACCTATGCGTTCCTGCATGGTGGCCTGACCCATCTGGCGTTCAACATGTTCGGTCTGTGGATGTTCGGTGCCGAACTCGAGCGGGTCTGGGGCACACGGCGCATGCTGCTTTTTTACGGCGTCAGCGTGCTGGTGGCGGCGCTGACGCAGATGCTGGTGACCGGTTTGCTCGGTGCGCAGGCGCCGACGGTGGGCGCCTCTGGTGGGCTGTTCGGCCTGCTGATCGGTTTTGCGATGGTGTTCCCGCGCCGCAAGATCACGCCGCTGATTCCGCCGATTCCGATGCCGGCACCGGTGTTCGTGGCCTTGTATGGTGGTGTCGAGCTTCTGCTGGGCGTGACCGGCAGTGCCAGTGGCATCGCCCATTTTGCCCACCTCGGTGGCTTGCTCGGGGGCTGGCTGATGATGCGCTACTGGCGTGGTCAATCGCCGTTTGGCAGGCCCGAAACCTGATGACCCGTGCGGCGGTGGTCGTCGGTCACGCTGACCACATCACCGCGTCCAACGAACGGCGCGGCGATGCAGGCAGGATGGATTGCGGCACGCCCCAGCGCAGCAATATCTGCGGTATACCGATATTGCCGCACAGGGACTGCAATCGGGGGCGCAGGTCGGCCACCTGCACCGGCTGGTTCAGGTAGGAGGCCTGCAGGCCATGCGTCAGGCCGACCAGCAGCGCATGCTGCAAAGCCTGACCTGCTGCCAGCCAGTCGACCGCTGCATCACCTGCCGTCGCGATCACGGTGAGCATGGGCGACGCATCGGCCA
>JBKJRR010000506.1:0-6462 GCA_046594635.1 Burkholderiaceae bacterium
GTGTCGATTGACGTGCCGCCAAGGTTTGAAAACAAACAAGCGAGGTCATGACCGAATGGACATTGCCGCGCACGCGGCACATCGGTACTGCCTTGCGGATGGCGGCTCAATGTGCAATGTGGGGCCATTGCTTGTGTTGATCGTCTATGCAAAAAACATGCGCGTGCCGGATGCCCTGGCCGACAGGAACACCTGCGGGACCATGGGAATGTGCGAGCTCTGATGCCGTGTGTACATGCTCGATGACCTCGGGGTCGTGCACAGGCCAGACGCCGACGGCCAGCGCCGCAGCGGCCATGACAGCCAGAGCCAGAACCGCAAACGTCACGGGCATACCCCAACTTGCGCCGATCCATCCCGCCAGCGGATAGAACACCAGCCAGCACGCATGGGACAATGCGAACTGCGCTGCAAAAAGCGCTGGCCGATCAGCCGGATGCGATGATCGCCTGAGCAGTCGCCCCGACGGAGTCTGGGCTGTGGCGTATGCCAGACCTGTCACAAACCACAAACCCACGAGGCCACGGTAGTCCAGGCCCACCGCGCCGAGCAACAGCATCAACACCAGCACGGCAATGCCTGCCAGCATCACGGTTCGGTCCTGCCATCGTTCCAGTAATTTGGGCAGTGCGAGCGCCGCCAACATCGACCCTGCACCAAATGCAGCAAGCGCCGCCGCGACGGCGCTTTGTGTCAGGCCGAAACCCGATTGCACCATCACCACAGTGTTGACAAACACCATGGAGCCCGCTGCTGCCACCGCTGCATTGACTGCCAGCAGACCACGCAGCCGGGGAGTCGCCAGGTAGATCCGCATGCCGCGGGTCGTGCGCTCAAAGATGCTCCGGCGCGGCTGCGGCGCACTGGCCGGCAGCACGACCGATGCCACCAGCAGGGCAGACGCAAGAAAGCCGAACACGGTGCCAGCGAAAAGGTCATGGAAGCTGACAACTGTCAGCAGCGCCGCCGCCAGCATCGGACTGACCAGGCTTTCCATGTCATAAGCCAGTCGCGACAAGGACAAGGCCTTGGTGTAGTCCTTTTCGTCGGGCAGCACATCGGGGATGGTCGCCTGGAAGGTGGGTGTGAACGCAGCGGAGGCCGCCTGCAGCACGAAGATCAGTAAGTACACATGCCAGATCTGCGAAACGAATGGCAGCGCCAGGGCCACTGCCGCGCGAACCAGGTCAAGGCTCACCAGCAACGCCCGTCGGGGCAGGCCCTGGGCCAGTGCCGACGCCAAAGGCGCTATGCCGACATAGGCCACCATCTTGATGGCCAGTGCCGTGCCCAGCACCGTACCCGCATTGGCACCGGCCAGATCGTAAGCCAGCAGGCCCAATGCGACCGTTGCCAGCCCGGTGCCAATCAATGCGATCACCTGTGCAGCCAGCAGATGCCGGTAGGTTCGGTGGCGGAGCAGATCCATCATGGAAGGTCCATCCGTCGCTCAAAGGTAGCGCGTGATCAGTTTGAACTCGTCGAGCGACTGGCCCTTGGTGCGGGCCGACCCTTCGACCATGTGGTCCAGGCAGTGGTCGATGTGATCCTGGATCAGCGCCTTCTTGGCCTGCGCAATGGCCTTCTCGACCGCCAGCAGCTGCTGTGCGATGTTCAGGCAGGGCTGCTGCTGCTCGATCATGGCGATCACGCTGCTCAGGTGCCCATGCGCCCTTCGCAGACGTTTGATGATGGCTGGATGGGACGCGTGTGCTTGGACTTCGGTCATGGTGTTTTGTATCCTCCCATGGAGGTTACTATCATTCGTCGGTCAGCACTGTACCGGTTCACGCGTGCGTTATGTTGTTTCGGCTGATTTGTTCCCGTATTTCTGCATGACGGGTGGCGGATGCGCACATGCGGCTTCTGGGTTGCGCTATTTTTTTCTTCCATTTGGAGACTTCATGCCCAATTCTTTTGCTTCAAGGCTGATCGCCGGTGCAAGGCCCGGTCGCCACCTTGTCATCGGATCAACAGTTCTCCTGCTGCTTGCCATGCTGTCTGGCGCCACCGATGTATTTGCCCATGGCGTTGCGCAGGGCGACAAAGGCTACATACAGGAGATCGCAGGTGTCAATCTGCTGCCCTTCATGTACCTGGGCGCCAAACACATGATGACCGGTTACGACCACATCCTTTTCCTGTTCGGTGTGATCTTCTTCCTCTACCGGTTGTCCCACATCGGCCTGTACGTGAGCCTGTTCGCACTGGGGCACTCGACCACGATGATTCTGGGGGTCTATTTCAATGTCGGGTTCAACAGCTACCTGATTGACGCCATCATTGGCCTGTCGGTGGTCTACAAGGCGCTGGACAACCTCGGTGCGTACCCGCGTTGGTTGGGCTTTCAGCCGAACACCCAAGTCGCCACTCTGGTGTTTGGCCTGTTCCACGGCTTTGGCCTGTCGACCAAGATCCTTGAATTCCAGATCTCGCCCGACGGACTGTTGCCCAACCTGCTGGCCTTCAACGTGGGGGTCGAGATCGGGCAATTGCTGGCCCTTGCGGTCATCCTGATCGGTATGAGCTACTGGCGGCGCACGTCCAGTTTTCTTCGCCACGCCTACAGCGCCAACGTCGTCATGATGAGCGCCGGCTTTGTACTGGTTGGCATGCAGCTGACCGGCTATTTCGTGGCCTGATCAACAATCTTCAGATTCTTCAACATGTACAACAGCAGCATACCTTCACCTTCCGACCTGCCTTCATCAAGAAAGCTCCTCGGTTCAACTTTTGTCGCGGCAATATCAGCCGCCGTCCTGCTCACTGTCGTGGTGCTTCCTGCGGAGTACGGGGTCGACCCTACAGGTGTCGGGCGGGTACTGCAGTTGACCGAAATGGGTGAAATCAAGATGCGTCTTGCAGCCGAAGCTGCCGCCGATTCGAAAGCTGCCCCGCCCGCTGCGTCCACGCCTTCTACACCGGCGACTTCAACGAACATCGATGCGCCAACAATTGCGGCGGCGACCGCCACTGCGGAAACCGCAGCGCCGGTAGCAGCGAAAGGGGCCGTTGCCGATACGACCAGCTGGCGCGACAAATTCAGCTTCACGCTGTCCCCTGGTGAGGGCACCGAAGTCAAGATGCGTATGAAAGAGGGTGAAAAGGCTCTCTATTCCTGGGTGGTGGAAGGCGGAGTGGTGAACTACGACACCCACGGCGACAGTGGTGGCCGATCCCTCAGTTACGTCAAGGGGCGGGGAATTGCGAAGGACGAAGGTGAATTGGTCGCGGCGTTTACCGGAAACCATGGCTGGTACTGGCGCAATCGTGGCGCGGCCGGTGTGAAGCTGACTCTGCAGACCCGTGGGACCTACAGTGACATCCAGCGGATGAAGTGACGTGGCTGCCGGGGAAAATCCTGCGAAACAACAGGAGCGCTGATCGCGCTCGAGCGGGGATTGCGGCTGCCCGTCGCGGGCTGCGTGGTGGTCAGCGGCGGCAGATCGCGAAGTTGAAGGCGCTGTTGGACAGGCTGGGGTCGCGGTCCAGCACCAGTGGCGTGCTGGACAGCCGGATCGGCGCCAGAGACTGGCCGGCATAGGCTGATTCGCCGGCATCGAGCGCCAGAACCTGGCCCGACTGCTCGAGCACAACCTTGCCCTCGCGCACCATCAGGTACAGGCCCGCGGTGTCATTTGCCGGCGGCGCCGAGCCAAACAGCTCCTGTACATTGATGTCCACATTTTCGGGCTCTGGCGTATTGATCGTGTTGAAGAAGTCAGGCGTGGACTGCAGTGGGCGTGCGGAGCCCTGCGCGCCAGGCACCATGCCGCTTTGACCCGCCGCCAGCACGACCTCATTGCCATCGTTCGATGCCAGCGTGATGCTGCCTTTGCGGCTGGACGCGAACAGGGACTGTTCACAGGCGATGTCGGTGACATCGGCCGGCGGTGGGTTGTCTCCGGGATCGGCATTGCCGCAGCTGACGTCGAAGACCGTACCCCGAATACCGATCGTGGCCGTCGTGGTCTGGAACTTCACCCGTGCCGGCGCGGCTCGCGCAAGCAGCCCGGTGGCAACGCGCAGGCCCCCGCTGAGCAGTCGTAAAAGCATGCCGCCACGCTCGGGATCCTTTTCCTCGAAGCTGTACTGTGCCAGGGCCACTCGGGTACCACTGTTGAGCGTCACACGGGTTTCGTCGCGAAACGCGAGCACGGCGGAACTGCCGCTCGTGGTGCTGACACGGTCGGTCGCGTACAGCGGTGCGCCTTGCGGTAGCTCGACCTGGCGCGCCTCCCGTTCAACCGTCACCGTGCCCTGGGCCTGCACCAGGCGCGCAATGACCGGTGCACTGCTGTTGGACCTCGTGCGGCTGGCCTGGCTGGGGTCGAGCTGGCAGTCACCGTCACACAGGCGCGCGGTGTAGTCGGTGCCCCGGATGCCGATGGTGGCAGTATTGACGTTGAGCTTGTAGGCATTGTTGTTACCGCGTTTGCCGATCTGGCCGGTCAGGGCCCGCAACCCCCCCTTGAGCAAACTCATGAACAGGTTGTCTTCCGCCGGTGCCTCCAGCTCGAATTTATAGGCCTGCACGGTGATGCGCGAGTCCGGCCGCACCGCCGTTTCGCCGCCGTCCGTGAAGCGCAGGCGCACGGTGCTGTTTCGGGTGGTCGACAAGGTGTCACCGACACCCAGCGACGAACCCCGGGCAAGGATTTCCTGGCGGCCGTTGGCGCGGCTCACGTAAGCGGTGCCATCGACGGCGGTTGCATTGGCCACGGTCGGATTAGTCTGGGCCTGTGCCGGCATGATGCCGAACAGGCACGCCACCAGGCACGCGCCAGGCAGCAGGGGGAACAAGGGGTTTTTCATCGGCAACCTTCCATTTCAATCTCTCGCCTTTCTTCCGGTTCGCCGGGAGCGACGATGCTCAGCAGTGCCGGCAGTTCCTCGGGCACGAGCATCCGCTCGAACGCCACCGAGATCGGGTCGACTGGGATCGCGGTCAGCATCGAAATGATGCTCTGGGCTGTGGACAGCGACAGCGTGGTCGCTCCGGCGGTGAAGGTAAAGGAGTTGATCGTGGCTGGCAGGTTGACCTGCGAGAACGCGCCGGTGGAGGACGCGAATTGCATCACCGTGAAGCTCGAGCCCAGGGGCGGCACGAATCCACCCAACATATTGACGTTCAGGGTACCCGCCAGGTTGGCAATGCCCAGCACATGGATGAAGTCGTAGTCAAGGCCCTGCGTGAGCCCGGCCAACTCGAGATTGACCACGCTTGACGGCCCCAGGTTCAGGTTGCCGGTGACCGTGAGCGCCCCGGGCGAGGCGCCAGGCGCCACGTTGGCCGTGCCGACGGTGAGGTTGCCGTTTACCGTGCCGGTTCCCATGAGGGTTCCCGAGCCCAGGTTGATGTCACCTTGCAGGTTGCCGCCATTGAGCACGATCACTCCATTGGCCGCCTGGGTCAGACCGTTGGTGAACACTGTATTACCGCCTTGTGCAGAGACTGTGCCAGTATTGGTGACGGCCTGTGTGAACGTCATCCCCGCACCCAGGTTGATCGTGCCCTGGTTGTTGATCGCATTGGTGATGGTCGATCCGGCCAGGTTCAGGGTTCCGGTATTGGTCAGCGCGCCCGAGTTGGTCCAGGCGACCGAGTTGCCGCTGGGCAGGCTGAGGCTTCCGCCCGACAGGCTCAGGCTGCCGGTTCCCCCGAAGGCGCCACCTGTCAGGCTGAAGCTGCCGGCGACGTCCAGCGAGCTGTTGTTCGTCAGCGTGCCACCGACCAGGTTCAGCGCCACGCCCGCTGGCAGCACCGTGGAGCCGCTCAGCGTCAGGCTGCCCGATTGCAGCGTGAGCGAACCGTCGGGCAAGGTCAGGTTGTTGAAGGCAAAATTGAGCCCGTCGATGACCCGGTCCCCCGAACCGGAGAACAGGAAGGAGCCGCCACCCGAGAAGCCCAGCGTGCCGGTGCCGCCGATGGTGCCGTCCTGCCAGCTGAATGTACCTGCCGGGTTGGTCATGTCCAGAGCGGCCAAAGCGGGTACCGACATGACGCCGCCGAGTTGCTCGATCCGTGTACCTGCCACCGTCACGGTGCCGCCGACATTGACATTGCCACGGTTAAGCAGGTTGCCGCCGATGCCCACATCGGTCAGGTTGGCGGTGGCGCCGGCCAGGTTGACCAAATCGCCTGGCAGCGAGGCCATGTTGCCGCTGACCGTGCCCTGGTTGGACAGCACGCCGCTGCCGCTAAAGCCCATGGCGTTCAGACTGATAGCCGCGCCGCTGGCCCCCAGCAAGCCGGTGCTGCTGCCCACCAGGTTAAGGGTGCCACCGCCATCGAAGATCCCGCTGCCCGAGAGTTGGCTGCCATCGGCGAAGTTATGGGTTCCCCCCTGAAAGTCCAGCGTAGCGCCGCCGGCGGCGCTGAAACTGCCACTGTGGTTGCCACCGCCAGCCAGCACGAGCGTGCCGCCTTGTCCGTTGACGATGCTGGCGTTGTTCAAGGCG
>JBKJRR010000013.1:0-7661 GCA_046594635.1 Burkholderiaceae bacterium
GTGGCCTTGCTCGCCTGCGCCTCTGTCGGTCGCTGGCGGCTGGCGGACGACGCGCAGCAGCGCCCGCCGCTGGACCTTTAGATCCGGCTGGCTTGCCGACGCCGGTGTCTGGGCGCGCGTTGCGCTGCAACGGGACAGCCGTCGATCGGACGTGCAAGGATAAAACCCCTGAACTTCACTCAACTATCCATTGACTTCAGTGGGTGTCAGTCGAATAATGATCCCTTAGTGAACCAACGTTTCACCTGTTGAACGAATCTACCACACCTCCGGCTTGGACAGAAAGTTGTACCGCATGGAACCAGACGATTTGAGCGCCGAATGGCATGACGTCGCTTCGCGCGATCAGCTCGACCCGGACTTCCCATTGGGCGTCGAAATCAACGGACAGAATGTGGGCCTTTACCTGCAGGATGACCAGGTGCATGCGCTGGAGGACGTCTGCCCGCACGCGTATGCCCTGCTGTCGCAGGGTTTCCAGGAAAGCGGCCAGATCGAGTGCCCGCTGCATGCGGCGCGTTTTGACATTGCGAGCGGCAAATGCCTGAACGAGATCGGGCAGCACGACATCCGCTGTTTTCCGGTGAAGGTTGAAGACGGCCGGGTGTCGATCCGGATCCCGATCAAGGTCGAGTCGGCCTGAAGGCCACGCGAAAGCACACACCATGAAACAGCAAGCAGTTCCCGCAGGTGTTGCGGCGATCGAATTCATCGGCGTCGAGAAACGTTTTCCCGCGCGCGGCAAGTCCAAGGAAGTGCTGGCTGCACGCGATGTGAGCCTCTCCATCGCGCAAGGCGAAGTGGTGTCCATCATCGGGCCGTCAGGTTGCGGCAAGAGCACCTTGCTCAACATGGGCTCGGGTCTGGCCCGCACCAGCGCCGGCACCGTCAAGGTGGCCGGACAGGTGGTCGAAGGCCCGAACGAGCATGTGTCGTTCATGCTGCAAAAGGACTTGTTGATGCCTTGGCGCTCGATCGCGCAGAACATCGAACTCGGCCTGGAACTGCGCGGTGTCAAGGCCGATGCGCGCAAGCTCATCTCCGACCGGCTGATCGAGCAATGCCATCTGCATGGCTTCGGCGCGCACTATCCGAACCAGCTCTCCGGCGGCATGCGCCAACGTGCCGCGCTGGCGCGTACGCTGGCAGTGGATCCGCTGGTGCTGCTGATGGACGAGCCGTTCTCGGCACTGGACGCGCAGACCAAGATGATCCTGCAACAGGACCTGGCACGGACCGTGGCGAAAGAGGGCAAGACGGTGCTGTTCATCACCCATGATCTGGCCGAAGCCGTGGCGTTGTCCGACCGCATCCTGGTCATGAGCGAGCGCCCCGGCACCATCATCGAGCAGATCACCGTGGACATCCCCGGCCGCGACGATCCGATGCGTCGGCGCAAGCACGACCGTGTCGGACCGCTGGTCGGGCAATTGATGGACCTGCTCAAGCTCGACGCCAACACCGAAGTTCATTGACACCACGAAGCCCCGATTGCCGCCCGCGTGTTATCCGCCTCACCCACCCGCACCCAGGAGACCCCATGAAAACCAGCATGTCCAAGACCCTCACACGGCGCGCCTGCCTTGCGCTGTGCGCCGCCGCCAGCTTGTCCGCCCCGATGGCAGCACAGTCCCAAGCATTGCAGGAGGTGACCTATTTGCTGCCGGCGCCCGGCACCTTGCCGGCGTTTGGTCCCTGGATGTTGGCACAGGCCAAGGGCTACTACAAGGCCGAGGGTCTGGAGGTGAAATTCGTCACCGGGCGCGGTGGTGTGGACGTGGCCAAACAGGTCGGCGCCGGCAATGCCGTGATCGGCGGTGCCATCGGCGACACGCCCATCATCGCCCGGGCGCAGGGGATTCCGGTCAAGGCCGTTGCCGTGCTCGGTGCCGGTTCGCTGATGCAGATGGTCACGCACAAGGACTTGCACATCGAGAGCCCGCGCGAACTCAAGGGACGCACCGCCACCGTGCTCGCCTACACCGACACCACCTACTACGCATTGCTCGGCATGATGAGCAAGGTCGGATTGACCAAGGCCGACGTCAACATCCAGGCGGCAGGGCCGGCCGGCGTCTGGCAGCAGTTTGCGGCGCGCAAGGCGGATGCCATGGCCAGCACGCCGGATTGGACGGTCACCGTGATGGAAATGGGCGCACAGGTCGACATCCTGCCGGCCGACGTGTACTTCAAGAGCATGGCGCAGGCCATCCTGGCGTCGGACGAGACGATCCAGAAAAACCCGCAACTGATCCAGAAACTGGTGCGCGCCACCCTCAAGGGCATGAAGGACATCATGTCCAACCCCAAGGAAGCAGCCAAGGCCTACGTCGCGCATGTGCCGACGCACAAGGGCAAGGAAGCCTCGATCGAGAAAATGTTTGAGATGTACAACAAGTACGTTTACGCCAACCAGAAGATGCCCGGCTTGATGGATGAAGCGCGACTGGATGAACTGCAGAAGTTCTATGTCGCCAATGGTGTCGTCCCCACCGCAACTGCGCTGAAGGATCTGTACACCAATCAGTTTGTTGCCGGCAAATAAGCGAGATATCGAGGCGTTCGGATATGTCTGATAACACTTCGCCGCTGGTCACCGCGGCCTGGAGCTTCGCGGTCCTGGTGGTCTTCCTGCTGTTGTGGGAGTACGGACCAGGCTGGGTCGGCATGCCGGAATTCGTGTTGCCACCACTGAGCCGTGTGGCCGAAGAGGCGGTGCGCATCTGGCAGACCGAGCGGCTGATGTGGCACGCCGGTATCACAGCCCTGGAAGTGGTGATCGGCTTCGTGCTCGGTTCGGCCCTGGGAGCATTGATCGGCTATGCACTGGGTGTGTCACCGCGTGTCGAGGCCATCCTTTCGCCCTATCTGCTGGCCCTGCAGATCGCGCCCAAGGTCGCGTTTGCACCCCTGTTTGTGATGTGGCTGGGTTACACCATCTACCCCAAGATCCTGGTGGCGATCCTGATCGTGTTCTTTCCGGTGCTGATCAATGTGTTGTCGGCCATGCGCGCCATGGACCACGACATGATCAACCTGGCACGATCGTTCTCGGCCACGCGGATGCAGGTGTTCGCGATGGTCGAGTACCCGACCACGCTGCCCTCGCTGTTCTCCGGATTGCGCATCGCCAGCACGTTGGCGGTGATTGGTGTCGTGGTGGGTGAACTGGTGGGCGGCAACATGGGGCTGGGTTTCATGCTGGTGTTCTTCGAGGGCCAGGGCAATACCGCCGCGGTGTTTGTCGTGATCGCCGCACTCACGGTGATCGGCATCGTTGCCTATTACGCCGTCGTGCTGGCCGAGCGTCGCGTGTTGCATTACCTGCCGGGTGCGCAACGGCACATGAATTGACGGAACGCGGACGCAACATGGAACAGGAAATCCAACTCAAGGGCCGTCGCGTGCTGGTGACCGGTGCGGCGCGCGGACTGGGCGAAGCCTTCGCGCGCGCACTGGTTGCGGCTGGCGCGCAGGTGGTGATCAGCGACGTGCTGCATGAACGGGGTCAGGCCCTGGCTGCAGCGCTGGGCGCGCAGGCGCAGTACGTGCCGATGGACTTGTCGGATGCGGCGGCGATCCGCGCCGGCGTGGATCGGGCGGCCGATGTGATGGGCGGGCTCGACGGATTGATCAACAACGCCGCCATCACCAATTCCGGTGGCCGCAATATGGACCAGCTTGAAGCCGACATGTGGGACCGGGTGATGGACGTCAATGTGCGCGGCACCTGGCAGGTGTGTGTGGCAGCGACCCGCCATCTGGCAGCGTCGGGCAGTGGGCGCATCGTTAACCTGGCGTCCGACACCGCCATGTGGGGAGCGCCCCGATTGATGGCCTATATCGCGAGCAAGGGCGCAGTCATTTCCATGACCCGTGGCATGGCCCGCGAACTGGGCCCCCAGGGCATCACCGTGAATGCCATCGCACCCGGACTGACACTGGTCGAAGCCACCGAATATGTGCCGCAAGACCGCCACGACTACTACCTCAAGGGGCGTGCCGTGCAAAGGCCACAGGTGCCCGCAGACGTGACAGCTGCTGCGCTGTTTTTGCTCACGCGCGCCAGCGGCTTCATCACCGGCCAGTTGTTGCCGGTCAACGGCGGGTTTGTCATGAATTGATGGATCGCCATGGGATCCACCCGCTGGATGGCGGGGAAAAACAGGAAGAAAAACGGGATCTGACCCCTATTAAGCGAAAGGAAAAATCATGAACAGCTCAGTTGCTGCCAACCAGCCGCACTTCAATGACCGGGGGTTGCTGGACGCGCAGATTGCGCCGGAGTCGGAGATCCAGAAGGGGATGATGCAGGCCGACGGCCAGACGTTTGCGCAGTGGCTCGAGAGCCGTGTGGCGCGTTATCCGACCCGCCGCTACGACTGGGATGCGCTCAAGTTCCAGGCCGACTTCGACCCGAAATACCGGCGTGCGCAGATGCGGTATGTCGGCACCGGCGGCACTGGCGTGGCCAAGGACGTCAACACGGTGACAGCCGGTCATTTCACGTTTTCCACCATGGTGATTCCGGCCGGTCACATCGGGCCCTCGCATATTCACTATGACGTTGAAGAGGTGTTCTTCGTCATGCGCGGCAAGATGAAGGTCGTGTGCGAGCGCGACGGCGAGCGCTGGGAAGCCGTGCTCGGCGAGCGCGACCTGATCTCGGTGCCGCCAGGCGTTTACCGTGAGGAAGTCAACATTGGCGACGAAGACGCGCTGATGTGTGTGATGCTGGGCGCGGCCAAGCCGATCACGCCGGTGTATCCGCCCGACAGTCCGCTGACCAAGATCAAACGCGATCTGAAGTGAGACCTGACGTGAGTATTGCGACCTGATGTCCGACGCCATGTCCTTGATCGCGCAGTTGGCATCTTTTGTGTCCGAGCGCCAGCCGGTTGGTGACGCGACGGTGCAATACCGTAGTGCCCGCTCGGCCGACGCGGATGCCGACGCAGCGGTAACCCATGTGCTGCTGCATGGCATCGGTTCGGCGTCCGCGAGTTGGCTGGCGCAGTTGCAGTGCGTCAGCACAACGCAGTCGCCGGCCTGCCATGTGCTGGCATGGGACGCGCCGGGATATGGCCAGAGCACGGCTTTGCCCATGGACACGCCGGTGGCCGCTGACTATGCGCTGCGACTGTGGCAGTGGCTCGATGCCATGGGCGCGCGGGCGGCCGGGCCGTTGACGCTGGTCGGGCATTCGCTGGGGGCTTTGATGGCGGCGTCCGCAACGGCGATGGCGCCGGGACGGGTAGAGCGTCTGGTGTTGCTGGCGCCAGCATCGGGTTATGCCCGTGCCGACAGCGCGCTGCGCGACAGGAAGCTGGCCGATCGTCTGGCCAACCTGGCTGCGCACGGGCCCGCCGGCATGGCCCGCGCGCGTGCCAGCGCCATGTTGTCGCCAGGTGCCAGTGCCGATCAACTGGCGTTTGTCGAGTTTGTCATGGCGCAGGTCGATCCGACTGGTTACACACAGGCCGCGCGCATGTTGGCCGGCGGGGACCTGCTGGGAGACCTGGAAACCCTGGACTGCCCGGTGCGGGTGGCCAGCGGCAGTGCCGACACCATCACGCCGCCGGACGCATGTCAGTTGATCGCATCGCAAGTGGGTGCGCGTTACCTGTCCCTGGGAGCGGTGGGTCATGGTTGCCCGTTGCAGGCAGCCCAAGTGGTCAATCGCCTGATTGGTCTGGAGATGGCAACATGATCCCGCCCGCATCTGTTGGCAAATGGGTGTCGGGCAAGGGGCACGCGGCGCAGCCACCCCAGGCTGCAAAAGTACCGGCAGCATCGGTGCCAAGCGAAGACCGCTACCAGGTACCCGCCCTGCAGCGTGGCCTGCAATTGCTGGCCCAGTTCACGCGGGACGAGCGCCAACTCAGCGGCGCCGACCTGGCGCGACGGCTGGCGCTGCCTCGCGCCTCGGTATTCCGGCTTTTGCAGACGCTTGAGCAACTCGGGTTTGTCGAGCGGGTTGGCGACAGTGCGCAATACAAGCTGGGCATGGCGGTGTTGCGCCTGGGCTTCGAATACCTTGCGTCCATGGAGCTGACCGAACTGGGCCGGCCGATCATCGACGAACTTGCCGGGGCCACCGGTCTGTCGGCCCATCTCGTCGTGCGCGATGGCCGCGAAGTGGTGTTTGTCGCCAAGGCGGTGGGCCGCTCCTTCATGTTCAACTCGATCCAGATCGGCGCACGTCTGCCGGCGCATGCCACCGTGCTGGGTCGCATTCTGCTGGCCGACCTGACGCCTGACAGCCTGAGCGCCTTGTACCAAGGCATGTCACTCGACAGTTTTACGGCGCAGACACCCACGACGCTTGCCGCGCTGACACAGGCCATCTCCGATGACGTACAGCGTGGTTACGGTATCAGCGAGGGTGGCTTCGAGTCCGCGATATCCACCATTGCTGCGCCGGTTTTCGACGATCACCAGCGAGTCTCGGCCGCCGTCAGCGTGACGGTGCCGGCTGCGCATGTCGATGCGTCATTGCGCGACGAACTGGTGGCGCAGGTGCGCGTTGCGGCGCAGCGCCTGTCGCAATGCATCAGCCACCTGCCATCCGTCGGGTCATCCACTCCTCATTTTTCGCAAAAGCACAAGGCATGAACAACGCCAACTCACGCATCACGGTCGGCGAACTGGCCGTGCGCTTCCTCGAGCTGCAAGGCACGCGCGCCGCTTTCGGGGTGATTTCCATTCACAACATGCCGATCCTGGACGCATTCCACAAGCGCCAGAAGATCCGCTTCGTGTCCGCCCGCGGAGAAGCCGGCGCCTGCAACATGGCCGACGCCTATGCGCGTGTCAGCGGCATGTTGGGCGTTTGCGTCACCAGCACAGGAACAGGTGCGGGCAATGCCGCCGGCGCACTGGTGGAGGCGCTGACCGCCGGCACGCCGATGCTGCACCTCACCGGCCAGATCGAGGCGGAGTATCTGGACCGTGACCTGGGCTTCATCCATGAGGCGCCGGCCCAGCTGGCGATGCTGCAGTCGGTCAGCAAGGCGGCGTTTCGCATTCGCAACGCTGCCACCGCGCTGGCCACATTGCGCGAGGCGGTGCGCATCGCACGCACGCCGCCTTGCGGACCGGTGAGCATCGAAATTCCGATCGACGTGCAGGCCAGCTTGCTGGATCTGCCGATCGATCTGGCGCCGGTTGACGTCGCGCCGCTGCTGGCTGACGCCGCACAGATCGACACGCTGGCGCAAAAGCTCGCCACGGCGCGCCGTCCGATGTTGTGGCTTGGTGGTGGCGCGCGCGGCGCGGGTGATGCGGTGGCACGGCTGGTCAAGCTGGGCTTGGGTGTCGTGACCTCGGTGCAGGGTCGCGGCATCGTGCCGGAAGACCATGCGCAAACGCTGGGCTCGTACAACCTGCAAAAGCCGGTGGAGGACTTCTACCAGACCTGCGACGCCATGCTGGTGGTGGGCTCGCGCCTGCGCAGCAACGAAACGCTGCGCTACAAACTCAAGCTACCGAAAGCGCTGTACCGCATTGATGCCAATGCGATGGCGCATAACCGCGGCTACAGCAGCGATTATTTTGTGCAGGGCGATGCGCTTGAAACGCTGAACGCGCTGGCTGACAGGCTCGAAAGCCGTATGACGCTTGACCCGGCGCTGGCTGGGGATGTCAAGAAGGCCCGCAAT
>JBKJRR010000056.1:0-5609 GCA_046594635.1 Burkholderiaceae bacterium
CACCACGCGCGAGCAGATCAAGGGCAAATACCTGCTGGTCAAGCAACACGACCGTGTCGGCCGCATGGCCGACACCCAGGAGTACAGCGAGGTGGCCTTCCCGCGCGAGCGTTTTGACGACGAGCTGATTGCCGAGATCGAGAAGTTCGCGCCCAGCCAGCTCGAAATCAGTGACCGCGACGGCGATGGCAGGGAGGAAGTCATCATCAAGCACGTCTACATCGAGCGACGCATGATTCCGCTCAACATCTACCTTCAGGAAGCCTTCGATACCGGCGTGGAACAACCCGCCGCAAAAGACCAGATCGAACGTGCCGTGGTCGAGTACGGCAACGCCATCAAGGACATGGTGGCCGCCAACATTTTCCCCGGCGACATGCTCTGGAAGAACTTCGGCATCACGCGTCACGGCAAGGTGGTGTTCTACGACTACGACGAGATCGAATACATCACCGACTGCAACTTCCGCCGCGTGCCGCAACCGCGCAATGAGGAGGAAGAGATGAGCGGCGAGATCTGGTATGCGGTGGGCCCGAAGGACGTGTTTCCCGAGACCTTCGGCCCCTTCCTGCTGGGCAACCCCGCGGTACGCGAAGTGTTCATGCGCCATCACGCCGATCTGCTGGAAGCCGGGTTCTGGCAGGCGCACAAGGAGCGTATTGCCCAGGGCCATGTCTTCGACGTTTTCCCGTATGAACATGAAAGGCGGTTCTCGGCGGCCGCCGAAACCGAACTGTAGTGCGCACAAGCGCAATCGCGCCGCGTCAACCGTCCATCCAAAGGAGAGACCATGTCAAACCCATCAATCGATCCCATCGTTATCGTCGGTGCAGCCCGCACCCCGATGGGCAGCTTTCAGGGCGACTTTTCCGCGCTCAGCGCACACGACCTTGGCGGTGCGGCCATTGCCGCCGCCATGCAGCGCTCAGGTGTTGCGCCTGACCAGGTGGGAGAAGTGATGTTCGGCAATTGCCTGATGGCGGGTCTGGGCCAGGCGCCGGCACGGCAGGCTGCGCTCAAGGGGGGGCTGCCACTGAGTGCCGGTGCCGTCACCTTGTCCAAGATGTGTGGCTCAGGTATGAAGGCGGCGATGATGGCCCACGACATGTTGCTCGCGGGAAGTCATGACGTCATGGTGGCCGGTGGTATGGAGAGCATGACGAATGCGCCCTATCTGCTGCTCAAGGGACGTGGCGGCATGCGCATCGGCCACGATCGCGTCTACGACCACATGATGCTCGACGGACTGGAAGATGCCTACGAACCTGGCCGGGCCATGGGCACTTTCGGCGAGGATTGTGCGGCCAAGTACCAGTTCAGCCGCGAGGCACAGGACGCCTTTGCGACAACATCGGTTCGGCGCGCCAAGGCCGCCACCGAGTCCGGTGCGTTTGCCAGGGAGATCACGCCGGTCACCGTTAAAAGCCGCAGCGGCGAAGCCGTGATCTCTATCGACGAAGGCCCGGGGCGCGTCAAGCTCGACAAGATCCCCACGCTCAAGCCGGCGTTCCAGAAGGACGGCACCATCACCGCCGCCTCGAGTTCGTCCATCAACGACGGCGCTGCGGCGCTTGTGCTGATGCGCGCATCTACTGCGAAGAAGCTCGGTGCCACGCCGCTGGCACGCATCGTGTCGCACGCCATGCATGCGCAGGAACCGAACTGGTTCACCACAGCGCCGGTTGGCGCCACGCAAAAGGCCCTGGCCAAGGCCGGCTGGAAAACCACCGATGTTGATCTGTGGGAGGTCAACGAGGCCTTCGCCGTCGTGCCAATGGCCCTGATGACCGAGCTGGACATCGCGCACCAGATTGTCAACGTCAATGGCGGTGCCTGCGCACTGGGTCACCCGATCGGCGCCAGCGGTGCACGCATCCTTGTCACGCTGATCCACGCCTTGCAGGCGCGCGGCAAGACGCGCGGTCTTGCGACCCTTTGCATCGGTGGTGGCGAGGCAACGGCGATGGCGATCGAACTGGTCTGATACTTTTGCCGTCGACGCGCCGAGCCATCCAACCATCACGACGGAGTACGCCATGTTGCTGACCCAGGACCAGGAAATGGTGCGCGATGCAGTGCGCTCTTTCGCACGCGAACAACTGTGGCCCCATGCCGCGCGCTGGGACAAGGAGCACCACTTTCCGAAAGAGGCCCACCAGGGTCTGGCCGAGCTCGGTGCTTACGGCATCTGCGTGCCTGAGGCGTATGGCGGCGCCAACCTCGACTACCTGACCCTTGCGCTGGTGCTCGAGGAGATCGCCGCCGGAGACGGGGGCACCAGCACAGCGATCAGTGTGACCAACTGCCCGGTGAATGCCATCCTGATGGCCTACGGCAACGAGGCGCAGAAGAAGCAGTGGCTCACGCCCTTGGCCCAGGGCAAGATGCTCGGGGCATTCGCGTTGACCGAGCCTCATGTCGGCTCGGATGCCTCGGCGCTACGCACGACCGCCGTTCGTGCCAAGGATGGCTACGTACTCAACGGAGTCAAGCAGTTCATTACCAGTGGCAAAAACGGCCAGGTGGTCATCGTCATCGCGGTTACCGACAAGGGCGCTGGCAAGAGGGGCATGAGTGCCTTCCTGGTGCCGACCGACGCGCCCGGTTACCAGGTCGCCCGGCTGGAGGAAAAGCTCGGTCAGAACAGCAGCGACACCGCCCAGATCAACCTGGACAACTGCCACATCCCGGCCGAGAACCTGATCGGCAAGGAGGGAGAAGGTTACCGGATCGCGCTTGGCGGGCTGGAGGGCGGCCGTATCGGTATCGCCGCACAGAGTGTCGGTATGGCGCGCAGTGCTTTTGAGGTCGCACTCGACTACGCCAAGCAGCGCGAGAGTTTTGGGCAACCGATCTTTCAGCACCAGTCGGTCGGCTTTCGGCTGGCCGACTGCGCCACCCGCATTGAAGCCGCGCGCCAGTTGATCTGGCATGCCGCGAGCCTGCGCGATGCTGGACGACCCTGTCTGAAGGAGGCCGCCATGGCCAAACTGTTCGCCAGCGAGATGGCCGAGCAGGTCTGCTCGGCAGCGATCCAGACCTTGGGTGGATACGGGTACGTGGCCGACTTCCCGCTCGAGCGTATTTATCGTGACGTCCGTGTCTGCCAGATCTATGAAGGCACCAGCGATGTGCAGAAAATCCTGATCCAGCGTGCGCTGGCGCAGGGCGTTTGAGCTGGCGCCACGGTTCAACCCCACAGGAGCCCGCTATGCCGATCACCAAGGGATATCAACAACTCGTTGACGAGGCCATGGCCGAGGTCACCACCTATTCGGTTGAGCAGGTGCGGCAACGCCTGGGCACTGACCCGACATTGCAGATCATCGACATCCGCGACATCCGTGAATTGAACGCCGGCACCATCGTCGGCGCGGTGCATGCGCCGCGCGGTATGCTGGAGTTCTGGGTCGACCCGGCCTCGCCGTATCACAAGCCTCTTTTTGCTGACGAAGCGCGCGAATTCGTGTTGTTCTGCGGTGCCGGTTGGCGCAGTGCGCTGGCCGCCAAGTCGTTGCAGGACATGGGAATGGCCAACGTCGCCCATATCGATGGCGGCTGGGCGCAATGGACGGACGCCGGTGCCCCGACCGAATCGCTCGCAGACAACCTGGCCCGGCGCAAGGGCGCTGCATGAGGCACGGACGAAGGCTGCCGATCCGCCAAACCAGCAAGTGTCAGAAGGACTCGACTCGATGAAATTTGAAGCTGTATTGTTCGACTGCGATGGCGTACTGGTCGACTCCGAACCCATCACCAGCAGCGTACTGCGCGAGATGCTCGGTGAGCTCGGTTGGCACCTGAGCTCGCAGGAGTGCATGGAGATGTTTGTCGGCAAGGCGCTCAAGGAAGAGGTCGTCATGATCGCGCAGCGTACGGGTCGCGATGTCGACAGCCGATGGCTCACCGAGTTTCAGCAGCGGCGCAACGTGGCGCTGCTGGCGCAACTGACCGCAATACCGCATATTCATGATGCCGTGCACAGTATCCACGCACACCACAACGCGCGCATCGCCTGCGCCTCAGGCGCCGACCGGTTCAAGGTCGAGATGCAGTTGCGCAAGGTCGGACTGATGGATTATTTCGAGGGCCGCATCTTCAGCGGTTACGAAACCCCGCGATCCAAGCCTTATCCCGATGTGTATCTGGCGGCTGCTGCCGCGCTTGCTGTCTCGCCCACGCGCTGCGCGGTCGTGGAAGACACTGTGACAGGCGTCACCGCGGGCGTGGCTGCTGGCGCTGTCGTATTCGCCTATGCCCCGAATGGTGACGGTGCCGCGTTGCGCGACGCCGGCGCTGTCGAAATATTCTCATCCATGGCCGATTTGCCGTTGCTGATGCACTAAAGGCTGGCGACACGCGTGCCCCTCGCGCGATCACAATCCAGCCCAAACCAGGTACTGATGACATGCCCATACTCGACACCAAGCTCAACGCCCGATCCAGCGAATTCCAGCAGAATGCCCAGGCGATGCAGACCCTGGTCGCCGATCTGCAGGCCCGTGTAGCTGAGGCGCAAAACGGTGGTGGCGAAGCCGCACGCGCCAAGCACACGGCGCGCGGCAAACTGCTGCCGCGGGACAGGGTGCAGATGTTGCTCGATCCGGGTACGCCGTTTCTCGAGCTCAGCCCGCTGGCGGCGTTGGGTATGTACCCCGATCGCGATGGCAGCGACAGCGCGCCGTGCGCCGGCCTGATCGCCGGTATTGGCCGGGTCAGTGGTGTCGATTGCATGATCGTGTGCAATGACGCCACGGTCAAAGGCGGCACCTACTACCCGCTGACTGTCAAGAAGCACCTGCGGGCGCAGGAGGTTGCACAGCAAAACTGCCTGCCGTGCATCTATCTGGTCGACTCGGGCGGCGCCAACCTGCCCAATCAGGACGAAGTGTTTCCGGATCGCGACCATTTCGGCCGCATCTTCTTCAACCAGGCCAATCTCAGCGCGCAAGGCATCGCCCAGATCGCCGTGGTCATGGGCAGTTGCACGGCGGGCGGCGCCTATGTGCCGGCGATGAGTGACGAGAGCATCATCGTGCGTAATCAGGGAACCATTTTTCTGGGCGGCCCGCCCTTGGTCAAGGCGGCGACGGGCGAAGTTGTGACGGCAGAAGACCTGGGCGGTGGCGATGTGCACACCCGCCTGTCCGGTGTCGTCGATCATCTGGCCGAGAATGACATGCATGCGCTGGCCATCGCCCGCAATGCCGTGAAGAACCTGAACCAGGCGCAGCGCAAGCCGGCGCCACCATCGGCGCCTGTTGCACCACGTTTTGACGCGCGCGAGTTGTATGGTGTGATTCCGGTCGACACCCGCAAGCCCTTCGATGTGCGCGAGATCATTGCGCGTATCGTCGACGATTCCGAATTCGACGAGTTCAAGGCGCGATATGGCACCACCCTGGTCTGCGGGTTTGCGCAGGTCGAAGGCATGCCGGTGGGTATCATCGCCAACAACGGCATCCTGTTCAGTGAGTCCGCGCTCAAGGGCGCGCATTTCATCGAACTGTGTTGCCAGCGCAAGGTGCCACTGGTGTTCCTGCAGAACATCACTGGCTTCATGGTGGGACGCAAGTACGAAAACGAGGGTATCGCCCGCAATGGCGCGA
>JBKJRR010000100.1:0-10447 GCA_046594635.1 Burkholderiaceae bacterium
TGAAGGCAAATCGGCGACGACCGACCCGAGCATTCCGAAAGACCGCTCCGGCCATCCGATCAGCCACCAGTTCACGCGCGCGATTCCGTCGTCGCAGTGCATGGTGTGCCACATGCATCAGCCCAATATCTTCGTCAATTCGTTCTACGGCACCACGATGTGGGACTACGAGTCCGATGCGCCTTTCATGTGGCCGAAGAAACAGAAATATCCGACCCCGGCCGAAGCCCGCAAGATCCTCGACCGCAATCCGGAAGAGGCGGCCACGCGGGGCTTGTGGGGCGACCCGGAATTCTCCAAAAAAGTGTCCGAACTCAACCCGCAGCTCAAGGACGGGCAGTTTGCCGATTACCACGGACACGGCTGGAATTTCCGCAAGATCTTCAAGCGTGACCGCAAGGGCACGCTGGTGGACAAGAACAACCAGGCGGTGTCGGACGACGACCCGGACAAGTTCAAGAAGGCCGTGCACCTGACCTCGGTGCACCTGGACGTGGGCATGCAATGTGTCGACTGCCATTTTTCGCAGGATTCGCACGGCAATGGCCATATCTACGGGGAAGTCGCTGCGGCGATCGAGATCGACTGCAAAGACTGCCACGGCAGCGCCAAGAAGTACCCCAGCCTGTTCACCTCCGGGCCTGCCGCCAAACCTGGCGGCATGGACATGCAGTTATTGCGCACGCAGGACGGCCGGCGCCGCTTCGAGTGGCGCGGCGACAAGCTCTATCAGCGCTCGGCGGTGGATCCGAAACTCGAATGGGAGATGTCGCTGGTCAAGGACTCGGTGACGGCAGGCAACCCGAAATACAACGAGAAGGCGGCACGTGCCAAGTTGATGCTCTCGGGCAAGGCCGGCCAGGACGGTACCTGGGGCACGGCCGGCGCGGGTCAGAGTTATGCGCACGACGACGACAAGGTCGCTTGCTACACCTGCCATCTTTCCTGGACCACCAGCTGCGCCGGTTGCCATCTGCCGATTCAGGCCAACGCCAAGACCGACCGGCTGCACTACGAAGGCGGCGAGACCCGCAACTACGCCAGCTACAACCCGCAGGTCGCGCGCGACGACATGTTCCAGCTTGGGCGGTCGGGTACGGTCAAAGGCAGCAAGATCACGCCGGTGCGTTCGAGTTCGGCCCTGGTGCTGTCGTCGACCAACGGCAGCCGCGAACGCATCTACATCCAGCAGCCACCCATCGCCGCCAGCGGCTTCTCGTCGCAGGCCTTCGCGCCACATTACCCGCATACCGAACGCAAGACCGAGACCAAGACCTGCTCGGACTGCCATCTCAACAAAGCCAACGACAACAACGCGAGCATGGCCCAACTGTTGCTGCAGGGCACCAACTTCGTGAACTTCGTCGGCTTCAAGGCATGGCTCGGTGCGGAGCAGGCGATCGAGGCCGTGCAGGTGACCGAGTGGGAGGAACCGCAGGCGGTGGTGGGCAGCTACCTGCACCGCTATGCGTATCCGGACTGGTACCAGCAGCACCTGGACGCGAAATCGCGTCTGCAGGTCTCGCATTCCCATACCACGCGTGGCGCGGCCCAGTGTGTGCAGATCCGCGGAGAATACCTGTTTGTCGCCGAAGGATCGGGCGGCATGCGCGTGTACGACGTGGCCAGCATCGCGAACAAGGGCATCTCGCAGCCGATCATCACAGCGCCGTTCTCGCCGCTGGGCCACGACACGCATATCGGGTCGGCCAACGCGACCTGCGTGGCCTTGCCGACCAATCAACCGATCGCGCCCGCGCGCAACCAGGGCGAGTTGATGCGGGTGACAAACGAGGAGCAGGCGTTCCACCCGATCTACCACTATGCCTTCATTACCGACAGCCGCGAAGGCCTGATCGTTGTCAACGTCGACACGCTGGCCGACGGTGAGCCACGCAACAATTTTCTCAAACGCGCGGCCACCTGGAACGGTGAGGGCGCGCACAAGGGCGTGCTCGATGGCGCGCGTCACGTCACGGTGGGTGGCCACTATCTGTACATCACGACCAAGGTCGGTTTGACGGTGGTCGATGTCGACGATCCACTCAAGCCGCGCTGGGTCACCACGATTCCCATGCGCGATGCGCGCGCCAGCGCCCTGCAGTTCCGATACCTGTGGGTCACCACGGCGGACGGCCTTGAGGTCATCGACGTCACGTCGCCGCGCCAGCCGCAGCGGGTGGTCGATGCGGTGGTGCCGCTGCGCGATGCGCGCAAGGTGTATGTGGCGCGTACCTACGCCTATGTGGCGGCCGGTGCCGAAGGTCTGGTCGTGGTCGATGTAGAGCGTCCGACCCAGCCGCGTATTGCGACCCGCTTGCAGCAGGGACCGACCCCGGCGACCAGCCTGATCGACGCCCAGGACGTGGTCGTGGGCTCGACCAACGCGTCCTTGTTTGCCTATGTGGCTGACGGCGCCGGTGGTTTGAAGGTGGTGCAGCTGACCGCGCCCGACACGCAGCCGAAGTTCTACGGTTTTTCGCCGGCGCCGAAACCGGAAGTCATCGCATGGCGCGAGACCCGCTCTCCGGCGTTATCCTTGTCCAAGGGTCTGGACCGCGATCGGGCGGTTGACGAAACCGGAGGTCAGATTGCGGTATTTGGCCGAATTGGCTCCAGGCCGCTCACGCTGACGGAAATGCAGAAGTTGTACTTGCGCCAGGATGGCACCATCTGGACCGTGACCGACACCCCGGGCACCTCGTATTCCAATGTCGGCCTGCCGCCCGAGCGCGGCGCCGCGTCGGCGAACGCCACAGCGGCGGCTCCGCGATCGAAGGCCAAGCCATGACGATGTCCTACGGTTTCCGCCTGATTCGCCTCGTGTTGTCGGCGCTCGCGCTGTGCAGTTCGCTGGCCGTTGCGCAGACGCTACCCGATCAGTCGCGGGATCAGACTTTGGGTGTAGTCACCTGCGCGAATTCCTTGTGCCATGGTTCCATCGCCGGTTGGGATGGCTCGCCCGTGTTGCAGAACGAATACGTGGTGTGGTCGCGGCTGGACAAACATGCCCGCGCCTATGCGCTGCTGACCAACGCCGAGTCGCGCAGCATTGCGGCCAAGCTTGGGCTGGCACAGCCGGCCCATCTCTCGCGTGAATGTGTTGACTGCCATGCGCACAACCCGGCGCCCGTTGCGGCCCGTCCGGCGCCGGCGCATTCGGTGGCGGACGGCATCAGCTGCGAAGGTTGTCATGGGCCAGCCCAACGTTGGATCGCATCACATACCGCGCCAGAAGCGACCCACCAGGGCAATATCCGCAGCGGTCTGTATCCGGTCGACCAGCCGTTGGCGCGCGCGAAGTTGTGCCTGTCCTGCCACTTCGGGTCATCGGAAAAATACGTCAGCCACCGCTTCATGGCGGCCGGCCATCCGCGTTTGAGTTTCGAGATGGATACGTTCACCAACCTGCAGCCGGCGCATTTCACGATCGACGCCGACTACATCCGGCGCAAGGGAAATTTCGACGGCGTGCGCATCTGGGCGATTGGCCAGGCCGTGGCAGTCAGCACCCAGGTCGGGATCCTGCTCGACCCGGTGCGTGGGCGTGACGGGGCTTTTCCGGAACTGACCCTGTTCGACTGCCATGCCTGCCACCATCCGATGGCCGACACTCGTTGGAAACCCCAAACCGCGTTTGGCAAGAGCATTGCCCCGGGGCTGGTGCGGCTGAACAATTCGGCCATGTTGATGCTACGCTTGATCCTGGCCCAGGTTGATGCACCGCTGGCCAGTCGCTACACGCGCGCCGTGGTCGAGCTCAACGAGGCGGTCGCCGGCAAGGGCGACATGCGCCAGCGGGGTCTGGCGCTAAAGGCCGTGTCGGACGAGGCGGCACAGGCGATCTCGGCACGTGGTTTGAATCGCGAACAGCTGCGCGGCATGGCACTGGCCCTGGTCGACGACGGCCTGGCCGGCGCATACCCAGACTACGCTGGCGCCGAGCAGGCGGTGATGGCGTTGGGCAGTGTTGTCAATACCTTGCACAAGCTCGGTGACCTGAAGTCGGCCGCGCAACTGAACAAGGGCCTGGCGTCGATTCGCGATGTGTTGCGCCATGACGAGGCCTACAGAGAGGCGCAGTTTCAGGCGCGCCTGCGCGACTTCCGCCCGCTGGTGGCCACTCCGGTGGCAAGCCGCTGACAAGGAGCAGTCATGACTGAGCGTTTCGCGGTTGCCATCATCGGATCCGGTCCGGCCGGTCTGTCGGCTGCCGCGCACGCGGCGAAATTGGGCATCTCGCATATTCTGATCGAGGCCCAGCCGCACCTGTCGGACACGATTTACAAGTACCAGAAGGGCAAGCATGTGATGGCCGAGCCCGGCTTTCTGGACTTGCGCAGCCCGCTTAACTTCGAAGCCGGCACGCGCGAGAGTATCTTGAACCGGTTCGATGACCAGATCATCGCCTGTGGCACGCTGATCCAGAACAACTCCCGTGTCGTCGCCATCGAAGGGGAGAAAGGCGCCTTCTGGATCACATTGGAGAGCGGCGAGCTGATCGCCGCCGAGCAGATCGTGCTGGGCATCGGCGTGCAGGGCAACCTGCGCACTCTGGGCGTCAGGGGCGAGAACCTGCCAAATGTTCAATACCAGCTCGACGATCCGCGCGCCTACGGCGGCGAGACCATCATCGTTGTGGGCGCCGGCGACGCGGCGATCGAAAACGCGCTAGCACTGGCCGAGCACGACAACCGGGTCATCCTGCTCAACCGAAATGCCGAGTTCAGCCGCTGCAAGGACGGCAACCTCAGTGCCATCCAGGCCGCAATCCGCGAAAACCTGCTGGCCTGCCGCTTCAGCACCAGCATCGACCATCTCGATGCGCTGGCCAAGGCCGACCCGGCGCTGCAGACCAATGTCAATGCCACCTTGATCGTGCAGATTGCCGACCTGTCCAAGCGACAGAAGGGCAAGGTGTCAAAACCCAGCCTGCAGGTCGTGCTCAACACCCCGCAAGGAGAGGAGGTCATCGAGTGCCACCGCGTGATTGGCCGGCTGGGCGCGATTGCACCACGCAAGCTGGTCGAGAGCTTCGGCATCCGGTTCGGCAGCAAGGATCCAACGGCTTTGCCGGAGCTCTCACCGACCTACCAGTCGTCAGTGCCTGGCTTGTATGTGGTGGGAGCGCTTGGCGGCTATCCGCTGATCAAGCAGGCAATGAATCAGGGCTACGAGGCGGTCGAGTCGATCTGCGGCCGGGTTGTGATTCCGGTCGACCAGCCCTTGCTCGAGAAGCGTTTTGCCGGCGTACTCAAGGCTTATCCGCAGCTGCGCAACGTCGAAGGTGTGCTGGCCATGGTGGGTTCGAGCATGCCCTGGCTGAAAAGTCTCAGCCCCTTGCAGTTGCGCGAACTGATGTTGGAGAGCGATATCCGCCTGCCCAAGGAGGGCGAGGTAATCTTCCGGCGCAATGACTATTCGAATTCCTTTTTCAGCATCCTGCGGGGCACGGTGCGGGTCAAGGGCTCGGACGCCGATCCGGAAGCCAAGGCCATCATGCTGGAGGCCGGCAACTTCTTTGGCGAGATGGGGCTGATCTCCGGGCGCCGGCGCTCCGCCAAGGTACGTGCAGCCAAAGCCTGCATCCTGCTGGAAACGCCCAGCCGCACCATGCTGCGTGTGCTCGCCTCGGTCGATGCGGTTCGGCGTGAGCTCGATCAGGTCGCGCTGCGCCGCGCCGTGCGCAAGTACGTTGCTGCCGATGTCAGCGAGGAGCAACTCAATCGCCTGGTCGAAGGCGCGCAGATCCGTCGTTTCAAGAACGGCGAGGCCCTGTTCAATGAAGGCGACAAGGCGGACGGCCTGTACCTGATCCGCAAGGGCTCGGTCATGGTGTCACGCTCGCTGGGCGGACGCGACGTGGTGTTGTCGTATGTGTCGGCCGGCAACTATGTCGGCGAGATGGCGCTGATGCGCGACGCGCCACGTTCGGCCACCGTGCGCGCGGCGGTGCCGACCGAAGCCATCGTGCTGCTCAAGAGCAACGTCACCGAAGTGCTGGCGTCCAACACCTCGATGCGTGCCGACCTCGACGACCAGTACATGGCGCGCTTGCAGGCGAACGAGGCCATGGCGTCCAACGAAAAGTCGGGCAACCTGATCTCCTTCCTGCTGCAGCAGGGTGTGGGGGAGGCGACCGACGTGCTGCTGATCGACGAGTCGCTGTGCATCCGCTGCGACAACTGCGAGAAGGCCTGCGCCGACACCCACGCCGGTACCTCGCGGCTCGACCGCGAGGCGGGGCCGACCTTCGACAACCTGCATGTGCCCACCTCCTGTCGGCACTGCGAGCATCCGCATTGCATGAAGGATTGCCCGCCCGATGCCATCCACCGTTCGCCTGGCGGCGAGGTCTATATTTCTGAGGCCTGCATCGGCTGCGGCAACTGCGAGAAAAACTGCCCGTATGGCGTGATTCAGATGGCGCCGCTGGCCGAAAAGCGCGGCATCAACAGCCTGTGGGCCTGGTTGTTGACCGGTGTCGGCCGCGAACCCGGTGTCAGCGCTCCCAAGGTCGCGATGGCCGGCAAGGACAAGGTCAGCCAGGTCAAAAAGGCAGTCAAGTGCGACATGTGCAAGGATCTGAAATCCGGCCCGGCATGTGTACGCGCCTGCCCAACCGGCGCTGCATTGCGCATCAGTCCGGAAAAGTTCCTCGATTACGCGGGCGGGAGCAACTAGCGCAGTTGTTCGTATTGCCGGGTCTGGACTCGGCGTTGCCGGTCGGGTACATCCTGTCACCAGGGGATTGCCGCCAACCGCGGCGCCGCGTCGTGCCTGCGGGGATACTGCGGCGATGCTCCGTTCCGCGATTCCTTCATTCCGCCGTCGTGCCTTGCTGTGCACCGCGGTGGCCACCGCTCTGTCAGTTTTTTTTCCGGCATTGGCACGCCCAGGCGTCGGCAAGATAGCAACGGGCGCGCGTATCACGGCCGACTTTGATCCGGTCGCCGCGATCTGGCTGGGTTTTGATGCCGGCCATGCAGCCTTCACTGCCGACTTGGCCGAGGCCTTGTGGCCGCATGTGCCGATACGCATGCTGGTGCGCGATGCGCAAGCCGAGGGCCAGGCCCGGGAGCTCCTGAACAGCCGTGCGCTGGACGCGGGCAGGCTCCGTTTCGTGCACGACACGCGGGCGCCATTTTTCGTGCGCGACGCGGTGGTATTCGGCGTCGATGGCGAGCGCCAGCCGTTTGTTGTCGACTTCCGCTGGACCTACTACGGCTGGTCCAACTGGTGCCGCCGTACCTTCAGGGGCAGTCAGCCGCGACCCCAGGCATGTGCGCGGGCTGACGGTCTGGATACCGGCTCGCTCGATCGCCGCCTGGGCGATGCCCTGGGCCTGGCGACGTTCCAGTCGGCGCTGGCGATCGAAGGCGGCGGCGTCGAGGTCAATGGCCAGGGCCTGCTGATTGCCAATGCCGAACTCTGGAACAGCCGCAACCTGGGCATGGGCCGCGCCGCCATGGAGCGTGAGATGCTGCGCCTGCCCGGTATCCGCAAAGTCATCTGGCTGCCGCAGGGACTGGCCCACGATACCTTGCACCGGGGCACGATCACCGGCGCCTATGTCGGCTGGGGCACCGGCGGGCATACCGACGAGTTCGTGCGTTTTGCCGACGCCCGCACCGTGCTGCTGGCCTGGATGGACGAGGCCGAAGCCGCCACCCACCCGGTGGCGCGGATCAACAACATCCGAATGCGGGCCAATCACGACATCCTGGTGAGCAGCAGCGATGCCGCGGGCAAACCTTTGCGAGTGATCAAGGTGCCGATGCCACGTTTGATCGAACGCCCGGTGGTGTTGTCTGCCCAGGCCAATACGGACTATTCCGAGCAGTGGAGCGCCGCACAGTTCCCTGCCCGTGAGGGTCGGCGTGAAGGCGATACCGTGATTCAGGTCGCCACCAGCAGCTATCTCAACCATGTGCTGGCCAACGACCTGGTGCTGCTGCCTGACTACCTGGCACAAGGCACGCCACCGGAGCGCCAGCAGAAGGTCAAGGCGATTTACGAGGCTGCGTTTCCCGGGCGCGTGGTGCGATTCATCGATGCAACGCCCGCGAACTGGGTCGGCGGTGGCGCGCACTGTGCGACGCTTTCAGAGCCTGCCGCGCAGGCTTGATATCTGCGCCAGTGACGTTGTCGCATGGGACGACCGCGCGTGCGGACGCGTCACCACGCGCCATGGCGCCGGACCCGCTAATGCTGCAGCTGCGCCATCACCCGCAACATCGTGCGGTTGACATCGTCCAGGTGCAGTTCATGCTCTTTGCACAGTTCCGCCACTTGCGTCATGTGCGGATATTCAAGCGCGCTAGCCAGTTCCAGGAACGGGGCGTAGGGGCCGCTGCGGCCCAGGATTGCGCCGTTCACGCGTTCTGACAGCGGCAGACGGTGCAGGGCGTCACGCAAGGTCTCGCCCAGCAGCCCGTCGATCTGCGACAACATGCCGGTCAGGAATACCTCGCGGCGCAGCGTGTCTTCATCGCCGGCATCAAGCAGGTGCTCCATCAGGTGGGCGCGCATGACAATGCCGGTACGCACCGGTTCCATGTCGGGCTCGTCGGTGGCCAGCGGCATCTGCTCCATCAGCCACTGCTTGAAGCGGGTCAGGCCCAGCAGCATCAGCCCGTGGCGCAGGGACTCGACTTCCTTGCGCAGGCCCATCGCGGCCGAATTGGTGAAACGCAGGAAACGGTAGGCCAGCAGCGGTTCCTCGGCCAGCGTGTGCTCGAGCAGATCGAGCGCCACGTCCTTGTCGATCTCGCGCAACAGCTTCACGATGGCTTGATGGCTGGGCTGCACGCCCTGGTGCCGGTGCGAAAGCAACACGTCGTCGCTGGGCCAGCCGGCGATGCCCCAGGCAGTACTCTGGTCCAGGCAATGGTCGGCCATCAGACGGCTCGGAACGGCCTCGACGATCTGGCCGGGCAGCACCGGATTGGTCGCGCTCGGTGTGTCGCGGTTGTGCGTCAGCGACACATGGGCACCGGCCAGTGCCTCGCCCGGAGTCAGGGAGATGATGATGCGTGCAAACAGCGGTGCAAGCACGGCGTCGGGCCGTTCGCCCGGGGCACCGCGCCACAACAGCTGCACGCCCCGGCCATGGGCCTGGCGCAGCAGGTCGATGATGCCGGCGTCACCGAGCAGGTCCTGTTGCGCACAAAGCCAGGGGCCATCGGCGGTGGTATGTTCCAGCGCGCCGCTGAGCAGGTCGGCGCTGAGCGGCGTGAGTATCAGGGTCGGACTCTGGCCGGACCAGGTCTGTTGCAGTGCGCGCAGAAAATGCGCCACCTCGGCAGGTTCGTCCTGCAGCGGTGACATGAACAGCTGCATGGCCGCCGGCCGGCGCGATGGGTCCCAGATCAGCTGGTAGCCCAGGATCAGTTGTCCCAGTGACGAGGGGGCCATGTCAATTGATGTAATTGAAGAGCGACAAACGTTGAATCTGAGCGTAGGACTGTAACGCAGCCTGGTAACCGGTCTGCGCTGTCGAGAAATTGGAAATCGCCTTGGCCATGTCGGCATCGACGGCGCGAGAGCGATCCGCCTCCAATGCCAGCGAGCGTGCGGACTGCGCATCGGTGATGCTGTCCGCCCGGTTCAGCCAGTCACCCGCCTGCCCCCGCGCGGCCTGCAGCCGTTCCATGCCGGTATCGATCTGCGCCAGCGACAAGGCAATGGCCTGCGACAGGCGGTTGTCGCTAGAGGCGCTGCGGATGCTGTTGATCGTGCCGTCGAGCAGGTTGAACAGGTTCAGTGGCGTGCTGGGCGCGATGGTGACGGTGTCGCCGCTGGCGGGCACGCCTTGCGGCAGCACCGACAGGCCGTCGAACTGGATCGGCGCGCCACTGGTGTAGGGCTGGGCGCTTTGCACAGTTGTGGCCGTGGTCGTATTGACCACGTCGTAGGTGGTTACGCCAGCGCTCACGTTGAAGTCGATGCGGTAGTTGTTGCCAGTCAGCAAGGCCGGTGAGATCACGGTGCCGGTGTCGGTCCAGACACCGCCGGTATTGCCTGCCCCCAGCGAAACCTCGAAGGTGCGATTGCCGCTGGGTACGTCCATCCAGATCGCCTGGCCGTTCATCGCGCCCGGTAATGCGGTGGTGGTGGCGGCACGCTGGCCTGGCGCACCCTGGAACTGGACGCCGGCTGGAATGTCGGCGAAAGGTGAGCCTGCGCTGCCCAAACCGCCGAAAAGTGGCACGCCGTTGCTGTCTGTGCGGTTGGCGATGGCAAAAATCTGGTCGCGCAGGTTGTTGATTTGGTCCGCAATCGTCGTGCGATCGGACGGACTGTAGCCGGCGTTGCCCGCGGCAATAACCAATTCGCGCAAGTCCTGCATGCGTGCAAGCGCCTCGCCCAGTCCTGCCTCGGCCGACGATAGGGCGGATCGCTGCGTTTCCAGCGCGCGTTGATCGGTCTCTATGCGGCTGAGCCG
>JBKJRR010000142.1:0-24815 GCA_046594635.1 Burkholderiaceae bacterium
CATGGGGCGGGCGCCTTTCCATTCCTGGATGCCGCTGCTGCGGCTGGCCGCCGCCGGAAACCAGTCCTGCAATACCTTGTACAAGGTGCGCAGCGGCGCATGGTGCTTGTCGGCGGCGCGACCGCCGAGTTCGGCCCCTCCGGCCACGCGGATGCGATTGCCCATTCGGGTTATGGCGACCTTGTAGTGCTCGTCCATCACGGCACTGCGCGGCGCGTTGAGCGGCTCCTTGATCGACGCGCTGAGCGAATAGCCGTGTACGGATACCAGGGGTAACGAGATGCCAACCGGCCTGAGCAACTTTGCCGAGGCCACGCCGGCGCACAACACCAGCGCATCGAATGCGGTCGCCTCCGGTTCGCCTTGCACCCATGCTGCAGGTTGACTACCCGCCAACACACTGCGCACCGTCGTGTTGAAGCGGAAATTCACGCCATTGCGTTGGGCCTCGTTCTTGAGCAGCAGGGCAAACTGGCGGCAGTTGCCGACCTCGTCGTCCGGCAATTCGATGGCGGCGACAAAGGCCGTCTCGGTATCGAGGGCCGGCTCGACCATGCGGGCCTGCTCCGGCTCCAGCAGCCGGAACGCAATGCCGGCGTCACGCAGTACCTGCAGGCTGGGTTGCACCATCTGCCGATCGCGCTCGGTACGCAATAACACCAGATGGCCGTTGCTGCGGTCATATTCCAGGCGCAGGTCGGCACGGATGGCGTGCAAACGGGCAAGGCTGTAAAAAGCCAGGCGGCGCATGTGGGCCCGATTCGTCAGGTAGGTTTCGAGCCGGCAGGCGCGGTACCACTTCCAGGCCCATTTCAGATCGTCCACACCCAGTGGCCATGCCATACGCATGCTGGCATGGCGCTGGAACAGTTGCCCCAGCACCTTGCCCGGCATGCCCGGAGCAGCCCACGGTGTCACATAGCCGGGCGCAATGATGCCGGCATTGGCAAAACTCGTTTCCTCCGCTGCCGCACCGCGCCGCTCGAAGACCGTGACGGCATGGCCATCGCGGCCCAGCTCATACGCGGTGGTGACGCCGACAATTCCGGCGCCAATGACTGCAATTTTCATGAATCCCTTTGATGCCGGAGGTCCGGCCGGCTCAGGGCCGCCGGCAGGCGTGGCCCGGATTATCCGGCTTGCAGCAACTGTTCGATCTGGCACGCGATGTTGAGCACCACGTCGTCGCGGTAAGCGCCGTGCCACACCATCAGTCCAACCGGTAACTCATCGGTCTGCTGGCAAGGCAGCGACAAGGCGCAGCCGTCCAGCATGTTGACCACGTTGGTGTTGCGCAGTAACAGGCCGTTGACCCGAAAAAATGCGTTGTCCCGTTCCGACCCCGGTGCGATTGACGCTATCGACGGGGCCACCAGCGGCACGGTCGGCGACAACACGGCGTCATAGGGCAACAGGCGTTGACCGATGCGGGCGATCCAGTCGGTGCGGGCGTGTTGCAGATCGATGTACTCAAAGGCACTCATGGCCGCACCTCGGCGGATACGTGCCACCACACGCGGATCGAACTGGTTGCCAAAACGTTCGAGCGCCTCGCGGTGATAGGCAAAACTCTCGGCTCCCGAAAAAGCTCCATGCGCCATCATGCCCGCCAACTCATCGAGTTCGGGCAGGTCGATCTCGCTGACGGACGCGCCGCCGGCGCGCAACCGGTCCAGCGTACGGTGCCAGGCCTGAGCGACGGTCGGATCCAGCTCGTCCTGCATCAGCTGGCGCACGATCGCCAGTCGATAGGCCGGCAGCGGCGCCATGCTGCGCGTCACCATGCGGGCAGCCAGGATTTCGTGCGCAATCATGGCGTCCGGCACCGAGCGGGTCATGGCGCATACGGTGTCCAGCGTGGTCGATAAGGGAATGGCCCCGTCTCGCGGCACCAGCGCCGCAGTGCACTTGAAGCCGACAACGCCGTTGAGTGCGGCCGGGATGCGAATCGAGCCGGCGGTGTCCGAGCCCAGCCCGATGTAGGCCGCGCCAGTGGCCACTGAGACGGCAGCGCCTGAAGATGAGCCACCGGGTATCAGAGGTTCGTTGCGACTCGCGGCATTGGCCGGTGTGCCGAAGTGCGGATTGATGCCGACGCCGGAGAAGGCGAACTCGGTCATGTTGGTGCGTCCGATGATGGCACCGCCCGCGGCACGCAGACGCGCAACCGCCGGGCAGTCCTGCGTTGCGGCCGCGTCGTCGGCGCGGGTCAGTGAGGCAGCGCCCGTGACCTGCCCGTGTACGTCAAACAGATCCTTGACCGATACTGCCAGGCCCGCCAGCGGCAGCCGACGTGCATCAGTGCTGGCGGCGACTTGCCGAGCTTCGTCGAACATCGGACGCAGGAAGACTTTGTCGCACGCGGGCGACTGCGCTGCTGCCACGCAGGCCTGCATGTGATCGCGGGCATTGGCGACGCCATCCAGGATGTTTTTACGGGTGTGGGCCAGGTCGGCCAGGGTGTTGTGCGCCATCGGATCTGTGGGGTGCCTGTGTTATAGTCCTTGGGTTTTGCCGACGCACCCTAATGCGGGATGCGAGTCAAGACAAATCGCGAATCCGGGCCCAACAAGGTGTTCGCGCCAGGTCTAAGCCGTCCCCTGATGCAGGGTGTGCTTTTTGACCCGGGCGGATCGAGGACCGGATTTTAGACCCAACCTTTTGGAGAGAATCATGTCAGTCACCATGCGTGAAATGCTGGAAGCCGGTGTCCATTTCGGTCACCAAACCCGTTTCTGGAACCCCAAGATGGCGCCGTTCATCTTCGGCCATCGCAACAAGATCCACATCATCAACCTGGAAAAATCGTTGCCGATGTTCCAGGAAGCGGCCAAGTTCGTGCGCCAGCTCACCGCTCGCCGCGGCACCGTCCTGATGGTCGGTACCAAGCGCCAGGCCCGTGATACCGTGGCCATGGAAGCGCAGCGCGCAGGCGTGCCGTACGTTGACCAGCGTTGGCTCGGCGGCATGCTGACCAACTTCAAGACGGTCAAGACCTCGATCAAGCGCCTGAAGGAAATGAAAGTCCAGCAGGAAGCCGGCCTCGACAGCATGAGCAAGAAGGAGCAACTGATGTTTGCCCGCGAAATTGCCAAGCTCGAGAAGGACATCGGTGGCATCCAGGACATGAACGCTCTGCCTGACGCGATCTTCGTGATCGACGTGGGTTTCCACAAGATCGCCATTGCCGAAGCCAAGAAGCTGGGCATTCCGCTGATCGGTGTGGTGGACTCCAACCATTCGCCCGAAGGCATCGATTACGTCATTCCTGGCAATGACGACTCGGCCAAGGCGGTCACGCTGTATGCGCGAGGCATTGCCGACGCCGTGCTCGAAGGCCGTGCCAATGCCGTCGACGACGTCGTCAAGGCGGTGGCAGCAGCCGAGGGTGGCGATGAATTTGTCGAAGTGAGCGAGACCCAGGCCTGATCCTTTCAGGGCCGTTCAAAGGGGCTCCGGGCCCCTTTTTTTTAGCCTCGATTTATATTAAGTCGTAACAGATACGGAGAAGAATGATGGTAGCAATTACTGCAAGCATGGTCGCTGAATTGCGTGGAAAAACCGATGCACCCATGATGGAATGCAAACGGGCGTTGACAGAGGCCGAGGGTGACATGGTCAAGGCAGAAGAGTTGCTTCGCGTCAAGCTCGGCACCAAGGCCGGCAAGGCGGCTGGACGTATCACCGCCGAAGGCGTGGTCGCCATTGCCCGCGACGGTGACGCCGGCGCGCTGGTAGAAGTCAACTGCGAAACCGACTTTGTCACCAAGAACGACAGCTTTCTAGCCGTGGCCGAAGCGGCCGCGGCACTGGTTGCCAAGCATGATCCGGCCGATGTTGCGGCACTGGGTGCCCTGGCCTACGAGCAGGACGGTTTCGGTCCGACGCTGGAAGACGTGCGCAAGGGCTTGATCGGCAAGATCGGCGAGAACATGAGCTTTCGCCGCTTCAAGCGATTTGCGTCCGGAGCCAAGTTGGCCAGCTACCTGCACGGAACCCGCATCGGTGTGGTCGTCGAGTTCGATGGCGACGAAGCCGCCGCCAAGGATGTGGCGATGCATATCGCGGCGATGAAGCCAGTGGCTTTGTCCAGCGCCGATGTGCCCGCCGAATTTGTCGAGCGTGAGCGTTCGGTGGCTGCGGCCAAGGCGGCAGAGGATGCCGCTACTGCGGTAGCTGCCGGCAAGCCGGTACAGTCGCCCGAGATCGTTGCCAAGCGCATTGAAGGTGGCGTGCAAAAATACCTGAAAGAGGTGTCGCTGTTTGACCAGTCGTTCGTCAAGAACGACAAGCAGACCGTGGCAGTGATGCTCAAAGGCGCCAACACCACGGTCAAGGGTTTCACGCTGTATGTCGTGGGCGAAGGCATCGAGAAGAAGGTCGATGACTTTGCTGCCGAAGTTGCCGCCCAGGTGGCGTCGGCCAAGCAATCGGCCTGAACCTGCAAAGGCCGGTCCCGCCTGGCGGGCCGGCCGGTGCCCTGTCTGAAGATCTGGAGATGCCCATGTCAAAACCCGTACCGGCTTACAAACGTGTTCTGCTCAAGCTGTCCGGCGAGGCCCTGATGGGCGACGACGCGTTCGGCATCAATCGGGACACCATTGTTCGCATGGTCGACGAGATCGCCGAGGTCACCCGCATGGGGGTGGAAGTGGCGGTGGTGATTGGCGGGGGCAACATCTTCCGGGGTGTCGCCGGCGGCTCGGTCGGCATGGATCGTGCCACCGCGGACTACATGGGTATGTTGGCCACGGTGATGAATGCACTCGCGCTGGGCGACACCATGAACAAGGCGGGTCTGACGGCCCGCGTCATGTCGGCGATTTCGATCGAGCAGGTGGTCGAACCCTATGTGCGACCCAAGGCGCTGCAATACCTGGAAGAGGGCAAAGTGGTGATCTTTGCCGCGGGTACCGGCAATCCGTTTTTCACGACCGATACGGCAGCCGCTTTGCGCGGCGCCGAGATCGGTGCAGAGATGGTGCTCAAGGCCACCAAGGTCGACGGTGTCTATACTGCCGACCCCAAGAAGGACCCGCTGGCGACCCGTTACAACCGAATCTCGTTCGATGAAGCCATGGCGCGTAATCTGGGCATCATGGATGCGACGGCATTTGCGCTGTGCCGGGACCAGAAATTGCCGATCAAGGTGTTTTCAATCATCAAGCACGGTGCGCTCAAGCGTGTGATCCTGGGTGAGGACGAAGGCACCCTGGTCTATGCCTGACAATCGATCGCTTGCACCCACTACCTGGACCGGTGGTTCAGGCCCTTGCAGGAGTTGACGATGGATATCGCAGAAATAAACCTTAACGCCGAAACCCGCATGGATCAGTCGATCGAGGCGCTCAAACACACCCTTACGAAGATCCGTACCGGCCGTGCCAACCCCGGGCTGCTCGATACCGTTCATGTCGACTACTACGGCTCGCAGGTGCCGATCAGCCAGGTGGCCAATGTCTCCTTGCTCGATGCCCGTACGATCAGTATCCAGCCCTGGGAAAAAGGCATGGGTGCCAAGATTGAGAAGGCCATCCGCGAGAGCGACCTGGGACTGAACCCGGCCTCGATGGGCGATCTGATCCGGGTTCCGATGCCGACCATGACGGAAGAGCGGCGCAAGGAGCTGACCAAACTCGTGCGCAACGAAGGCGAAAACGGCAAGATCGCCGTGCGCAATCTGCGCCGTGACGGCAATGAAGCGGTCAAGAAACTGGTCAAGGACAAGCTTGCGACCGAAGACGAACAGAAGCGCTCCGAGGGCGACATCCAGAAAATGACCGATCGCCACATTGCCCTGATCGATCAGCTGGTTGCGGCCAAGGAACAGGACCTCATGGCGGTCTGAGGCTCGTTCCTCGGCGCCGTTCGTCGCACATGAATCCATCGCACCCGACGCCCCGCCATGTTGCCATCGTGATGGACGGCAATGGCCGGTGGGCGACGCGGCGATTTCTGCCACGTGTGGCGGGGCACAAAGCCGGCGTCGACAGCCTGCGCCGCTGTGTGCGCGCCTGCGCCGAGCGTGGCGTGTCCGTGCTCACGGTTTTCGCCTTTTCCTCCGAAAACTGGAACCGTCCGCAGGACGAGGTTTCGGGTCTGATGGAGTTGCTGGCGATGGCCATCGGGCGCGAGGTGCCGCAATTGATCAAGGACGGTGTTCGCCTGCACTTCGTGGGTGAGCGCGCCGGGCTGTCGCCCTCCGTCGAACTGGGCCTGGCAAAGGGCGAGCAGGCCACAGCTGCCAACAAGGGGCTGATTCTCAATGTCTGCTTCAACTACGGTGGTCGTTGGGACATGGCCCAGGCAGCGCGTCGGCTGGTGGCCGAGGGCAAGCCCGTCACAGAGGCCAATCTGGACGCTGCCCTGGCCCTGGCCCATGTGCCCGATCCTGATCTGATCGTGCGAACCGGGGGCGAGCAGCGTATCAGCAATTTTCTGCTGTGGCAGGCTGCGTATTCCGAGATGTATTTCACGGACACCCTGTGGCCAGACTTTGATGATGCGTCGCTCGATCAGGCGATTGCCGCATTTGCGCAGCGTGAGCGGCGATTCGGCAAAACGTCTGCGCAGGTGACGGCCAAAGCCGATCGCCCGCAACTGGCCTGAGACTGCCACATGCTGCGGCAGCGTGTTATTACCGCGATTGTCTTGCTGCTGGTGTTGCTGCCAGCCATGTTCTATTCGTCCGCCGTACCTTTGACTGCGTTGGCGATTGTCTTCATCGCCGCTGCAGCATGGGAGTGGGCGCGTCTGGTTGGCTACAAAGGCGCCGTGCCATGGCTGTGTGCCTTGCTCTGTGCGATGGTCTGCGCGACGGCCTGGGCCACTGGCATATTGCTGCAACCGCTTGTCTGGTTGTGGAGCCTGATGGCAGCAGTGTGGCTACCTGGCGCGGCATGGTTGCTCTACGGTGGCACTGGTTTGTGGTCCCGGTTGCCGAGAGGCGTGCGTCTGGGAGTCGGATTTCTGGTGCTGTTCGCCGCCTGGGTGGCTTTGGCGCAGGCGCGTCACGTCGGAGCCAATTTCGTGCTGTCAATCATGGCGCTGGTCTGGGCGGCTGACATCTCTGCCTACGTTGCCGGACGCACCTGGGGTGGCCGCATTGTGAAGCGCAAACTCGCACCCGCCATCAGTCCGGGCAAGACCTGGGAGGGTGTTGCCGGGGCGGTGATCGGCGTGTTGGTGCTTGCGCTGGTATGGCAGTGGGCCGACGGATATTTCCAGGCGCAGGCGCCGAGTCTTTACACGCGCATGTTCGCGTCTGAACACTGGTTCATGTGGCCGGCACTGGTTGCTTTGGTGGGCATGAGTGTGGTGGGCGACCTGATCGAATCACTGGTCAAACGCAGCGCCGGCGTCAAGGACAGCAGTGGGCTATTGCCCGGTCATGGCGGCATGCTCGATCGCATCGATGCCTTGTTGCCAGCCATGCCGCTGGCAATGTTGCTGGTCTCGTTATGAACCAGCAGGTCACTCCGATCCGCCAGCGTGTGGTCATTCTGGGTTCGACTGGCTCGGTAGGCGTCAACACGCTGGATGTAATTGCGCGCCATCCACAACGATTCGAGGTGTTTGCGCTGACGGCATCGACGCGGGTCGATGCCATGCTGGCGCAATGTGTGGCCCATGCCCCGACGTTTGCCGTGATGGCCGACGCGGCCAGCGCCCGCAGGCTCGAGCAGCAATGCCGCGTGCTGGATCTGCCCACCCGGGTGTTGTCAGGGCCAAAGGCGATCGCCGACATCGCGGCCCATGAGCAGGTGCACATCGTCATGGCGGCCATCGTGGGTGCAGCCGGACTGGCTGCCTGCATGGCCGCAGCCAGTGCCGGCAAGCGCCTGTTGCTGGCCAACAAGGAGGCGCTGGTGGTTGGCGGCGCTGTCTTCATGCAGGCCGTGGCGCAAGGCGGCGCCAAACTGCTGCCGATCGACAGTGAACATTCGGCCATATTCCAGTCGCTGCCCGCCGACGCGTCGACCTGGGATGCCAGTATCGACAAGCTGATCCTGACAGCGTCCGGCGGGCCGTTCCGGCAGCGGGATCCAGCCAGTCTGGGTGAGGTCTTGCCCGAGCAGGCCTGTGCGCATCCGAACTGGGTGATGGGGCGCAAGATTTCGGTCGATTCGGCCACGATGATGAACAAGGTTCTCGAGGTCATCGAGGCACGCCATCTGTTCGGGGTGCCGCCATCGCGCATCGAGGTCGTCATCCATCCGCAAAGCATCATCCATTCCATGGTGCAGTACCGCGACAACTCCATCGTCGCGCAACTGGGTACCCCGGACATGCGGGTGCCGATCGCCTATGGCCTTTGCTGGCCCGAGCGTTTGGCTTCTGGCGCCGACGCACTGGATTTTCATACGCTGGCAGCCATGACCTTCGAATCCATGGATGATTCGGGTCACCAGGCACGCTTTCCGGGCCTGAAGCTGGCCTGGCAGGTGCTGGACGCGGCCAATGGAACGCCTGCCGTGCTCAATGCAGCCAACGAAGTGGCAGTCCAGGCGTTTCTGGACGGCCGTATCCGTTTTGACCAGATTCATGGGGTTAATGCGTTCACACTGGACACAACCGACGATTGCACTGCAGACTCGGTCGATGGCTTGCTGGAAATTGATCGACTGGCCCGCATCCGTGCCGGCCGGCAGGTCGAAACGCTGGCGCGCTGATATGGATCGGCACCCCCCTTTATGTTGACTATTCTGGCATTTGTCTTCGCATTGGCACTGCTGATTGCCGTGCACGAATACGGGCACTACCGCGTTGCGGTGGCTTGCGGCGTCCGTGTGTTGCGGTTTTCGGTCGGGTTCGGCCATACCTTGTGGCGTTGGCAACCCAAAGGATCTGCAACCGAGTTCGTCCTGGCGGCTTTTCCGCTGGGCGGGTATGTGCGCATGCTCGATGAGCGCGAAGCGCCGGTTGCCGCGCATGAGCGTCATCTGGCGTTCAACAACCAGCCGTTGGCAGCGCGCGCAGCCATCGTGGCAGCGGGGCCTCTGATCAATCTGTTGCTTGCGGTGGTGCTGTACTCGGTGGTGAACTGGACCGGCGTCGAGCAAGCCAGTGCCGTGCTAGCGCGCCCGGTCGCGGGGTCGAGCGCCGAGCGTGCTGGCCTGGTGGGGGGCGAGCGGATTTTGCGCGCGGCTGAAGCATCGGACGCCTTGAGCGACGTGGCGTCGTTCGACGACCTGCGTTGGGTTCTGGCCCAGGCGGCTTTGCACGGGCGCGATGTGCGGCTGGAGTTCGAGCGCGAACCGGGCGGCCTGCGCCGAGAAGTGACCCTGCCGCTGGCGGCGCAGCCTTCCAGCGATGTCGACGCCGCGCTGTTTCGCCGCATCGGTATCGTCGGGCCTTTGACTCGCCCCGAAATCGGGGAGGTGATGGCCGATGGCGCGGCGGCGGCGGCAGGACTGCAAAAGGGAGATCTGGTCCTGGGCATCGGTGCGACCGCCGTGGTGGACGGCCAGCAATTGCGTGACCTGATCCGCTCCTCGTCCGGCAAGACAAACTCCGCCGATGGCGTGTGGAAGGTGCAACGCGCAGGTCAGGAACTGGCTTTGACTGTCACGCCGCAAGTGGTGCTCGATGACGGGCGTCCGATCGGGCGTATCGGCGCATACGTTGGCGCGGCGCCGCAGACAGTGACCGTTCGTTACGGGCCGCTGGACGGCGTCTGGCAGGGGATGGTGCGTACCTGGGAGGTGTCGACCCTGACGCTTCGCATGATCGGACGCATGGTCGTGGGTGAGGCTTCGCTGAAAAACCTCAATGGCCCGCTCACTATCGCCGACTACGCGGGTAAGTCGGCCAGCCTCGGATTGACGCAATACCTGCTGTTTCTGGCGCTGATCAGCGTGAGCCTGGGCGTGCTCAATTTGCTGCCTTTGCCAGTCCTCGATGGAGGGCACCTGATGTATTATCTTTGGGAGGCGGTGACAGGCCGCGGCGTAACGGATGCCTGGATGGAGCGTCTCCAGCGTGGCGGCGTCGCAATACTGCTGCTGATGATGGGCATCGCCTTGTTCAACGATCTCACCCGTATCCTGGGGTAGGGTTCAAATGCTCTGGCAATTCAGGCCGGACAGACTTAGACAGACAACATGCAATTCAAACGATTTCAGCGGCACGCAGTGGCCATTGCCATTGCGGCCAGTACCTTTGGCGGTTCAGTCTGGGCGGTAGACCCGTTCAAGGTTCGTGACATCCGGATCGAAGGCTTGCAGCGAGCCGAGGCGGGCACGATCTTCGCGTCATTGCCGGTGCGGGTAGGCGACACGTACGACGATCAGAAAGGCGCAACGGCGATCCAGTCCATCTTTGCGCTGGGCCTGTTCAAGGATGTGCGCATCGAGGTCAACGGCGATGTGCTGGTTGTCATCGTCGAGGAGCGTCCCACCGTTGCCGATGTCGAGTTCGGTGGCAACAAGGAATTTGACAAGGACGCCTTGCGCAAGATGATGCGTGACATCGGCCTGGCCGATGGGCGCCCCTATGACAAGGCCTTGCTGGACCGGGCCGAGCAGGAGATCAAGCGGCAATACATCAACCGCAGCCTTTATGCGTCCGAGGTCGTGACCACGGTGACACCGACCGAACGCAATCGGGTCAATCTGGCCTTCACGATCACCGAGGGTGATCGCGCCAAGATCAAGGAAATCCGGATTGTCGGCAACAAGGTGTTCAGTGAATCCACGCTGCGCAACCTGTTCGACCTGGACACAGGCGGCTGGCTGAGCTGGTATACCAAGTCCGACCAGTATTCCAGGGCCAAGCTCAATGCCGACATCGAGTCTCTTCGCTCGTACTACCTGACGCGTGGCTACCTGGAGTTTCGGATCGATTCGACCCAGGTGGTGATTTCACCGGACAAGCAGGAGATCAGCATCGTGCTCAACGTGACCGAAGGCGAGCGCTATGTCGTATCCGGTGTGAAGCTCGAGGGTAATTTCCTTGGCAAGGACGATGAGTTCAAGAGCCTGGTGTCGATTCGACCGGGCGAGGCTTACAACGCCGACGATGTGGTGCAAACGACCAAGGCCTTCACCGACTATTTTGGCAATTTCGGCTATGCATTCGCCCGCGTTGAGGCACGTCCGCAGGTGGACCGCGCCAATAACCAGGTGGCGCTGGTGATCCAGGCCGACCCTTCGCGGCGGGCATACGTGCGCCGCATCAATGTGGCCGGCAACAACCGTACGCGCGACGAAGTCGTGCGCCGTGAGTTTCGCCAGTTCGAGGCGGCCTGGTATGACGCCGAGAAAATCAAACGCTCACGCGACCGCGTTGACCGACTGGGCTTTTTTCGGGAAGTTGGCATCGAAACCCAGGAAGTCGCCGGCGCGCCGGACCAGGTCGATCTGACGATCACGGTGCTCGAGAAGGCCACCGGCAACCTGTCGCTTGGCGCTGGGTACTCCAGTGGTGACGGTCTTGGCCTGAGCGCGGGCATCAAGCAGGAAAACGCCTTCGGTTCCGGCAAGTCGCTGGGTATTCAGGTCGATACCAGCAAGACCAATCGAACCATTGTGTTCAACACCACGGATCCGTATTTCACGGTCGACGGTGTTTCGCGCTCGATCGACGTTTATCACCGCAACACCAGCCCCTACACGGACACCAATAGCTACAAACTGGTGACCACCGGTGCCAGCCTGCGCTTCGGCGTGCCGTTCACCGAAATTGATACGGTGTATTTTGGTGCTGGCGTGGAGCGCACCAAGATCGTCCCAGGCACGCAATTGCCGGCGGCGTATGTGACCTATGCCAATCAGTTCGGTTTCACCAGCGATGGTGTTCCACTCACAGTAGGCTGGGCACGCGATTCACGTGACAGCGCGCTGGTGCCGACCTCCGGGCGCTTTCAGCGCATCAATGCCGAGTGGGGCGTTGGCGGCGACACCCGCTACGTCAGCGGGAGCTACCAGTACCAGCAGTACATCCCACTCAACAAGCAGTACACACTGGCGTTCAACGGCGACATCGCGTGGGGCAAAGGTTTGTCCGGACGCCCGTTTCCGCTGTTCAAGAACTTCTATGGCGGTGGACTGGGCTCGGTCCGGGGCTTTGAGCAGGGTAGCCTGGGCCAGATCGACACCACCACGGGCGGGAGCCTGGGCGGCAACAAGAAGGTCAATCTGAACTTCGAAGTGCTCACGCCGTTCCCGGGTGCAGGCAACGATCGCACGCTGCGCATGTTCGCGTTTGTCGACGTTGGCAATGTGTTTGGCGAGTCGCAGCCAGTGCGCTGGAACGAGATGCGCGCGTCAACAGGCGTCGGCATCAGCTGGATCTCACCGGTGGGGCCGCTGCGGCTGGCGTTTGCCACGCCGATACGCAAGTTCACAGGCGATAAAATCCAGACCGTGCAATTTCAAATCGGGACATCTTTCTAATGAAGAAACTTTCCAATCGCCTGTGTATCGGGGTTTTCATGGCCTTAGTGGCCTTCGCGCCCTGGGCCCATGCGCAGGAATTCCGAATCGGCTTTGTCAACACCGACCGCATTTTCAAGGAAGCGGCAACCGCCAAGGCGGCGCAGAGCAAGCTTGAGCAGGAATTTTCCAAGCGCGAAAAGGAACTGGTCGACCTGGGCGTGTCCATCAAGGCCATCGCTGACAAACTCGAGCGCGACGCCCCGACTTTGGCCGAGTCTCAGCGGGTCAGCCGCCAGAAGCAACTGGTCGAACAGGATCGCGATTTTCAGCGCAAGCGCAGGGAGTTCCAGGAAGACCTCAATTCGCGCAAGAACGAAGAGTTGCAGATGGTGCTTGAGCGTGCCAATCGGGTGGTCAAGCAGGTGGCCGAGGCCGAGAAGTACGACCTTGTGTTGCAGGACGCGGTGTACATCAACCCCAAACATGACATCACCGACAAGGTGATCAAGGCCCTGAACGCAGGGGCCAAGTAGTCAGTCCGGGGTCACCAGGTGCCCGCGTCACTGGGAACCCTGGTCGCTGCACTGGGCGGCGAACTTCATGGTGATCCCGCCACGGTCATTGACGGTATCGCCGCCTTGGGCGAGGCAACACCGACCCAATTGAGTTTTGTCACCGGTGCGCGATACCGGGAACAATTGCGCCTATCACGCGCGGCCTGCGTCATCGCCAACGCCGAACTGGCGCCGCTGGCCCGCGCACAGGGTGCCTGCATCCTGACGCCCCATCCTTATGTGTACTACGCGCGCGCAACCCAGTGGTGGAAGCGCCTGCACACGCCGATGCTTCAAGGTGCCATTCATGCGAGTGCCGTGGTCGACCCATCGGCGGTGGTCGAACCCACAGCCTGGATCGGGCCGCTCTGCGTGATCGAGCGCGGCGCGCGTATCGGCGCGGGTACGGTGCTCAAGTCGCACGTGACGGTCGGTGAGGGCTGCGTGGTGGGTGCGCGATGTGTCGTTCACAGTGGTGTGGTGATTGGCGCGGACGGTTTCGGGTTCGCTCCGAACGACGGTGTCTGGGAGAAGATCGAACAACTTGGCGCAGTTGTGATCGGCGACGACGTGGAGATCGGTGCCAATACCTGCATCGACCGTGGAGCCCTGTCCGACACGGTGATTGAAGACGGCGTGAAACTGGATAACCTGATCCAGATCGGCCACAACGTGCGGGTAGGCCGGCATACCGCCATGGCTGCATGTGTCGGTGTGGCGGGCTCTGCGACGATCGGTGCGTTCTGCACGATCGGTGGTGCGGCAGTGGTGCTGGGTCACTTGACGCTAGCCGACCAAGTGCATGTTTCTGCGGCTTCGGTGGTGACGCGTTCGATTCACAAACCTGGCCACTACACCGGCATTTTTCCGATCGACGACAATGCGCGCTGGGAAAAAAACGCGGCATCGCTCAAGCGACTTGATTCCCTGCGTGACCGCCTGCGGGCCCTCGAACAACTCAGTAAAGACCCGACCAAGCCATGATGGACATTCACCAGATTCTCAAGCAGTTGCCACACCGCTATCCGTTTCTGCTGGTGGACCGGGTGGTCGAGCTGCAGAAGGGTAAGCGGATCGTCGCGCTGAAGAATGTCTCCATGAACGAGCCGTTCTTTACCGGGCACTTCCCGCATCGCCCGGTCATGCCCGGCGTGCTGATGCTTGAGGCGCTTGCGCAGGCCGCTGCCCTGCTGGCATTCGATACCCTGGGTGTCACGCCCGACGACAAGACGGTCTATTACTTCGCAGGCATCGACGGTGCACGATTCAAGCGTCCGGTGGAGCCTGGTGACCAGTTGATGCTGCATGCCGAGCTCGATCGCATGAAGTCCGGCATCTTCAAGTTCAAGGCGCGCGCGATGGTGGGCGAAAATCTGGCCGTTGAGGCAGCGCTGATCTGCACGATGCGTTCGATTGCCTGAGCGGCGGACCGTGGTTCCAACGTGCAGAATATTCACCCTACGGCGATCGTCGACAAGCATGCCGAGATTGATGATTCGGTGGTCATCGGTCCGTACACGGTCATCGGCCCCCATGTCCGCATAGACGCCGGGACCACGGTCGGCGCGCATTGCGTCATCGAAGGTCATACCCGGATTGGTCGCGACAACCGGATTTTTCAGTTCAACTCGCTCGGGGCCATTCCGCAGGACAAGAAATATGCCGGAGAGCCGTGCGAACTGCACATTGGCGACCGCAACACGATACGGGAGTTCTGCACTTTCAACATCGGTTCGCCCGGCGATGTCGGTGTTACCCGGGTGCAGGATGACAACTGGATCATGGCCTATGTACACCTGGCACACGACTGTCAGGTGGGCAGCCACACGATATTTGCCAACAACAGCCAGCTCGCTGGACATGTGCATGTGGGCGACTGGGTGATCCTGGGTGGCTTCACCGTCGTGCACCAGTTCGTGCGCATTGGTGCACACAGCATGACGGCCATGTGTGCCTTGCTGTTCGCAGATTTGCCGCCATTCGTCATGTGCCAGGGGCAACCGGCTGCGGCGCGGTCGATGAACTACGAAGGACTGCGCCGGCGCGGCTTCTCGGACCAGCGGCTGGCCGCAGTCAAGGCGATGCACAAGGCCTTGTATCGCGACGATCTGACGCTGGAACAGGCGCGCATGGCGATTGACGCCTTGGTTCAGTCTTACCCCGACGCGCAGCAGGACGTGGTCATGATGGCCACTTTCCTGTCGGGTGTCGCACCGCAGCGCGGGATTGTGCGGTAAGTCCAGATGCAAGCTGCGGTCCCGTCTGAAGGATCCGGACGGTCGTTGTCGCGCAGTCCGGATTTCGCCATGGTCGCCGGTGAGGCGTCGGGTGATCTGCTGGCCGGCCTCTTGCTGGGTGGTTTGCGCACGCGCTGGCCAGAGCTGCACTGTGCCGGCATCGGCGGCGCGCGTATGGTCGCCCATGGCTTCGATGCCTGGTGGACTAGCGATCGACTGGCTGTGCGCGGATATGTCGAAGTGTTGCGCCATTACCGCGGCATCACGGCCATACGCAACCAACTCCGCAGTCGCCTGCTGCAGAACAAGCCGGATATTTTCATCGGCGTGGATGCGCCTGACTTCAACCTGCACCTGGAGCGCGATTTGAAGCGGGCCGGTATTCCGACCGTGCACTTTGTGTGTCCGTCCGTCTGGGCCTGGCGAGCCGATCGGCTGCAGAGCATACGTGCCAGTGTCGACCACATGTTGTGTCTGTTTCCGTTTGAGCCCGAATTGCTGCATCGCCACGGCGTGGCCGCCACCTTTGTTGGACACCCGCTGGCCGACGTGATTCCGATGCACGCCGATCGGGATGCGGCTCGGGCCGAACTCGGCCTGAGAACGGATGCGCCGGTGCTGGCCATCTTGCCCGGCAGCAGGCGCTCGGAGATCGAGTACCTGGCCAGCCGCTTCTTTGACGCGGCGTTGTTGTTGCTGCGCGAGCGGCCCGATCTGCAGTGTGTGCTGCCGGCAATTCCGGTCTGGCAGCCCTTGATTGAAAAAATTGCCCGCGATTACGGCGTAGCCAACCGGATACGCATTTACACAGGTATGTCACATACGGTATTGGCAGCCTGTGACGTGACGCTGATCGCCAGCGGGACGGCGACATTGGAGGCGGCCTTGTTCAAGCGGCCGATGGTGATTGCCTACAACATGCATTGGCTGTCGTGGCAGATCATGCGGCGCAAACGTCTGCAACCCTGGGTGGGTTTGCCCAATATCCTGTGTCGCGACTTTGTGGTGCCCGAGTTGCTGCAGGAGCAGGCCAGTGCCCGCGCGATGGCCGATGCCGTGGGTCAGTGGCTGGACGATGCGCCGCGGGTGGCCCGACTGCAACAACGTTTCGAGGCGCTGCACCGCCAACTGCAACGCGATACTTCCACCCTGGCCACCCATGCGATCGAAACCCTGCTTGAAACCTGAACAAGGCCGACTCCCCTGGGACAGCCCGGGGTTGATCGCGGGTGTCGATGAGGCGGGACGTGGGCCGCTGGCCGGCCCGGTGATTGCCGCAGCCGTGATTCTGGACGCGCGCAACCCGATCGAAGGTCTGGCTGACTCCAAGAAGCTCAGTGCCCGCCAGCGCGAACGCCTGTTCGATCTGATCTGCGCGCGTGCCTTGTGCTGCGCCGTGGGGTCGGCCTCGGTGCAGGAGATTGACGAGGTCAACATTCTGCAGGCCACCATGCTGGCCATGCGCCGGGCGGTGCAGGGTCTGAGGTTGACGCCGTCCAAGGTGCTGATCGACGGCAATCGCATTCCGGTGCTGACGGTGCGAGCCGAAGCCATCGTTGGCGGCGATGCCCTGGTGCCGGAAATTTCGGCGGCATCGATCATCGCCAAGGTGCACCGTGACCGCTGGTGTGCGCAGCTCGATGCCCAGTACCCCGACTATGGTTTCGCCCGCCACAAAGGTTATGGCACGGCACAACATCTGGAAGCGCTGCGCCGCCTGGGTGCTTGCCCTGAACACCGGCGCACATTCGCCCCCGTGACGCAGGTGCTGCATGTCCTCTGACGGTGTGACAACCCACGTTGCGCATGTGTTGTCGCGCGACAACAAGCTTATCAAGCTGATCAAGCGCCTGGTCACAAACAACACGGCCTATCGCAAGCAGGGGCAGGTCTGGCTCGAGGGCGATCACCTGTGCCGCGCCGCGTTGCACAGAGGATGCAGGCCAGCGCTGGCGGTATTTGCCGAGTCGTCCTGGCTGGAGACCGCTGCAGCTTGGGCACCCCGACTGGCCGAGGTAGTACTGGTTCCGGATACCTTGTTCGCGGAGTTCAGCGGCCTGGACTCACCGGCTCGTATGGGATTCGTGATGGATCTGCCGACCGAGCGCGCCGCACAAAGTGGCATCGCATCGGTGGTGCTGGACCGGGTGCAGGATGCCGGCAACGTGGGCTCCATCTTGCGCAGTGCCGGCGCCTTTGGTTTCCGTCAGGTGCTGGCGCTCAGTGGCACGGCCGCCTTGTGGTCGCCCAAGGTCTTGCGTGCTGGGATGGGAGCGCATTTCGGCCTGCATCTGGTCGAAGGCCTGTCGGTCCAGGACGTGGTGGGCATCGGTGTGCCGCTGGTGGTCACCAGTTCACACAAGGGCGAACTGGTGCAAAACCAGGTCTTGCCCTGGCCTTGCGCCTGGGCCTTCGGCCACGAAGGGCAGGGAGTCGATGACGCGCTGGCGCGTCATGCCGCAAGCTGGTGCCGCATCGCACAACCCGGTGGCGAAGAGTCGCTGAACGTCGCCGCAGCCGCAGCCATCTGCCTCTACGCCAGTGCAGTTTCGCACCTGGAGTGAGACTGCCGGCAGGCCGGTTGCCGCGGCCGTGGGCGTCAAGCGCTGGTCTATAATGCGGAGCTTTCCAGAAAGCAACCGCCCCAAGCGATTCGCGCGTCAAATCCCCCTTTGAAGAGCAGCAGCCTGCATCAGGTCTTGCGGATGCTTGGGCGTACCCGTAACCCATTCGGAGAACCCCGTGCTTTTGTCTCTCAAGGGAAATTACCCTCTGGCCATATTGGCGCTCGCGGACGGCACGATTTACATTGGCGACTCGATCGGTGCAACCGGTGAGTGTGTCGGTGAAGTGGTATTTAACACCTCGATGACGGGGTATCAGGAAATACTCACCGATCCGAGCTACTGCCAGCAGATCGTCACGCTGACCTATCCCCATATCGGCAATTGCGGTGTCAATCCGCAAGATGCCGAGTCGCGCAAGATCCAGGCCGCGGGCCTGGTCATCCGTGACCTGCCCGCGGTGGCCTCGAACTTCCGCAAGACCGGGACCTTGGAATCCTATCTGCTGGCGGCCCACACCGTGGCGATTGCCAACATCGACACGCGCAAGCTGACGCGACAGATTCGCAGCCAGGGTGCGCAAAACGGCTGCATCATGGGCCTGGCGTCCGGCCAGGCCCTGTCCGATGCCCGCATCGCGCAAGCGCTGGCGCTGGCCCGCTCGGCGCCGTCGATGGCCGGCCTGGACCTGGCCCGTGAGGTCACGGTCGACACGCCCTACGTCTGGACCCAGACCGAGTGGTCCTTGACCGGTGCAACGCAGCACGGGTCGCCCGGTTTCGGCGAACTGACCCACCAGCGTTACCACGTCGTTGCCTACGATTTCGGTGTCAAGCGCAACATCCTGCGCATGCTGGCCGAACGCGGCTGCAAGGTAACCGTGGTTCCTGCGCAAACCAGTGCCGACGACGTGCTGGCACTGTCGCCAGACGGGGTGTTCCTGTCCAACGGACCGGGCGACCCTGAGCCTTGTGCGTACGCGATCGCCGCCGTACGCCAGTTGCTGGATGCGAGCATGCCCATCTTCGGCATCTGCCTGGGGCACCAGATTCTGGCGCTGGCCTCGGGTGCGCGAACCTTCAAGATGAAGTTCGGGCACCACGGTGCCAACCATCCTGTGAAGGACCTGGACTCCGGTCGTGTCAGCATCACCAGCCAGAACCACGGCTTTGCGGTGGACCCCGACAGCCTGCCGCCCCATCTCGTGCCAACCCACGTCAGTCTGTTCGACGGCACCTTGCAGGGATTGCGACGCACCGACAAACCCGCCTTGTGTTTCCAGGGCCATCCGGAGGCGTCTCCGGGGCCACACGACATCGCCTATCTGTTTGAGCGCTTCACGGCGCTCATGGACCTGCCCCGCCGGAGTGAAAATGCCTAAGCGCACCGATATCAAGAGTGTTCTGATCATCGGCGCCGGCCCGATCATCATCGGCCAGGCCTGTGAGTTTGATTACTCCGGCGTGCAAGCCTGCAAGGCGCTGCGCGAAGAGGGCTTTCGCGTCATCCTGATCAACAGCAACCCTGCGACGATCATGACCGACCCGGCAACGGCCGACGTCACCTACATCGAACCCATCACCTGGCAGACGGTCGAGAAGATCATTGCCAAGGAGCGGCCGGACGCGATCCTGCCGACCATGGGTGGGCAGACGGCGTTGAACTGCGCTCTTGACCTGTGGCACAACGGCGTACTGAACCAGTACAAGGTCGAACTCATCGGTGCCAGCCCGGATGCGATCGAGAAAGCCGAAGACCGCCTCAAATTCAAGCAGGCCATGACGCGCATCGGCCTGGGATCGGCGCGCTCGGGTATTGCCCACAGCATGGAAGAGGCCTGGGTGGTGCAAAAGACACTCGGCTTCCCGACCGTGATCCGGCCCAGCTTCACGCTCGGCGGCACCGGTGGCGGCATCGCCTATAACGCCGAGGAATTTGAAACCATCTGCAAACGTGGCCTGGAAGCCTCGCCGACCAGCGAACTGCTGATCGAGGAATCGCTGCTGGGCTGGAAAGAGTACGAGATGGAGGTGGTACGCGACAAGGCCGACAACTGCATCATCGTGTGTTCGATCGAGAATCTGGACCCGATGGGCGTGCACACCGGCGACTCGATTACGGTGGCTCCGGCGCAGACCTTGACCGACCGTGAATACCAGATCCTGCGCAATGCGTCGCTGGCGGTGCTGCGTGAGATCGGTGTGGACACCGGTGGCTCCAATGTGCAGTTCGCGATCAATCCGGATGACGGCCGCATGGTGGTCATCGAGATGAATCCGCGCGTGAGTCGCTCGTCAGCGCTGGCATCGAAAGCCACCGGTTTTCCGATCGCCAGGATCGCCGCCAAACTGGCCATCGGTTACACGCTTGACGAGTTGCGCAACGAGATCACCGGTGGTGCGACACCGGCCAGCTTCGAGCCCAGCATCGACTATGTCGTGACCAAGATTCCGCGTTTCGCATTCGAGAAGTTTCCCACTGCGGATTCGCGTCTGACGACCCAGATGAAATCGGTCGGCGAGGTGATGGCGATCGGCCGCACCTTCCAGGAATCGTTTCAGAAGGCCTTGCGCGGGCTCGAGGTGGGTGTCGACGGCATGAACGAGAAGACCCAGGATCGCGAGGTGTTGGAGAAGGAACTCGGCGAACCGGGACCGGAGCGCATCTGGTATGTCGGTGACGCGTTCGCCCAGGGCATGAGCGTGGAAGAGGTTTTTGCCTTGACGAAAATCGACCGCTGGTTCCTGGTGCAGATCGAGGAAATCGTCAAGATCGAGCTTGAACTCGAGACGCGCACGCTGGACGAGCTCGATGAGAGGACACTGCGTGCGCTCAAGCGCAAGGGGTTTTCGGATCGGCGCCTGGCACGCCAGCTCAAAACGACCGATACCGTGATTCGCCAGTTGCGGCACCGACTGGGCGTGCGCCCGGTGTACAAGCGTGTCGACACCTGTGCGGCGGAGTTTCCGACCCATACCGCCTACATGTATTCGACCTACGAGGACGAGTGTGAGGCAGCGCCGACCGACCGCAAGAAGATCATTGTTCTCGGCGGCGGGCCGAACCGGATCGGGCAGGGCATCGAGTTCGACTATTGTTGCGTACATGCGGCGCTGGCCCTGCGCGAGGATGGTTATGAGACCATCATGGTCAACTGCAACCCCGAGACCGTGTCGACCGACTATGACACCAGCGACCGTCTGTATTTCGAGCCGCTGACGCTCGAGGATGTGCTGGAAATCGTGGACAAGGAAAAGCCGCTGGGTGTGATCGTCCAGTATGGCGGGCAGACGCCGCTCAAACTGGCGCTTGACCTGGAAGCCAACGGCGTGCCGATCATCGGCACCAGCCCGGACATGATCGATGCGGCTGAAGACCGCGAGCGTTTCCAGCAGTTGCTGCACAAGCTGGGCTTGCGCCAGCCGCCCAACGCGACTGCGCGCACGGAGCCGGATGCGCTGGAAAAAGCCGCCAGCCTGGGTTATCCACTGGTCGTGCGTCCCAGCTACGTGTTGGGCGGCCGCGCCATGGAGGTGGTACACGAGCAACGCGACCTGGAGCGCTACATGCGTGAAGCAGTCAAGGTGTCGCACGATTCACCCGTGCTGCTGGACCGCTTCCTGAACGACGCCATCGAATGCGACGTGGACGCGATATGCGATGGCGAGCGGGTGTTCATCGGCGGAGTCATGGAGCACATCGAGCAGGCGGGCGTGCATAGCGGCGACTCGGCCTGTTCCTTGCCGCCGTACTATCTGTCAGCCGCCACGGTGACCGAGCTCAAGCGCCAGACCGCGGCCATGGCGCGCGCACTCAAAGTCGTGGGCTTGATGAACGTGCAGTTCGCGATCCAGCAGTTGAAGGATGCCCAAGGTGTCGAGCAAGATGTCATTTTCGTGCTTGAGGTCAACCCGCGTGCGTCACGTACCGTGCCCTTCGTCAGCAAGGCGACTGGCGTTCAGCTGGCCAAGGTGGCCGCGCGCTGCATGGTCGGGCAGACGCTCGATGCCCAGGGCATCGGCGCAGAAGTGACGCTGCCTTATTTCAGCGTCAAGGAAGCGGTGTTTCCGTTCGTCAAGTTCCCGGGCGTGGATACGATCCTGGGTCCCGAGATGAAGTCTACCGGCGAGGTCATGGGCAGTGCCAAGACGTTCGGCGAGGCCTTCGTGAAGTCGCAGATTGCGGCGGGCACGAAGTTGCCACGCTCGGGCAAGGCATTCATATCGGTCAAGCAGAATGACAAGCCACGTGCGGTGGAGATCGCGCGTGGCCTGCATGCGCTGGGTTTCGAGCTGATCGCCACCAAAGGCACGGCAGCGGCGATTGCCGCGGCCGATCTGCCCTGCCAGGTCGTGAACAAGGTGACCGAGGGCCGGCCGCATATCGTGGACATGATCAAGAACGATGAAATATCGTTGGTCGTGAACACGGTCGAGGAGCGGCGCAACGCGATTGCCGATTCCGGTCAGATTCGTACCTCGGCGCTTGCCGCACGTGTGACGACGATCACCACGATCGCCGGGGCAGAGGCCACGGTTGAAGGTATGCAGTACCTGGACAATCTGGGTGTGATTTCGTTGCAGGAGTTGCATCGGCAACTCGCGGCATAATTCAAACTGCCCCTCAGGGAGCACCCGGCGCCAAACGCCAAGTGCTCCCTGAAATTTTTTTGGACGGATGATTTCATGGCAACTATTCCCATTACCCGACGCGGAGCCGACAAGCTCAAGGCCGAGTTGCACCGGCTCAAGACGGTCGATCGGCCCTGGGTCATTGGTGCGATCGCGGAAGCGCGCGCCCAGGGTGACCTGAGCGAGAACGCGGAGTACGAGGCGGCCAAGGATCGGCAAGGATTCATCGAGGGTCGTATCCAGGAGGTCGAGGGCAAGCTCTCGGCCGCGCAGATCATCGATCCGACCAGTCTGGACGCGGGTGGGCGCGTGGTGTTCGGCGCCACGGTCGAACTCGAGGACGAAGACTCAGGACAGAAGGTCAAGTACCAGATCGTGGGTGAGGACGAGGCCGATCTCAAGCAGGGTCTGATCAACATCGGCAGTCCGATCGCGCGTGCATTGATCGGCAAGGTAGTCGGGGACAGCGCCGAAGTGCTGGCGCCCGGTGGAACCCGGCATTACGAAGTTGTCGCGATCCAGTACGTCTGACGCGCTGAGTGCCTGGCCGTTGTGGGTTTCTGCCCTTTGGTGGGGCAGCCTGACGACGCTGGGTTTCGGTGTCGTGCCGCTGCTGTTCCTGCACCTTCCCGAAAAGGCCCTGGCGGGCAATATGGCGGCGCGATTGTTCAGTGTTCAGGTGATGGTGTCGACGCTGCTGGGGATGGCGCTTCTGGCAGCGTCGGCGGTGGGTGCGGGTCGCTGGTCGGCACGCGCCCGAGACGCCAGGATCTTTGTGCTCGCCGGTGTGTTGATGGCCTTGCTCGTGGAGTTCGCTGTCGCGCCCCGGATCGTCGCACGCACCCACCTGCCGTTATGGCATTCGGTCGGCAGCTTGATGTGGTTGGTGCAATGGTTGTGTGCGGCCATCACATTCTGGTGTTTGGCCCGGCCGCAACCGCACGATCAGGTTTGACTGCGCTTCTTGACGCTGATCTGCTTGACTTTCTTGGCCCGCCTGACCTGACCGCCGGCCGTCAGACGCTGGTTGCCGAGAACGCGCAAGGTTTTGACTTCCGGGCGTTGGCCACCACGTTTGCTGTATTTGACGACCTTGACCTCACGGGGGCCTGCGCCGCGGTTTTCATCGACCGCCTTTTCACGCTCGGCCACGGGGCGCCACAACACCAGCAATTTGCCGATGTGCTGGATCGGAGCGGCGCTGAGTTCATCGGCTATGGTCTGGAACAGCGCCTCGCGGGCACTGCGGTCGTCAGAAAAGACGCGGACCTTGATCAAGCCGTGCGCATCCAGGGCGGCTTCGGTTTCCTTCTTGACGGCGGGGGTCCAGCCGTCGTTGCCGATCATCACGACCGGGTCCAGGTGATGGGCATTGGCGCGATGATCTTTGCGCTGCGCAGGCGTGAGCTGAATTTGGGACATGGCGTTATTATCGGCCGAACCACAGGGGCTACGGGACTGCCGCTGGCGCACATGCGCCCGTGATCGAGAAATTTTGGAAGCAGTCATGAATACGAAGACCGAGACCGGAACCGGGACCCGAACAAAACCCAAGAGCAAGAAAAAGCTCAACAAGGCGTGGTTGCACGACCATATCAACGACCCGTATGTGAAGATGGCGCAGCGTGACGGGTATCGGGCGCGTGCTGCATACAAGCTCAAGGAAATCGATGAGTCGCTGCAGCTGATACGGCCGGGTCAACTGGTGGTTGACCTGGGCAGTACGCCGGGTGCCTGGAGCCAGTACGCGCGCAATCGACTGTCACCCAGGACGGCGGTCGGTGGTGGCGCGGCGGTCGGCGAACTCAATGGCACCATTCTGGCGCTGGACATCCTGCCGATGGAGCCGATCGAGGGCGTGACGTTTCTGCAGGGCGATTTCCGCGAGCCCGAGATGTTGGCTCGGGTCGCTGTGGCGATGGGCGGGCGTCTGGCCGACATTGTTGTATCCGACATGGCGCCCAATCTTTCCGGCATTGCGACGGCCGACGGGGCGCGAATTGCACACCTGGTCGAACTGGCGGTCGAGTTCAGCCAGCAGCACATGAAGCCGCAGGGTGCGCTGGTGGTCAAGGTGTTCCACGGAAACGGCTACAGCCAGCTGGTCAAATTGTTCAAGGAGTCGTTTCTGGTGGTAAAGCCGATCAAGCCCAAGGCTTCGCGCGACAAGTCGTCGGAAACCTTTCTGGTCGGCGTGGGTCTCAAACCGGTGATGCGGGTCTGACACCCGACGACCGCGTGGCCGGGATGGATGGCAATACCGTGCGGACACTGTGGTTGAACCGGCGCAAATGCGGGGCAGGGCATCTTGAAAAGCCTAAAATGCACCGCAACTACCCTTTGGGTTTATTGTCGCCCCAGGATTGGAGCCTCGTTTGAATAATCAGTGGTTTTCTAAAGTTGCCGTCTGGCTGGTCATTGCCATGGTGTTGTTTACTGTGTTCAAGCAGTT
>JBKJRR010000324.1:0-3122 GCA_046594635.1 Burkholderiaceae bacterium
ATGCTCAATGCACAACCGGCCGAGGCCCGCTCCACCGCAGAGGAGATGGACGCAGCCCGCAGACGCTCGGCCGACGGCGCGAGCATCGCGGTGGTGCCGCTGACCATTCCGCTGCTAACGGGACCAGCCACGATGTCGACCGTGGTGATCTACGCGGAACGGGCCAAGACCTTCCCGCAACTGGCCACGCTGGTTGGATACGGTGTGGTCGTGGCGCTGGCCACGGCCTTGTGCTTTTCGCTGGCGCAGCCGATCGCACGCTTTCTAGGGCGTACCGGCATCAACGTGATGACCCGCCTGATGGGCCTGATCCTGGCAGCCTTGTCGGTGGAGGTGATGGCGGTCGGTTTGACCAAGTTGTTCCCGGTGCTGGCCGGACACTGATCGCCAGGCACTGGCCCTGTCGTTCAGTCGGGCGTGTAATCGGGTTCCTGGTGTTGCAACACCTTGACCAGCCGGTTGCTGGTATTGCGCAAGCGCTGCGCCAGCAACTGCGTGAGCTTGACCAGAATCTTGGCGCCGATGGCGGGATGCGCCTGGATCAGGTGCGTGATTACGGAACGCGTCAATATGCCGGCCCGTACATCTTCGATTGCGATACAACTGGCATAACGCGGCGCCGAATCGAGCATCGACATCTCGCCGATCGATGCACCCGACTTGACCACGGCCAGCCGTGACGCCACGCCGTTGTCGGCTCGTTTGACCACGTCGATGGTACCGTCCAGCACCAGCAGCATCCAGTCACCGACCTCACCTTGTTCGATCAGCGTCTGGCCTGCACGCGCACGCAGCGTGGGCATCATCCTGCCCAGGGTGTCGGCCTCCTCGGGCGTCAGATCCTCGAGCAGTGCCGCGGTCTGACGCCAGTGTTCGCCGAGTGCCGAAAGCTCCTCGCAAACGCCTTCGACCTGTAGTCCAGCGCGCTCGAAATGCGCCCGCAACTGCAACTGATCCTGGGTCGGCAGGCTCACTTCAGATCGCCCATCCATTGGGCGATGTCCGCCACCACTGCATCGGTCGCGGCGGTCAGTGCGCGCACGCCACCGGCGGCGTCGGCACTCGGCGCCGGTCGTTGCGCGACAAAACCGCGCTGTGCCAGCAAGCGCTCACCGCCACCGGAGTTCTGCAACACCGTGGCATGCACGCGCACCTGCCCGACACTGCGCCCGGGTGCATCGAACAACTGACTGAATTCGTCGAGTTCGAGCCGCAACACCAGGGGCCGCTGCGCGGCCATATCGCCTTCGCGGGTGACCAGCGTGTACTGCACCAAGGACTGGCGCAGCCGCTGGCGCAACAACTGGGCTGGCGGCATGCTCCAGCGCGCCTGCGCATATGGCTGCAACTGCTGCGCGTCTGCATAGGCCAGCCGGTACAAAACGGCAGTACTGTCCAAAGCGCTGGTCGCCTCGACTTCGGCCAGCGCGATCGCCTGGCGCGGCGTGGCAGACACCGGTGCGGCCGCAGAGGGGGTCGCTGGACCGAAGTCGAACACCACCGAACGTGTCGGCTTGTCCAGCACACTGCAACCCGCCAGCAACAGGGCGGCGCCGAACAGGCCAGCGGCGCGGCGCGCGCGGTTCAGCCGTTTGATCGAACTCATGGTTTACCTTTCGGAATCGCAAAACCGGACTCGCCTGGTCCCGGGGCAATCGGGCCATTGCCGAAGATCAGCGATTGCGGGTTGTCACCCACTGCGCTGACCGCACGATTGACCTGCCGTGCCGCCCGTGTCGCCTCGTCACTGGTGCGATTGAGCCGAGGCAAGGTACCGGCATTGAAGGCCTGGCCGGCCTCGGTCAGTGCGGCGGCGCCCTTCGTCAACGCCGCAGCACCCTCGGTCATGCGCTCCACAGCCCCGTCTTTGGCATTGAGCTTCTCGGCCATGGCAGTGAAGGCACCGGCCGTCTTGCGAAATTCGACCACCGTCTGGTCAACCCCGACGGCCGTGGTCTGCAGGCTCTTGAGCGTCACGGTTGCGTCGTCAACAAAGCGGGGAATGTTGACGCGTTGCGGGCCAAGCTGAGCGTTGAGCACTTCGTCCAGATTGGCCGACAGCTTCTGCATGCGCTCGGCCATGTTTTGCACGCTGCGAGCCGATTCGCCGAATCCGGCGATGGTGGCCATCATCTGCTGCTGATTTTCCTTGGACAGCAGTGCATTGACACGTTCGCTGGTCTGCTCGATCCGGGCAAGGATTGCGACGCCCTGATCCGACAGCTTGGACAACAGGCTGGCGCGCATTGGAATCCGGGCTGGCGACTGCTCGCTGGTGACCAGCCGGGTCTTGTCCTCGCCCGAATCATCGAGCTGCACGAAAGCCAGGCCGGTCACGCCCTGAAATCCCAGCGTGGCAAAGGTCGATACGGTGACTGGCGCGGATTCGTCGAGCGCGATGCGCACCAGTACATTGCCGGTGGCCTTCGGGTCAAAGCCGATGTCCATCACCTTGCCTACCGGCACGCCGCGGTACCGCACCGCGGCCTGGGGTTGCAGGCCATTGACGGCCTCCGGGCTGGAGATTTCGTACACGGTGTGCTGGCCGGTATCGCGCGTCAGCCATACCGCCATGGCGATCAGCATCGCGGACACCACCAGCACAAAAATCCCGGCGGCCAATGCATGTGCCTTGTTTTCCATCTGATTGCCTTTCTACACTGCGAACGGGTACTCGCGCAACAACTCCATCGCCCGCTGCCCACGCTCGCCCAGGAAGAAATCGTGGATGAACGGATGCGGGAACGCGATCACGTCCTTGGGCGCACCGTGCACGATCACATGTTTGTCTGCCAATACGGCCACACGGGTGCTCAGTTCGTACAAAGTGTCGAGATCGTGCGTGACCATCACCACGGTCAGGCCGAGCTCACGGTGCAAGGAGCGGATCAGCGCGCAAAAGGCGTCAGCGCTGTCCGGATCAAGCCCGGCGGTGGGCTCATCGAGCAGCAGCAGCGGCGGGTCCATGATGAGCGCGCGGGCCAACGCGACCCGCTTGATCATGCCACCGGAGAGGTCCGACGGCATCTTGTGCGCGTGCACCGCATCGAGTCCGACCATCTGCAGCTTGACCAGCGCGGCGTCACGGATCAGATCGTCCGGCAACTGCTTGAGCTCGCGCA
>JBKJRR010000217.1:0-4904 GCA_046594635.1 Burkholderiaceae bacterium
TGCGGCAAGGTCACGCGCAGCCAGGGCTTCGGCTTCCGCCGCCATCTCTTCAGCCAGCAGTTCTTCGTTGGTTTTGTCGTGTTCCACCGAGAAAGGCTGGTCGCGATGCCCAGTCAGAAAGCCGATGCGCTTGATCAGTTCGGACAGGGATTGCATCAGCAGCACGCCAAAACCGATCGGGATCAGCGCAATCACCGGCCAGCGGATCAGTCCGCCGGCGTTCTGGCTCATTTCGCCACTGTCGTACGCGCGCATGAAGTACGGCCAGGCCAGGTCGATCATGATCCATGCCAACGGAATCGTGAAAACGATGATGCCGATGGAGTCGATGATCGCGTTGGTGCGTTTGGAGAAACGCGACGAGATGAAATCGATACGTACGTGGTCGTTCTTGAGCATCACGTAACCGACGCCGAGCATGAAGACCCCGGCGAACAGATACCACTGGATCTCCAGCGCCGAGTTCGATCCGATGCTGAAGAGCTTGCGCAGGACGGCATTGACAGCGCTGATCACGGTGGCGGCAAGAATCAGCCATCCGATCAACTTGCCAAGGCCCAGGCTGATCGCATCGATCAACCGGGACAGGGATAACAGGGCAGACATAAGCTCTCCGGAAATTCACGTCAAAAGACAGTGACGCGCACGGCGCAGCCGTGACGTCAGCGTAACCGTCAAGGTTAACCGCTGTTGACCCGAAAACGGTGCTTGCGAAGGACGATCTGACTAGGGGAAAACACCGCCTAAACCGTGTCAACCAACCGGCAAATGTCGGTCAGGCAACAATCTTGAGCGACGGACGCGCGGCCTCGACCAGGCTGGCATACCGCGTCTTGATCGCCTGGGCGATGCCGGACGCGTCCAATCCCTGCATGGCCATCAGGCGCACCGGGTCGCCATGCTCGATGAAACCATCGGGCAGCCCCAACTGCAGCAGCGGCCTCAGGATGCCGGCAGCCTGCAAGGCTTCGGCGACGGCGCTGCCGGCCCCACCCATGACACAGCCGTCTTCGATGGTCACTAATGCCTCGTGCAACTGCGCCACCTGGCGCAGCAGCTCTTCGTCCAGCGGTTTGGCCCAGCGCATGTTGACCACAGTCGCATCCATCCGTTCGGCTGCCTCCAATGCCGGTTGCAGCAAGGTACCAAAAGCCAGGATCGCGATGCCGCTCCCCTGGCGTCGGATTTCACCTTTGCCGTAAGGCAAGGCATCGAGGTCGGTGCGCGGGACCACACCGGCGCCGGCGCCGCGCGGGTAGCGCACAGCCACCGGATGGGCACAGGCATACGCGCTGCTCAGCAGTTGCCGGCATTCCCCTTCGTCGGCCGGACAGGCAATTGCCATATTGGGAATGCAACGCAGAAATGCAATGTCGTAGGCGCCCGCATGCGTGGCGCCGTCAGCACCGACCAGGCCCGCACGGTCGATCGCGAACACCACTGGCAGGTTCTGGATCGCCACGTCGTGGATCAGCTGGTCGTAGGCGCGCTGCAGGAAGGTCGAATAGATCGCCACCACCGGCTTGAGTCCCTCGCATGCCAGGCCGGCGGCAAACGTGACCGCATGTTGCTCGGCGATGCCGACGTCGAAATAACGCTCTGGAAAGCGCTTTTCGAATTCGACCATTCCCGAACCTTCGCGCATCGCCGGCGTAATACCCACCAGGCGTTTGTCGTGCGCCGCCATGTCGCACAACCATTGGCCGAACACCTGGGTGAAAGTGGTCTTGGCGGGCACCGAGGACTTTTGCAGACCGATCGCCGGATCGAAGCGGCCGGGGCCGTGATAAGCCACCGGATCGGCCTCGGCCAGCTTGTAACCCTGCCCCTTCTTCGTAACCACATGCAGAAACTGCGGGCCATCGAGATGGCGGATGTTCTCCAGCGTCGGGATCAGCGACTCCAGGTCATGACCGTCAATCGGACCGGTGTAATTGAAACCGAACTTTTCGAACAAGGTGGCCGGCACGACCATGCCCTTGGCATGTTCCTCGAATCGCTTGGCCAGCTCGAACAAGGGCGGTGCACCCTTGAGCACCGACTTGCCGACGTTCTTGGCCGCGGCATAGAACTGCCCGGTCATCAGCTGCGCCAGATAACGGTTCAGCGCCCCGACGGGAGGACTGATGCTCATGTCGTTGTCGTTCAGGATCACCAGCAGCTTGCATTCGGCAATGCCGGCGTTGTTCAGCGCCTCGAACGCCATGCCGGCGGTCAGTGCACCGTCGCCGATGATGGCCACACTGTGCCGGCTTTCACCCTTGATCCGCGCAGCTTGCGCCATACCCAGTGCGGCCGAGATCGAGGTACTGGAATGCGCCGTGCCGAACGCGTCGTAGTCACTTTCAGATCGCTGTGGAAAGCCGCTCAGGCCACCGAGCTGGCGCAGCGAGTCCATGCGTTCGCGCCGTCCGGTCAGGATCTTGTGCGGGTAGGTCTGGTGACCCACATCCCAGACCAGCCGGTCCTGCGGCGTATTGAACACATAGTGCAACGCCACCGACAACTCCACCGTGCCCAGATTCGAGCTCAGATGGCCGCCGGTCCTGGACACGCTGTGCAGCAAGAAGGCGCGCAACTGTGCGGCCAGCGCGCCCAGCTGGCCGCGTGGCATGCGTCGCAGATCGGACGGATCGGCAATTTTCTGCAGCATGGGATAGTCGGAGTCAGGCATCGGCATCCTTCAATTCGATCGGTTGACCACCATGTCGGCCAGCGCGCGCAGGGCGCCGTCATGGGGCAATGCTGCACGCTCCAGCGCCTTCAGCGCCTGGCCCAGCAACTCGCGTGCATAGTCGCGCGAGCGCTCGAGCCCGAGCACCGACACATAAGTTGGTTTGTCGGCGGCGGCATCCTTGCCGGGCGTCTTGCCCAGGGTCTCTGAGTCGGCCGTGACATCCAGGATGTCGTCGACCACTTGGAAGGCCAGGCCGATGGCGGCGCCGTAGTCTTCCAGCGCCTGCCATTGCACCGCCGTGGTCTGGCCGCTGGCCGCCCCCATCATCACGCTGCCCCTGAGCAGGGCACCGGTCTTGAGTTCGTGCATGTCGCGCAACTGCTTTTCGCTCAGCGGACACCCGACGCTGGCCAGATCGATCGCCTGGCCGCCCGCCATGCCGGCGCTGCCGGCTGCACGGGCCAGCAGACGGCACAGTCGGGCCTGCATCGCCACCGGAAGTTGTTCGTCGTCATCGGGGGTCAACAGTTCAAACGCCAAGGCTTGCAAGGCATCGCCGGCGAGCAAGGCGGTGGCTTCGCCAAACGCGACATGCACAGTGGGTTTGCCACGGCGCAGCACATCGTTGTCCATGCACGGCATGTCGTCATGCACCAGCGAATAGGCGTGGATCAATTCGGCAGCACAGGCGGCGCGCAACGCGGCGGCTGAATGGCCTTCGAGCGCCTCGGATGCAGCCATGACCAACAGCGGGCGCAGCCGTTTGCCGCCGTCGAGCACCGCATATCGCATGGCCTGCACCAATTGGGCTGGCGCCCCATGATCGAGACCGGCCGGCGCGTCCGCGGTAACCCATGCCGACAAGGCACGCTCCACCGCGCCCAGCCGTTCGTCCATCCATGCCGACAGGTCAAGCGCCTGCATCGGCGCGGGGGCGGGTTTCACTCGGGCATCCATGTCTTGAGGGTTCCGGCGTCGAGGACACTGATCTGGTTTTCCACCGCCTGCAGTTTGTCGCGGCAGAACTGAAGCAATAACGCGCCGCGTTGGTAACCACCGAGCAGTTGCTCCAGCGGCATGTCACCCGACTCGAGTCGGCTCACCAATTGCTCGAGTTCCTGCACGGCAGCCTCGTAGCTGGCGGGCGTCGCGTCTGGGGAGGAACTTGCGGGGGCCTTGGCCATGATGTTCAACAGTCGGGAAACCGGCCATTTTAGGCGCATGGCGTCGCCCAGCGGATTCCGGCGGGAGTCCCTGGCGTCCGGCGCGCGGCCCTGGAGCGGCACCGCCGTACCCGCGCGGCTACAATCCCTATCTTCCTCGCCGGTCCGACCGGGTTTTCTTGTCACCGCCATTTGCCGACGCAAATTCGGGTGTCTACTCCCTGTGGGGAGCCTTTAGGTCAGGACCCCATGTCTGATTTAAGTCTTCGACTGCAGCAATCCGCCAGCCAGTTGCCCGTCAACAGCTATTTTGACGAGACCATCTACCGCGCCGAACAGGAAAGAATCTTCCAGCTTCAGGCCCGTTATGTCGGCCATGTACGTTCGGTACCCGAGATCGGCGACTACTACACGCTGCCGCAGGAGTCCGGTGGACGCGTCCTGGTGCGCACCCCCCGCGGCGTCGACCTGATCTCCAATGTATGCCGTCACCGCCAGGCGCTGATCCTCAAGGACCGTGGCAGCCTGGCCACGCAACAGCCCGGCAGCGCCGCCGGCAACCTGGTTTGCCCGCTGCACCGCTGGACCTACAGTGGCGGCGATGCCGGCACCAGGGCCGGCACTTTGCTGAGCGCACCCCATTTCGCGCAGGACCCCTGCCTGAACCTGGAAAACTATCCGCTGCAGGAATGGAACGGCCTGCTGTTCGAGCCGCCGCGCGGTACGGGCGGGGCTGGCGGGCCGGGCACGCCACTACGCGCGCAGGTGGCAGCCGACCTGTCACGACTCGGGCCGATCGCCGACCTGGATTTTTCCAGCCACGTGCTCGACCGGGTGGAACTGCACACATGCGACTACAACTGGAAAACCTTCATCGAGGTTTATCTGGAGGATTACCACGTCGGCCCGTTCCACCCGGGACTGGGCAGTTTCGTGACCTGCGAAGACCTTCGCTGGGAGTTTGGCGACAACTATTGCGTGCAGACGGTCGGCGTGGCGAACCGCCTGGGCAAGGCCGGAAGTCCGGTCTACGAACGCTGGCTGAACTCCCTGCTGCGCTACCG
>JBKJRR010000206.1:0-3329 GCA_046594635.1 Burkholderiaceae bacterium
TGGATGTAGTCGGCAATCGACGGATTCATCAGCATCGGCACATGGCCGAACACGTCGTGGAACACGTCGGGCTCTTCCAGGTAGTCCAGCTCGTCAGCCTTGCGGATGAAGTTGCCGGCTGGAAAACGCCGATGGGCCAGGTGATCGAAGAACACCTCGTCCGGCACCAGCCCGGGAACGGCGATGATCTGCCAGCCGGTCCGGCGCATCAGCACCTCGCTCAGGCGCCGGAAGTCGGGAATCTGCTCCGGCCCGATCGGCAGCTGGCGCATGCCTGCAATGAACTCGTCACAGGCTCGCCCGGGCAGCAGCTTCGACTGGCGCTCGAACAGGGTCTTCCAGACTGCGTGCTCCTGCGCCGTGTAGTTCTCCCAGCCCTGGGCGATGGTCCAGTCGGCGCGTTCGGGTGTGGCACCCGCTGCGACTCCGTGTTTGTCGGTGGCACTGGCCTTGTCGCGCATTGTGTGTTCCTGTCAGACCAACGCGGGCGCCGGCATGACCGTTCCGCGGCACTCGCCAAATCCGATGCGCCGGAAACCGTCGCGCTGGCAATAGGCGCGCAGGATGATGCTGTCGCCGTCCTGCAACCAGGTGCGGGATTCGCCATTGGCAAAGGTCATGGCGTGTTTGCCGCCCTGGCTGAGTTCCATCATCGAGCCGCCCTGCTCCGGCAACGGGCCGGACAAGGTACCCGAGCCCAACAAGTCACCACTGGCCAGATTGCAGCCGTTGACGGTGTGATGTGCCACCAGCTGCGCCACCGTCCAATAGGCGTCCTTGTAGTTCGAGCACGACAGGCGCTCGCCGGCGTGGCCGGCCTCACGCATCTTTGCGGTCTGCAACCATACCTCGAGCTCGATGTCGATGGCACCGTGCGTGCGGTTATCGGGCGAATCCAGGTAGGGCAAGGGCTGCGGGTCGTCCGTTGGTCGCGTGAACGGCACCCGGTACGGTGCCAGCGCCTGCATCGTGACGATCCAGGGCGACAGGGTACTGGCAAAGTTCTTCGACAGGAACGGGCCCAGCGGCTGGTATTCCCAGCCCTGGATGTCGCGCGCGCTCCAGTCGTTAAAAAGCGCCAGACCAAACACATGCTCCTCGGCCTGCGTTATGCGCACCGGTTCGCCGCAGGCATTGCCCCGGCCGACGATCATGCCCAGTTCGAGTTCGTAGTCAAGCCGCGCACACGGTGCGAGTCGTGGCGTATCGGCGTCCGGGGCCTTGAGTTGACCGTTCGGACGGCGAAACGACGCACCGCTGGGCAGAATCGACGAGGCGCGCCCGTGGTAGCCGATGGGTACCCATTTGTAGTTGGGCAGCAGCGGACTGTCGGGCCGGAACTGCTTGCCGATGGTGGTGGCGTGGTGCACGCTGGTGTAAAAGTCGGTGTAGTCGCGCACGTCGCATGGCAGTCCGAGTTCGACGTCGGACTGGGCCACCAGCGCCGCTTCGAAACGCGCACGGTCCACACTGCCTTCGCGCAGACCGTTTGAAAGGTCGCGGCGCAAGGCCTGACGCGCCGGCAAAGCGGCGCTGAGCACGGCATCGACGTCCTGTGAAGTGACCAGGCCGGCCTTGTGCAGATCGACGATACGGTCGCCAATGGCGACGCCCAGTCGCCAGGGCTCCGTGCGGGTCGCGCGAAAACGCCCCAGCGGCAGGTTCTGGATCGGGAAGTCGCTGGCCGCGTCGTTGGCCGAGACCAGCCAGCTGTGCAGTGACGCGTCATGGGTGTCGTTGATCGATAGCGTCATGGTGTCTCGGGTGTGAAGTTCTTTTTCAGATCATGCCAGCAGCGGTAGTAGTCCGACTGCAACTGCGGCATCGCCAAGGCCTGGGCGGTCGGACGCAACACGCAACGCGTCTCGAACATGAAGGCCATCGTATCGGTGATCACGTCAGGCCTGGACAGGTCGGCGTGGCTGGCCTTGTCAAACGTGGCGGCGTCGGGTCCGTGGCCGGTCATGCTGTTGTGCAGGCTGCTGGCACCGGGCGAGAAGCCGTCGGCCTTCGCGTCGTACTTGCCATGCACCAGGCCCATGAATTCGCTGGCGATATTGCGATGGAACCACGGCGGGCGGAAGGTGTCCTGCATCGCCAGGATACGCGGCGGAAAGATCACGAAATCGATCGCGCTCACGCCCGGTGTATCGGAGACCGAATGCAGCACCAGAAAAATCGACGGATCCGGATGGTCGTAACTGATCGAGCCAATGGCGTTGAAGCGGCGCAGATCGTATTTGTACGGCGCGTAGTTGCCGTGCCAGGCCACCACGTCCAGCGGCGAATGGTCCATCTGCGCCGACCACAGCTGGCCCTGAAAACGCGCCAGCAGTTCGGTGGGTGCATCGACATCTTCATACGCCGCCACCGGCGTCAGGAAGTCGCGTGAATTTGCCAGGCCATTGGAGCCGATCGGGCCGCGATCGGGCAGACGGAAATTGGCGCCGAAGTTCTCGCAGACATAACCGCGCACCGGGCCATCGGGCAACTCGAGCCGGAAACGCACACCGCGCGGGATCACGACGATCTCATGCGGCTCGGCCTCGATGATGCCCATTTCGGTCACAAAACGGTGCCTTCCTTGCTGCGGCACGATCAGCATCTCGCCGTCGGCGTTATAGAACACCCGGCCCAGCATCGACCGATTCGCCGCATACAGGTGCACGGCTGCACCCGCCTGGCCCTGTGGCCCGCCGTGGCCGGCCATCGTCACCAGACCCTGCACGAAGTCGGTCGGCTGCTCCGGCACGGGTACCGGGTTCCAGCGCAGCTGGTTGGGCGTGGCCGGCGTGGCGTCGAAATCCGACACCAGTCGCCCGGCATCGACCATCACAAACGGCCGGTGTTGGCTGGTCGGGCGGATCCGGTACAGCCACGAGCGCCGGTTGTCCGAACGCGGCGCGGTGAATGCCGTGCCCGACAACTGCTCGGCATACAGGCCATAGGCGCAGCGCTGGGGCGAATTGCGCCCCACCGGCAAGGCACCGGGCAGCACTTCGGTGGCAAATTCGTTGCCGAATCCGCTCTGATATTGCAAAGTGGACATGGCTCAAGCCACCTGGATCACGCCGCGTGCCACCTGGTCGCGCTCGATGGACTCGAACAAGGCCTTGAAATTGCCTTCGCCAAAACCGTCGTCACCTTTGCGCTGGATGAACTCGAAGAACACCGGGCCGAGCAGCGTCTTGGAAAAAATCTGCAGCAGCAACCGCGGCTTGCCGTCCTGGATGCTGCCGTCGAGCAAAATGCCGCGCGCCTGCAATTCCGGCACGGGCTGGCCGTGACCGGGCAAGCGCTCCTTCAGCATCTCGTAGTAGACATCATTG
>JBKJRR010000280.1:0-9356 GCA_046594635.1 Burkholderiaceae bacterium
AGCCCGCTGATCGTGCTCAACAAGAGCGACCTGAGCGAGCCATTCGATCGGGCATGGGACAGACTCGCACCCTACCGGGCCATGGGCTACACGGTATTGCCGATTTCGCTGCGCACCACACAGAGCGAAGCGCTGCAGGCTGTGCAGGCGCGGCTGACGAACAAGACCAGCCTGGTGCTGGGCCCGTCAGGTGCGGGCAAGAGCACTTTGATCAACAAGCTCGTGCCGGGTCTTGGCATTCTGACCGGCGAGTTATCCCAGGCGCTACGCGCCGGCAAACATACAACAACCAGCACCACCTGGTACTGGATCGACGACAGCCACACCTCAGCCTTGATCGACTCTCCGGGTTTTCAGGAATTCGGGCTGCGCCACATCGATGCAATGCGCCTGGCCCGCTACATGCCCGATCTGTCAGCCCATGCGGACCTCTGCCGTTTCTACAACTGCAGCCATCTGCATGAACCCGGATGTGCCGTGATGGCCGCGGTGCAGGGGCAAACTGAAATAGACGGCGAGCGCATCAGCGCCGATCGCTACCGCATCTACGCCGAATTGTTCGCCGAATTGTCCGAGTCGCGTTACTGACCGGCCTCAGGCTGGACTGCGCTCAACCCAGCAGACGCGCCAGGCTCAGCAGGGCGAGCAAGACCATCCACATGACGACGGTGCGCCAGACCAGGCCCACCACAATCCGCAGGTGCCCAATTTCAGGCGTCATGCCCGCCGTCAGCGTCTGCGTTCCCATCGACGCGCTGCCATCGCTTGAGGCCAGGTCCGGCATCGGCCCCATACGTAAATTGATGGCACCGGCGGTCGACGCCAGGATCACGCCGTCATTGGTCACCCGCTCCCTGCGTTCGTAATTGCGCCAGCTGTCGATGGCCTCCTCGAACCCGCCTGTCACGGCGAAGCCCATGGCGGTAATGCGCGCCGGCAGCCAGTCCAGCACATGCCAGGCGCCGCTGGCAACCTGTTGCGCAGCCTCGCTGACCGGCCGGACCCGGGTCGCCTTCTCGCGCGCCCAATACCGCGGCACATACTCGGCCAGTCGATAAGCCACGGCTCCCATCGGGCCCAGGCCGAACGCCGCCAGCACGGAGAACCAGGCCAACACACCAAACACATGACGATGCGCGGCGATGACCGAATGCTCGACGACATGCCGCACGATCTCGCTCCTGGGCAGGCCGTTGGCATCGACCTGTTGCCAGCGCGCCAGCCGTTCCCGCGCCAGCGACTCATCCCCGCTTTCCAGCGCGTCACGTATCTCGGTGAAATGATGGCTGAACTGCCGAAAGCCCAGGCAGTGGTAGAGAACGAGGATGTTCCACAGTACCGCCAGAGGCCAGGTCGTCAGACCTGCGAGCAACCAATAGACTGTCAACACCACCAGCGCTGGCAGCAGTACGGCAACGCTCCAGGCCAGACCAGCATGGTGTGATTTACCGGCGTCGAAAGTGCGCCCGCACCAGCCGACCCAGGCCCGCATGGCCGAGTGCACCGAATTGCCACGGCCGACCGGCCGCGCTTGTTCCAGCAGCAAGGCAATCAGGATGGCGATGAAGCTCATGCTGGAATGATACGTGCTGTGATCATCGGGAATGCCGCCGCGGCATCGATCCGGTCATCCGCCGTGGCGTCAGGCCGACAGGAATCGGTAGAAATTGCGCAACATGCTGGCAGTAGCGCCCCAGATGAAGCGCTCGGTCGCACCTTGCTGGTATGGCATGGAAAGCCATTCGCGTGGTGTGCCCTGAAAGTCCACCACATGATGCCGGTGATTGGACGGGTTCATCAGGTAGGCCAATGGCACCTCGAATATGTCATCGACTTCATGCTCATTGCGCCGGAACGTGAAACCGTCGCGCAGCAAGGCCACGACTGGTGTCACGATGTAGGCGCTGCCGGTACGGTATACCGGCAGGGTTCCGAGCACATCGACATAGGCCGCATCCAGCCCGATCTCTTCCTGAGCTTCGCGCAAGGCGGTACTGGTCAGGTCCGGATCTGTGGGGTCCTGCTTGCCGCCGGGAAAGGCAATCTGGCCGGAGTGGCTGGACAGATGTGCTGTGCGCTGGGTCAGCAACACCATGGGCTCGTCGCGCATCACGACGGCCACCAATACGGACGCCTGCGTCGGCGTCCGATCTGAAAAACGAGGCTCCTCGACAAACTCCGGTACCCAGAGCCGCGGCGAAATGAAGCGTCGTTGCAACGCAGCTGCCCCCAGTTCGGCCGGATCAACGGCGGGCAGATGCGTGTCGACACGCACGACCGGCACCTTGCGCGGATCGAAATTCGGCAAGCTGGACAACGTGGCTATGTGCGGCGACAACGACAAGAGCAAGGGCTCCACAAACGAAAAAACCGCCTCGCGCGATGGCAGGAGGCGGTCTGGTACAGGACTCGATCCGTCTTTATACGGCGGTCGGTGCGACCTTTTTCGGTGCCAGCTTTTCCTTGATTCGCGCCGAACGGCCGCTGCGATCACGCAGGTAGTACAACTTGGCACGGCGGACATCACCACGGCGCTTGACTTCGATACCTGCAATCAGCGGGCTGTAGGTCTGGAAGCTGCGCTCCACGCCTTCACCACTGGAAATCTTGCGCACGATGAACGCGCTGTTCAGACCGCGGTTGCGCTTGGCAATCACCACACCTTCATAGGCTTGAAGACGTTTGCGCGTACCTTCGACAACCTTGACGCTGACGACAACGGTGTCACCAGGTGCGAAAGCGGGGATGGTCTTGCCGAGGCGGGTAATTTCTTCCTGCTCGAGGGTTTGGATGAGGTTCATGGTTTCCTTGATGGATCTTGTTCGCGCCAGCGTCGACATGACGCAATAAGCAACCTTTGAAGGCAAGCCTTGAAAATATGGGTTGCGGCCGGACAGAGGATCGAAAAGCCTTGGATTATAGCCCGGCTTTTGGCGACTTGGCCAGGCCTGCCTGGGATGCCGGGTCAGGGAGCGCATCAAGTGCCTGGTGATCACGCGCGCTCAAGTCCCCGCCCATTTGTGCCCGCTCCAGCAGGTCCGGTCGCAGCGCCTGCGTCAATCGCAGACTTTGGTCACGCCGCCACCGCTCAATGTTCACATGATGGCCCGACATCAGCACCTCGGGCACCGACCTGCCTTGCCAAGACTCCGGCCGGGTGTAATGCGGGCAATCGAGCAAGCCGTCGAGTTGCGGATTGAAACTGTCCTGCTGGTGGCTTTGCGCATCGCCAAGCACACCAGGCTGCAATCGGGCGACCGCATCGAGCAAGGCCATGGCCGCAATCTCACCGCCAGACAGGACGAAGTCACCCAGGCTGATCTGTTCGTCGACATGGGCATCGATGAAGCGCTGGTCCACGCCCTCGTATCGCCCACACAACAAGATAGCCCCCTGGCTAGTCGACCAGCGTTGTACTGCTGCATGGTCCAGCGGCTTGCCCAGTGGCGAGAACAACACAACCGGCGCATCGTCTGTGCGCTGGGCTCTTACGTGCTGCAGACTTTTGAGCAGGGGCTCGGCCAACATCACCATGCCCGGGCCACCACCAAAGGGCCGGTCATCAACCCGGTTGTAGTTGCCCTGCGCGAAGTTACGTGGATTGCAGAACTGCACATCGGGATTCGACGACTCAAAGGCTCGACGTGTCACGCCGACCTTGAGCATCGGCGCAAACAATTCCGGAAACAGGGTGATGACGTCAAATCGCATGACGCGATCAGTAGTCTTTATGCCAGTCCACCGTGATGCGCCGTCCCTGCAGGTCGACACCATCGACATGGGCCGCGACAAATGGAATCATGCGCTCAAGCACCTTGTCGACGACCGTGTACTGCAGGACCAACACCGCCTGAGCGGCATTTTGAATCAGTTCGCTGACCTGTCCGAGGAACTCGCCTTCGCGATTGATCACCTCGAGTCCAATCAGATCGACCCAATAAAACTCTTCGGCTTGGGTACTTGGAAAGCTGGACCGGCGGACAAAAACCCGAGTACCGCGCAACTGCTCCGCCGCATTTCGATCATCAACATCATGGGCGCTGGCCACCACGGTGCCAGAATGGTCCTTGGATTCTCGTACGCGCATGAGCCGCGTTCCGTCAAAGGATTTAGCACCCCGGTCGGGTGGCTGTAAAAACCACTGCCGCGACGAGAAAAGAGCCTCGGGCTGACTGCTGAAGGCCAGCACCTTGAACCAGCCCTTGACACCCCACGCATCACCAATCCGCCCGACCTCCACGGCATCTGCCGGCAGGTCGATGGATTCGAATGGAGGGAACATCGGGCTGCCGGGATTGACCGCAAGGGTCAGGTCGCCGGCGGAAAGACGGATCAGGCCGCTTGCTTGACTGCTTGCTGCAACAAACGCTCCACTGTCGGGGAAGCTTGAGCGCCAACACCTTTCCAATACGTGATACGGTCCTGGGCAATGCGGATGCTTTCCTCGTTGGCTGTGGCGATCGGGTTGTAAAAACCGACACGCTCGATGAAACGGCCGTCACGACGCGTACGCTTGTCGGCCACAACGATATTGAAAAACGGGCGTGCCTTGGCACCACCACGGGAGAGTCGAATGACGACCATGATTATTCCTTCGGGGGGCGGCGGAAATCACTTTCCACCAGTATTTCGGCGTTGAGACACGTAACATGGCCACCCGGCCAGCAACACGCTGAAAAGCCCTCGATTATATGGGCAATGTTGTGCCCTCTGGAACTATTGCTCGACGAACTGCAGTGCAGCGTGCCTTGCGGCACCGCTCCAAGGATGGCGTGGCCAGCGCACAATGTCAGCGATTCAGGGCCTGATACTCGAACACGTGCTGAAAGCTGTAGGCCAATGCAGATACCAGCGACGTGGTGCCCAGCAACATCGCCAAAACCACCATGCAGATCGTGAACCATCGGGTTGCACCCGCAGGCGCCTGCGCTTCGCCTGCCGGGTTGAAACGGTGGTTCCAACGTTCGGCCGAAGTCAGACCATAGACGATGGCTGTCAGCGCGCAGGCGGCAAATACGAAACCCAGCAATGGCGTCAACAACCATGCGATCTGGTCGTCGACACCGAGCTGCCGGGTCCGAACTACACCGACTACACCCACCAGAGTCGGAAGGGGAAACAGCCAACCCCAGACATCGCGCCAACCGTGAAGGTAAAACCGGTGCAGACCCAGTGGCCCGACCAGCAAGGCGAGCAAGGTCGCGACAGACTTGTTTTTCATGGAGGGCATTGTCAACTTGAAACCGGACCGAAGCCGCCGACAACAGCAGGCCTGCAAATCAGGCCCGAAATGATGACCGCCAGCCACACCATGGGCACTGGATGCCCATCACGCGCCATCCCGCAACCCGACACAGGCCCGCCAGCGGGTGCGATGGAAGACGCTGCCAGTTCCGGCAACAGCCGCGCTGCCACCGGATCCGCAGCCATCTCAACGATCAGCCCGCAGTAGACGTTTCCTTGACGCCGGCCGCGGCGTCGGTGAAGCTGCCGATACGGTCGAAGTTCAGGTACTGATAGATCGTGTCGCTGGACGCCGTCAACACGCCCATGTCCACCATGTACTCCTCCTTGGTCGGAATTCGACCGAGCTTGGAGCAGATCGCGGCCAACTCGGCCGAACCCAGGTACACATTGGAGTTCTTGCCCAGGCGATTGGGGAAGTTGCGCGTGGATGTGCTGAACACCGTTGCACCTTCCTTGACCTGTGCCTGGTTACCCATGCACAAACTGCAGCCAGGCATTTCCATGCGGGCGCCCGCACTACCGAGCACGCCATAGTGGCCTTCTTCGGTGAGCTGCTGCGCATCCATCTTGGTCGGCGGCGCCATCCAGAGCTTCACCGGAATGTCGCGCTTGTTTTCCAGCAGCTTGGAAGCCGCACGGAAGTGACCGATGTTGGTCATGCAACTGCCGATGAACACCTCGTCGATGGTTGCGCCAGCGACCTCGCCAAGTGTCCGGACATCATCGGGGTCGTTCGGGCAAGCCACGATCGGCTCATGCACATCGGCCAGATCAATCTCGATCACTGCGGCATATTCAGCATCCGCATCGGCCTTCATCAGCACCGGATCGGCCAGCCAGGCCTGCATGGCCTGGATACGGCGCTCGATCGTGCGCACATCCGAGTATCCATTGGCAATCATCCACTTGAGCATCGTGACGTTGCTGGTGATGTATTCGATGATCGGCGCCTTGTCCAGATGCACCGTGCAACCAGCGGCCGAGCGTTCTGCTGAAGCATCACTGAGTTCGAACGCCTGCTCCACTTTCAGGTCTGGCAGACCTTCGATCTCGAGAATGCGACCCGAGAAGATGTTCTTCTTGCCTTGTTTGGCAACCGTCAGCAGACCCGCTCGAATGGCATACAACGGAATCGCATTGACCAGGTCACGCAAGGTCACACCCGGCTGCAGTTTGCCCTTGAACCGCACCAGCACGCTTTCGGGCATGTCCAATGGCATCACGCCAGTCGCGGCGCCAAACGCTACCAAGCCAGAACCGGCCGGGAAGCTGATACCAATCGGGAAACGGGTATGGCTGTCGCCGCCGGTGCCCACGGTGTCAGGCAACAACATGCGGTTGAGCCAGCTATGGATGATGCCGTCGCCCGGACGCAAGCTGATGCCACCGCGATTGCTGATGAAATCTGGCAACTCATGGTGCATCTTGACGTCGACCGGCTTCGGATAGGCCGCAGTGTGGCAGAACGACTGCATCACCAGGTCAGAACTGAAACCCAGGCACGCCAGGTCCTTGAGTTCGTCACGCGTCATCGGGCCGGTTGTGTCCTGCGAACCGACCGAGGTCATGCGGGGCTCACAGTAAGTGCCCGGCCGCACACCCTGACCCTTCGGTAGACCGACGGCGCGACCGACCATCTTCTGCGCCAGCGTGAAACCTGCCTTGCTGTCGGCAGGATTCTGCGGCAGACGGAACAAGGTGCTCGGCGCCAGGCCCAGCGCTTCACGCGCCTTGGCGGTCAAACCGCGGCCGATGATCAGTGGAATACGGCCACCGGCACGCACTTCGTCGAACAACACCTCGCTTTTAAGCTGGAACTCGGCAATCACCTTGCCATCCTTGAGCGCCTTGCCATCGTACGGACGAAGCTCAACCTCGTCGCCCATGTTCATCTGGTCGACGTCAAGTTCGATCGGCAGCGCACCCGAATCCTCCATCGTGTTGTAGAAAATCGGGGCGATCTTGCCGCCGAGGCAGACGCCTCCGAAGCGCTTGTTCGGTACAAACGGAATGTCCTGTCCTGTGAACCACAACACCGAATTGGTTGCCGACTTGCGGCTGGAACCGGTTCCGACCACATCGCCGACATAGGCAACCTGGTTGCCGCGTGCGCGCAGGTCCTCTATGAACCTGACCGGGCCACGTTTTCCTTCCTGCTCTGGCTCGACGCCGGGGCGCGGATTCTTGTGCATCGCCAAGGCATGCAAAGGAATGTCGGGCCGACTCCAGGCATCAGGCGCCGGCGACAGGTCGTCGGTGTTGATTTCGCCCGCTACCTTGAAGATGCTGACCGTGATGCTTTTCGGCACCTCCGGTCGGCTGGTGAACCACTCTGCATCGGCCCAGCTTTGCAGCACCGCTTTGGCATGCACATTGCCCTTGTCGGATTTATCCTTCACATCATGGAACTGGTCGAACATCAGTAGCGTGTTCTTCAGACCTTGCGCCGCCACCGACGCCAATTTGCTGTCGTCCAGCAAGTCGACCAAAGGGCTGATGTTGTAGCCGCCGAGCATGGTGCCCAGCAGTTCCGTGGCTTTCTCACGGCTGATCAATGCACACTGCTCGGTGCCATGTGCCACGGCCGCAAGATAACTGGCTTTGACCTTCGCCGCATCGTCGACACCGGCCGGAACGCGATACGCCAACAGTTCAACCATCTCGCCACCGTCGCCGGAGGTGTCGCCCGCGGGGGACTTCTTGAGTTGCTCGACCAGGTCGGCCACCTGTTCAGCCGACAAGGGCAAGGGCGGGATCCCCAGCGCAGCGCGCTCTGCAACGTGGGCGCGGTAGTTTTCCATCATGTTTCTCACTCCTGATCAATAAAATGATTTTGAAAGAGTTACGGCAGGCCATCGGCCTGGCCGTCGCTTTATTTCTTCACGACTTCGGTCGGAGCCTCGTCGTCCAGCACGCTGGCCTGCGGCGTCTTGCGCAGTTCTTCGGCCACCTGCAACTGGATCGCACTTTGGCATTCATCAGCCACGCGTCGGCCTTGCTTCTGGTTCATCAGCATCGACTTGTTGGCAAGTTGAAGCCAGACAATACCGGCAGATTTATCTTCGAGCCTGATCGCCCCGGTGGTGGTCAGTTCAGGCGACATGCGATAACGCAGTTTGCCGATGCGCAAATTGAAAAACCCGATCGCGGCGGGGTCAGCCTCCAGCAGCACAGTCTGGCCCAACTCGCAAGGCAAGGTGCCGACCTGAACCTTGAGCGCAGCTTCAAGATGTGCCGCGGTGAAACCCGCGTCCTGGGCCATCGCGCCGGACGCCAGCAGCAACGATGCCGCCAAGCCAAGACATTTATTCATGACCGGAATCCTCGCAATTGGTAAAACCGCATTATTGCAACGCTACGCCAAAATGTCGCCTTGCAATGTCAGGAAGTGGTTGACCGGTGCGAAACGCACGCTCCAGCACGTGCCAGAAAAGACGATAACTCGCCCTGTCGTGCAACTGGCCCTGGTAGGCAATGGGCGCCCACCGGGCGGTCTGGGCCCGGTCGATGATCTCGGCCGCCAACGCCACGTCACTCGCGCGCGGGGCAAAGGCCGACAGTATGGGACGGATCTGATCCGGATGGATGCTCCACATCCGCGTGAACCCCATCTGCGCGGACGCGATGCGAGCCGCTTTTTCAACTGCTGCTGCATCGCGGAATTCGGTGACAACACCATGTGCCGGCGCTTTGCCATGGGCGTGGCAGGCCGATGCAATCGCAAGCTTTGCACGAACCACCAGCGGGTGAGTGAACTGGCCATCGCCCGACATGCCTTCTGCCGAAATCGCACCACCATGTGCCGACACAAAGTCCATCAGGCCAAAGCTGATGGACTGCACACGCGGGTGCGCGGCGATCTCGAATGCCCGGTGCACCGCCGCCGGCGACTCAATCAGCACATGCAAAGGCAGCGCCTGCGTGCGAGGGTCGGTTGTCGCCCTTGCAATCGCCAGTGCAGCCCGGTCGACATCGGCCACCGACTCCACCTTGGGAATCATCAAGTGGCTCAACAAGGCGCCGGCACCACGCGCAATGGTCAAGACCTCGGCGTCGAACGCCGGATGGTCGACCGGATGAACCCGCACAGCCACCCGCGGCCGCGTGCC
>JBKJRR010000358.1:0-3528 GCA_046594635.1 Burkholderiaceae bacterium
TATTCCGTTCATCGCCTGGGCGGCACTAAAGCGGATGGAGAACTTCGGAACGGCACTGGTGGGCGGGCTGTCGGGATTGCAGGGGGCGCTGTCGGGCAGCACGGGTTCGGCGGCGACCGGCAACGTGAGCCTGGGCAACGTCTCGATGGATCAGATGCAGTTGGCGCCGAATCGGACGTCGGCGTTCATGGGCAGCATGCAGAACGACCTGAGCGGCAATACGTTCTCGTCGAACGCACTGACGGGGCGCACGGCGGTCAACTTGTTGCGGAATCAGGGGTTCGCTTCGCGGGTCGTTTCGATGCGGGTGAGCGAACAAGACGTGACAGAGGCTAATCAGCAAGCAGACAGCGCACGGAGCGAAGCCGTCTCCGCGGGCCAGCAGCGTTCGGCAGTCATTACGGAGGCGTTCACGCGCGGAGTGAGCAAATTGCGCTCTATGCGCAGCAGTTCAGGGACGGCTTCCAGCAACTTCGAGCAAGTCGGTGAAAGCCTGAATCGGCTGGATCAAATCGCCAGAAGCGTATCGGAACGAACCGGGGTCTCACAGTCGCAGGTCGCCAGCATCGCGTTTGGCGCAAACGGCTCACTTGGACTGTCAACGCCGATCGCGAGCGCCAAGACAACGGCGAGTGCGGGCAAGAACTATCAGGCAGGGATCTTGAGCGATGAACAAAAAGTCTTGGGAGCTATGACGAGCGAACAGGTCGCCGAATTCAAACAGTTCGGCGAGCGCGTTTCGCGTGACACCAGTTTGATCAGCGCCATCGCTTCCGACTCAAGAGAAAGTCGCGACATGTCTTCGCGACTGGCAACCGCTACGACGCAAGCTATGCGCACCGAAGCAGCGTACTCAAAACGACAGGCGATGGCTGAACGTCTTTCTTCGGCTCGAGAAAGAGGTGAAACCTTGTCGATCGACATCGCTCAGGACCCGCACAATCTGGCTATGTTCATGCGCTATGCAGAGCAATACGGCGGGGACAGCGCAGCAGCCCATACGATGATGGAAGCCGAATTGGCGCGGCAGGGACTGCGCCCCACCAGGAATTTCTCCGATGGTACGGCGATGCCCGCGTCATTCGGTGACATTCATCGGCACTACGATCAGACCCAAACTGAAGGCGCGTTCGATGCTGGCGTCGATAGTCTACGTGGCAGCAACGATGCTCGCGTCTCAGGAATTCGCTCCGGACTATCGGCGCCTTCAGCGAGCACAAGTGCACCGTCCATGGTTCGGGCCGATATAGAAGCTACTCGAGTACAAGTTCAAGCGCAGACGCGGGGCGCAGCCGGGAGTTTCGATGCGAAGTCGGAAATCGTGACCAAGCCAGATGGAACGCTCGAATCGAAGAAGTCTCTTCTCCAGCAAACTGGTAAGCAGATCGCCGCAGATGCGAGCGGCACATCGGAGAACGCCAAGGACGCCGTCAAAAGCATCTTGAAGCGTGAGCGGTAGTCACTGCCCTTGACTGAAAGGATCTGCGTCCTCTGGATGCGGTAGCCCCGGCGCCGCAGTAGGCCGGCCACGATCAAGCCAATAGTTGTTCATTCGCTGGTTGTCTGGATTTTCGTATCCGGCCGAGCGATCGTCGCCCACAGGTGCCCCCGATGATTGACGCCTTCGACGGGAGAGCGCACCACCGATTGCCGTTCCAAAAAGCGCGCCGACGCAGGCCATCACGATCCTGAGCCCTGTGCCTCCATTCATGGAAGCTAACAAGCCTATGGCCGCCCCGAGCAGGATGAAGAGTATGAGAATAAATTTGCGCATAGGCGCCACCTCGTGCATCGACAGACTACTGGAAACCGGGATGAGAGCAACCCTGCTTGCAACGAGTTTCCAATTCTTCCTTCGGTCGCTGCGTCAAACCCTTCGTTGGCTGCGATGACTTAACCATCTGGCCGGCCGCGCTTTCGCGCACCGTTGCTACCGCAAAAAAAGCAGCTGATCCACGATGGCTGTTGTTTGCCTTGAAGACAGCCCCGCCCGCTTCGCGAATGAAGGCCATTCCTGCATCGCAGCGCGCACCTCGTCGATGACCCTGGGCGCCGTGCCGACAGCAAATCGCTCGGCCTCGGCAAGCAGGTCGTCCTGCGTGAAATCCTTGAACTTGCCATTGACCGACATGAGGTGCTGGTGCGTCCATTCGCCCTTGGGGTTGTGGGCGAAGGTCACGTCGTAGGCCGGTGCCAGTTCCCACGGCCGCCCCTTGCGCAGCCGGAAAGAAAAGTTCTTCGTGTGATCGTCGCAGTTGCGGCCCATGACGTTGAACACCATGCGCCGGAATGCCTCTTCTTTGTCTTCGTAGGGGAGGCCCAACTCGCGCATGGTGCCAAAGAGCTGCGAGTAGGCGTTCGCCCCCTTCTTCTTGTAGTCGAGGTGGCCCATCGCGCACAAGGTCTGCATGTGGTGCCGCACTTCACCGCCTGCGTTTTCGACTTCTCCGCCTTCGACGTTCGCTCGGTCAAAGCGCCTCGTCATGAAGTGCGCGCGCCCGTTCTCCTGGAGCAGGCGGCACTCCATCATGTCCAAGCCGGCCGCCTTCGCCATGAGGTAGTAGGCATATTCGATACGGCCGTAGTCCTGCGAAGCACCGAGTTCGCTGTCGAGACCCATGCCGTCGAACTTCAGAAGCCAGTGCTCGAACCCTGGCGGCGCTGCGAACTGGCCGGTCTTGATCTCGTCGGTCTCGCGGTTCCAGGCGATCACAGCCTTGGCGCGCGCGCCACCAGCAGATGTGCCTACTTCGATGATGCTGCGCAACGCTGCGTTGGCATGGTCGTCGTTGTCGATGACGCCGGTCACGGCTTTTCGCGCCTCGGTCACCAAACTGCTGAGCTCGATCGCCGTCGGCTTGTGCGCGGCAGAGCCTCTGGCGGGCTTGAACCTCAGAGCACCCATCGCCCGGTTGTTCATGTACGCCAACCGGTCCAACGCAGTCACCTCCTGCGCGGCGATGCCGCGGTCGGCCATGTAGCGATTGATCAGCGCGTTGCCGAAGTCATCGGGCAGCGCGTCGCTGAGCATGGCGGGCAGACGCTTGTAGGTCTCCAGCGGCAGATCGGTGAACAGGAAAGTTCTGTCTTCGCCTACGGGCATCTGCAGCGGGGAAAGATCGATGCCCGTGGCCTGGAATGCGGGCGTGAATCGAAAGGCGTAGAACCCGTAGCTCGGGTCCAGCGCAACGACGCCTGCCAGTTGACCCCACAGATGCACTTCGACCCGATCGACGTGCTTGTAGGCGGCCGACTTCTTCCTGGACTTAGTCGCCATGGGGTGCGGCGCGCCGACGCGCGCGTTGGCGCGGTTGCGCGCCGCGTGTCATGGTCAGCGGGTTGATGGTGGCTACCGGCGCGATGGTCTTGAGCCAGTCTTCCCGGTCCAGCGCGCGCAGTACCGCCACCAGAGACTTCAGAGTCGAGCCCAAGCCTCCCTCAAGGTTCTTGACGGCGCGCACACTGATCCCCGCTCTCTCGGCGAGTGTCTTCTGGTCAATGTTGCGGTCGAGCCGGAGCGCCCTCAGG
>JBKJRR010000362.1:0-7859 GCA_046594635.1 Burkholderiaceae bacterium
ACTTGCGCAGGAACGCGCGAATCTCGTCATGCGGCGCATCGACCAGACGCGCGCGCAGTTCCCAGTACGCCGCCCAGGGCTCAAGCACATGGCCCCGGGCCTGGGGAAGCAAGGCACTCAAACGTTTGCGATCAGACTTGCGGAACGCATCTTTCATCTCGAGCACGGCCTCATCTGCCTTGCTCACGGGGTTGCTCTGCGCCTGCGCCAATGTTGGTGCGGTCAGTGCCGCGGTCGTCAATACGGCGATCGATGTCAAAATGGCTGCAAACTTCATAGCGAGATTATGGACAACTCCGAAGGCAAGCTGGCGCAGGAGAAGAAAGCCCTTCGCAAGGCGCTGATCGCAGAGCGGCTGAACCTGCCGGACCGTCAGCAACGTGCGGCGGTGTTGCAGGACGTGATGCGCATCTGGCTGGTCGGGCGCCCCGATACCGTCGTCGGCGCCTATTGGCCGATCAAGGGAGAGTTTGATCCCCTGCCGGCCCTGCACCGCTGGAAGGAGGACGGCGAGCTTATCGAGCAGCCGCAACCGCGCCGCATTGGTCTGCCGGTGGTCGACAAGGTGCACAAGACCATGGTGTTTCACGCCTGGTATCCGGGTTGCCGCATGGAGGAGGACGCCTACGGCATCCCCAAACCCAAGGACACCGAGGTCATCGTCCCCACCTTGTTGTTCATCTCTTGTGTCGGCTACGGCGCCGGTGGCCATCGGCTGGGTTATGGGGGCGGATTCTACGACCGCACGCTGGCCAGTCTGGAGCCGCGCCCGTTCACCGTTGGTCTGGGGTTTACCCATGGATTCCTGCCCGATCTGGAACCCGAGGCGCACGACATCCCTCTGGACGCAATCCTCAACGAAAACGGGGCGGTCTGGCCGGTGTAAGCGGCGCGTCCTCTTCCCCCATGGCATGGCGTGTGAGCGCAGCCTGGGCCTGCAACCAGGCGCAGAACGCGGTGACCTCCGCGCGGGTGCCGGCGCGTGGTCCGGTGACCTGCCAGTAGGACAGCGGGGAATCGATCCGCATGCCGGGCAACACCTCGACCAGATCGCCGCTGGCCAGCGCCTCGGAGATCAATGGCATACGGGCCAGCACCACCCCCTGGCCGGCAATCGCGGCCTGCACCATCTGGTAGGCATAGTCGAAATACAGCCAGCGTTTGGGCTCCACGCGCTCCTTGTTTCCCTTTTGGTAGGTGTCGAACCAGCGCTGCCAGGCCAGGATCTCGAAGTTGCGGTTGCGCACGTCGCCAGCCTCGATCAAGGTGAAGCGGGCCAGATCTGCCACGCTGGCCAGGGTCTTGCCACCCTTGAGCAGCCAGGGGCTGGCCACCGGTGCGAGTTGCTCGCCGAACATGCGCACGCCGTGTGAGGCGACGCGCGCGGGCGTGGTGTAACGCAGCGCCAGATCGGCGTCCGACATGTCCAGGTCTACGACGCTGTCGGTGGTGTCAATGCGGATGTCGATGTCCGGGTGCTGATTCTGGAAGTCCTCCAGGCGCGGAATCAGCCACATCGAGGCAAATGAGGCCCAGGTCGTGATCGTCACCTGCTTGCGTCCCGCGTTCTGCCGGATATGGCGCACCGTGCCGTCCAGGCGCTCGAGCGCCGGAACCACGGCCGCCAGCAGGCTGGCGCCGGCACCGGTGAGGTCGACTGCGCGGGTGTGACGCAGGAAAAGCGCCACACCGATCTCCTCCTCCAGTGCCTGTATTTGACGGCTCACCGCGCTTTGTGTCAGCGCCAGTTCCTCGGCTGCGGCACGGAAGTTGAGGTTGCGTGCGACGGCTTCGAAGGCGCGCAGATGACCGGCAGACAAGGGGCGGGTGCGGACGCGGTAGTCGGGCTGTTGCATGGGATTCGGTGCCGGGTCACGGCTTTCGGATTGATGCAAATGTCGAATGAATAGTGTAGGCCGATTTCATTGGACCCGAACACCTGCACGCGAGATCATTCACGCCTAGCTTTTGATCAGGAGAGTGCCATGTCAACCCATCATGCAACGCAACTGGCGCCACGAGCCTTGGGCATCGGGCTGGCCGGCAGTTGGAGCTTGCCATCGTCGCGTGCCGTCACCCTTGGCGCCGTTTCGGGCGGATACCTGCGGGTGGCCCACGGTACCGTATGGGCCACACTCGACGGCCCGCACCACGGACCGGCCAATGACTGGGGTGATCTGGTGCTGGGCTGCGGCACCCGCATCCACCTCACGGCCGGGCAGCAGGTGGTGCTCGAGTCCTATCAAAATGCGGCCAACGAGCCGGCCCGCTTCAGTTGGGAGCCCGACGCCGTGGCATCGGAGGCGGCTCCGCTGACTGGCAAGTTTCGCCACAGAATTGGCGGTTGGCTGGTTGCGCTGCTGACGCAAAAGCCGGCACTGGCAACGGTGTGGCCAGTGCACAACGGCGCGCCGAAGGGTGATCAGGCGCGTCAGGCGGCGTGGCACTATTTGCGCCAGTTGCGCATCAATCCGCCCTGACGCGACCCGTCCGGCCGACAGGGCCTGGCGGACTTGCCCGAGTACCGGTTTCAGCCGCCGGCTGGCTTGTTCGACTTGCGCCGAGTGGCTGGTTTGCGTTGGGTCTTGAGGCGCTGGGCCCGCAGTGCGGTGCCCAGCGCCAGGCGCGCCCATGGTTGCATTGCCAGCGCGGACTCCATGGCGTCGACCGGCACGCTGTAGTAGCCCATGCTCATCTGTTTCGGGCCGTCCTTCTTTTGTATCGTCATCGCGAAGCGCTTGCCACCGGCAGCTTCGAACGGACCCACGGTCTGTGGATCCGCCTTGAGCCATAACTTCTCGCCGTCGCCCAGATCGGCAATGATGGCGAAGGTCAGCCCATCAAGCGACAGGCCCCAGCCGCCGAACATGCGTTTGGCCATGCAGGGACCTACGCTGGAGAGCAGTTCGCAGCAGTAGTCGGCAAAGTCCCGGTGTGCGGCCATCGCCCCAGTGTACGCGGGGGCTGGCCAGGCATTTGCCTGCCGTTCCGGCTACCGCAACAGCGGCGACTAGGCTCAATCGAAAATACTGTTTGCATTCGCATGCAAAAACGCTAGAATCCAATTTCAGCAGTGGCCAGAAGCGTGCTTCAGACCGCTGAAACCGATCAATTTATCAACCGAAATCGACCATGTCTGCTGACGCGACCCTGCTGGCCAACAAACGCGCTGTTTGCTTCGCGATGCATACGATTGCAGGCTCCGGACCGGGATCTGTCGCCACTGCGCTGGCCGGGATCTATCATCCGCAGGCCCAGTGGCGCGGCTCGCATCCCTGGAATGAAATCCACGGCGTCGACGCCATTGCGAAAGAGGTCTGGGGTCCGCTGCTGCAGTCTTTTCCCGATCTGGAGCGGCGCGACGATCTCGTCATCGGCGGGCGTTACGAAGGGCGCGACTATGTCGGCTTGCTCGGACATCTGGTGGGCACGTTCCGGCGTGACTGGAGCGGCATTGCGGCCACCGATCAGGTGATCTATCTGCGCTACGGCGAATTCCACCAGATGGTGGATGGCCGGATCATCCAGAGTTCGGTACTGGTCGACATTCTCGATTTCATCCGCCAGGCCGGTTTCTGGCCAATTGCACCCAGCCTGGGTCGGGAAGGGCAGTGGCAGGGCCCACGCGACAAGGATGGTCTGGTTTTCGCGCCCCAGTCCCCGGATGTATCTGCAGCCAGCCTGAAGTTGACGATGGACATGCAGGCTTCACTCGGCGCCTATGACGATACGCTGGGAGGTGGCCGTGACGGCCTGCTGAACATGCCGCAAAAACAGTTCTGGCATCCGAAGTTCATGTGGTACGGGCCCAGCGGCATCGGCACCACCCGGGGCATGGAAGGATTCGTCGACTACCACCAGTTGCCGTTCCGAAAGGTGTTTCCACGCAGCCCGAACGCGCCGCAGCCGTCGGGGCTGGGCCCACACGGTGGCAGCCACTACGTGCGTATCGGCGACGGCCGCTTCTCCGCAACCGGTGGCTGGCCCAGTCGGCACATGATGCACAGCGGCGGCGGCTGGCTGGGCCTGGGTGCGAGCGGCCGACCGATCACGATGCGCGTGATGGATTTTTACTGTGCCGATGGCGGCCTGATCCGCGAAAACTGGGTGCCGATTGACATCATCCAGGTGTTGCTGCAACTCGATATCGACGTCATGGACCGGGTGAGAACCCAGTTCGGCCGTGCCCGTTGAGATCGAAACTTTTGCGCAACTTGCATACGTATGCTTTTCCATTGAATAAGCGATTGAGTATTGAAATTGTTATTTGTACATAGCTAAAAATTGAAGAATACTAGGGAAACTACTCGCATTCCATTTCGTTTTTCGCGTAAAAATGCATTCGAATGCAAAATTGCGTGAACCTTGATGTCACCATTGATTGAAGAGCGACAAACCATGATCCGATACCTCAAACAGGGCAAAGACGCGTCGGCCCGCGCGGATGACGATGTACAGGTGCGCGCCACCGTCGAAGCCATCCTCAAGGATGTGCAGGCGCGCGGTGACGAAGCTGTGCGCGAATACAGCCGCAAGTTCGACAACTGGGATCCGTCCAGTTTCACGTTGACCCAGGCCGAGATTGAAGCCGCCGTAAAGAAGCTGTCGGCGCGCGAGGTCGAAGACATCCAGTTCGCGCAAAAGCAGATCCGCAACTTTGCGCAGATCCAGCGCAACAGCATGCAGGATGTCGAGGTCGAAACCATGCCCGGCGTTGTGCTGGGCCACAAGAACATTCCGGTGAACGCAGCGGGTTGTTACGTGCCAGGGGGCAAGTACCCGATGATTGCTGCCGCCCACATGAGTGTGCTCACCGCCAAGGTCGCCGGTGTCAAGCGTATCGTCTCGACGGCGCCGCCGTTTCAGGGCTCGGCCCACCCGGCCATCGTGGCCGCCATGCATTTTGCCGGTGCCGATCAGATCCTGGTGCTTGGCGGCGTGCAGGCGGTCGCCGCCATGGCCCTGGGTACCCAAACGGTTGGCGCGGTCGACATGCTGGTCGGACCGGGCAACATGTTTGTCGCCGAAGCCAAGCGCCAGTTGTATGGCCGCGTGGGTATCGACCTGTTTGCCGGTCCGACCGAGACACTGGTCATCGCCGATGACTCGGTCGATGGCGAGATGTGCGCGGTCGACCTGCTGGGTCAGGCCGAACACGGCCCCACCTCGCCTTCGGTGCTGTTGACCACGTCCGAGAAACTGGCCCGAGACACGATGGCGGAGATTGAACGCCAGCTCAAGATCCTGCCAACGGCCGAGATCGCGCGCAAGTCCTGGGATGTCTATGGCGAAGTCATCGTCTGCGACAGCGACGAGGAGATGCTGGCCAAGGCCGACGAACTGGCATCCGAACATGTGCAGGTCATGACGCGGGACCCGGACTACTTCCTGCAGAACATGACCAACTACGGCGCCTTGTTCCTGGGCCCACGCACCAATGTGAGCTTCGGCGACAAGGTGATCGGTACCAACCATACCCTGCCAACGAACAAGAACGCGCGCTACACCGGCGGTCTGTGGGTCGGCAAGTTCCTCAAGACCTGCACCTACCAGAAGGTCACGACCGACGCGGCCTCGGCGCTGGTGGGCGCGTACTGCTCGCGCCTGTGCCACATGGAAAATTTCGCCGGGCATGGCGAGCAGGCGAATCTGCGCGTGCGCCGTTATGGCGACCGTGCCGACGTGCCCTGGTACCAGCCAGTGCCCGCAGTGGCTTGACGTTTGCAGCCGAATGAACTCCATGCAAAACCCTCGCACGCACACACTCGGGAGACCTCATGGCAGGCGCTAGACCCGAGCAGGCCGCGCTGACGAAGGAAAACGACCTGAGCCAGACCGCGCAGACCCGCCACGTGGTCGAGTCCATGGTCGACGGACTCAATGACCACACCATCGACGGTATCGAGGTGTTCTTCGCGCCCGAATTCCGCTGGATGGGCAACGCCGGATGTGGCACCAAGAATGGTGTGCGCGAATTCAAGGACAACTGGCAGCGCCCGTTTCAGGCTGCGTTTTCCGATAAGGTCTGCATCGACGAGGCGCGCATCGTTCAGGGTGAGTGGATGGCAGCGTTTGGTCGCCAGGAGGCCACGCATTCCGGCGAATTCATGGGCATCGCACCGACCGGAAAGCGGGTCGAGATCCGCTACATGGACTTCTGGAAGGTCCGGGACGGCAAGATCGTCGACAACTGGGTCAATGTGGACTTTGCCCATGTGATGCAACAGTTGGGCAAGGACCCGTTCGACGGCCAGGGTTGGGAAACTTTCGACCGTGGCGAACGGCTTGCCCCCCGCCCGGCGGCAAAGGCCTGAGTCTGACCATGGCTGCGCATCTGACCACCCCCTCATTGCGTGTCGACGGCCTGTCGGCACTGGTCACCGGCGCCGGCCGTGGCATCGGACTGGCGGCGGCCCATGCGTTGGCGCAGGCAGGTGCCGCGGTGACGCTGGTGGCGCGCAGCGCGACGGAGATTGATGCGGCTGCAGCGGATATTCGGGCGCAGGGCGGCCGGGCAACTTCACACATGCTGGACGTCACAGACTCGCGTGCTGTGACGGCCTATGTGGCAGCGCATGGCCCATTCGACATCCTGGTCAACAACGCCGGCACCAATCGCCCGTCGCGAATTACCGATATGACCGACGCCGATTACGACGCGGTGATGGACCTGAACGTGAAGGCAACGATGTTCGTCACGCGCGAGGTCACGCGTGGCCTGATCGGCGCGGGCAAGCCCGGCTCCATCATCACCATCTCCAGCCAGATGGGCCATGTCGGCGGACCGAAACGGGCCCTGTACTGCGCGACCAAACACGCCGTCGAAGGCATGACCAGGGCCCTGGCCTGGGAACTGGGTCCACACGGCATCCGTGCCAACACCTTGTGTCCGACCTTCATCGAAACCGCGATGACGCAGAAGATGTTTGCCGACGCGGAGTTCCGCCAGTATGTGGAATCACGTATCGCGCTCGGTCGCCTGGGCCGGCTGGAAGACATCATGGGCGCTGTCGTATTTCTGGCCGGCAATGCGTCGGCCATGGTGACCGGCTCGGCGTTGATGGTCGACGGCGGCTGGACCGCGGCCTGAATCGGAGCATGACCACATGGCCAACGTAACGTCGATTGACGTAGCCCGCCTGGCCCAGGTATCGCAATCCGCTGTCAGTCGGACCTATACGCCCGGTGCCAGCGTGTCAGTGGCCACGCGCCAGAAGGTCGAGTCGGCCGCACGCAAGCTTGGCTACCGCCCCAATGCCATTGCACGCACCTTGATCACCCGGCGCAGCCGCATCATCGGCGTGGTCATGTCCTACCTTGAGAACCAGTTCTATCCGGTGGTTCTTGAAAAGCTCTCGCAGCGTCTGCAACGCGATGGCTACCACGTGTTGCTGTTTATTGCAGATACCCGTCAGACAGATGCGGTGCTGGCCGAGATCCTGCAGTACCAGGTGGATGGCATGGTCATGGCGTCCACCGCGATGTCCAGTGCGCTGGCGATGCGTTGTGAAGAAGCCGGCATTCCGGTGGTGCTGTTCAACCGCACCAGCCGCACCAGCGAAAACACCAGTTCAGTGACCACCGACAACTACCAGGGGGGATTCCTGGTCGGACAGTACCTGGCCCGCACCGGACACCAGCGGGTTGCCTTTGTGGCCGGACTGGAGGACACATCGACCAATCAGGAGCGCGAGCGCGGATTTCGCGACGGCCTGGCCGAATCGGGCCAGATGTGTTTCGCGCGCGCCGTGGGCAATTACGATTTCGAGGACGCCAAGGCAGCCGCACGCAGCCTGTTTTCCGTCAAGGCAGCACAACGGCCCGACGCGGTGTTTGTCGCCAACGACCACATGGCCATT
>JBKJRR010000058.1:0-13094 GCA_046594635.1 Burkholderiaceae bacterium
GGTGCGGGCCAGGTCAACCCGAAGGCCTTGCGTGCCCGCGGCCAGCGCGTCCAGCACGGCCAGGGTGTCTTGCACTGCCGCCGGTGCCGGGTGTTCCGGCGCGAGGCGGTAGTCGACCGACAGCACCGCCATGCCGCTGGCGGCCGCCAGCCGGCGCACCATGTTGTCGTGGGTATTGATGGAACCCGCCGTCCAGCCACCGCCATGCAGGTAGACCATGGCATGGGCGGGCACGGAATCGGCCGGCTGGTAGACCCGCACCTTCCGACCGGCGACCACGGTATCGGTATGGCTCACGCCGTCCACCGGATAGGCATTCCAGCGCACCGACTGGTCTTCCATATTCTGGCGCACCACCGCCAGCGGCAGTGTTTGCGGATGGGGCGCGTTGGCAGCGCGCAGCTCGTCGACAAAGGGTTGCATGCCGGGGGCGAGATAGGCGGTCATCGGAGTTCTCTGCAGGTGTCGGGACAGGGGAGAGGCCAGAGCACGTCGGCAAGCGAACTCCGCGCTCAGGCCTGCGGGTTGTAGCGAAAACGCTTGTGCATGCCGCGCGCCCGGGGGTCGGGCTGCGGGATCGCCGACAGCAGTGCCTGCGTGTAGGCATGGCTCGGCGCGTCGCAGACCTGGTTGGTCTCGCCGGTCTCGACAACCTTGCCGCGGTACATCACCGCGACACGGTCGCAGAAGTAGCGGATCACCGCGATATCGTGGCTGATGAAGATGAAGGACAGGCCTAACTTGTCCTGCAGGTTCAGCAGCAGGTCGAGCATCTGCGAGCGCAGCGACACGTCGAGTGCCGAAGTGGCCTCGTCGGCCACGATCAGGCGCGGGTTGAGCGCCAGCGCGCGGGCAATGCCAATGCGCTGGCGTTGCCCGCCCGAGAACGCATGGGGATAACGCTCGCGCCAGGCGGGCTCCAGGCCCACGCTCTGCAACAGCCCGGCCACCCGCTCATCGAGCTCCTTGCCCTTGGCCAGGTTGTTGACCAGCAGCGGCTCGCCGACGATCTGCGCCACGGTCATGCGCGGGTTCAGCGAACCCACCGGGTCCTGGAAGATCATGCGGATCTCGCGCCGGCAGTCCTTCAGGGTCTGTTTGTCGGCGCTGACGATGTCGACCACCGAGCCATCGGCACGTCGGTAGGCGATCGAGCCGGCGTTGGGGTCGTATACCCGCAGCAGGCAACGGCCCATCGTGGTCTTGCCTGAACCCGACTCGCCGACGATGCCCAGGGATTCACCCGGCATCACATGCAGCGACACGCCATCGACCGCCTTGATCGGCGCCTTGGCGCTGCCGAAGTGCAGCTGCAGGTCGCGCACCTCGAGGATCGGTTGCGCGGTGGCCGGAATCGGTGCGCGCTTGAGCCGGATGTCGGCGGTGTGGCCGAGTTTGATCACCGAGCCGATCAGCATCTGGGTGTAGGGCTCTTGTGGCGCGTGGAAGATCGCCTCGACCGGGCCGGTTTCGACCACCTTGCCGTGGTGCATCACGATGACCTGGTCAGCGATCTCGGCCACCACGCCCATGTCGTGGGTGATGAACATGACCGCCATGCCGTGGCTGACCTGCAGCTTCCTTATCAGGTCCAGGATCTCGGCCTGGGTGGTCACGTCCAGTGCGGTGGTGGGCTCGTCGGCGATCAGCAGCGCCGGGTTGCAGGCCAGCGACATCGCGATCATCACCCGCTGGCGCATGCCGCCTGAAAACTCGAAGGTGTAGCGGTCGACCGCATTGTCGGGGTTGGGAATCTCCACCTGTGTGAGCAGTTCGACGCAGCGCGCTCGGGCCTGGCGCTTGTCCATCTTCAAATGCAGCTGCAACACCTCCATGATCTGGTTACCCACGGTATGCACTGGCGACAGCGAGGACATCGGCTCCTGAAAGATCATCGCGATTTCGGCACCCCGCACCGCACGGATTTCCTTTGAGCGCCGCCCGAGTTGCGCCAGGTCGACCATGCTGCCGTCCGGCCGATGCAGCACCATCGAGCCGCTGACGATGCGCCCCGGTTCGTCGACGATCTGCAGGATCGAGCGCGCGGTGACGCTTTTGCCGCTGCCGCTCTCGCCCACCACACACAGCGTCTTGCCGCGTTCGACGTCGAACGAGACGCCGTCGACCGCCTTCAGCACACCGGTGCGCAGCGGGAAGTGGGTGCGCAGGTCACGCACCTGAAGCAGGACACCGCTGGTGGGCCCGGTAGCACTGGGTGGGCGCATTATTTGTTGTACGGGTCAGAGGCGTCGCGCAGACCGTCGCCGAGGAAGTTGAGTGCAATCACTGCCACCACCACGGCGGCGCCGGGAGCAAACAGCCACGGTGCGGTGGCAATCGAGCGGATGTTCTGCGCCTCGCGCAGCAACACACCCCAGGAGATGGTGGGCGGCTGCAGGCCCAGCCCCAGGAAGCTCAGCGAGGTCTCGGCCAGGATCATGGCGGGAATCGCCAGCGAAATCGACGCAATGATGTGGCTGGCAAAACTTGGCAGCATGTGGCGGAAGATGATGCGCCCCTCGGACGCGCCGTCGAGCCGCGCGGCGGTGACGAACTCCTCGGTGCGCAGGCTCAGGAATCGGCCACGCACCACGCGCGCCAACTGCGCCCAGCCCGTCAACGAGAGGATCAGTGTGATCATGAAATAGTTGAGCGTGGCCGGCCAGTTCTGCGGTACCGCAGCCGATGCCGCCAGCCAGATCGGGATGGTGGGCAGCGACAACACCAATTCGATCACGCGCTGGATCACGAAGTCGATGCGGCCACCGTAGTAGCCCGAGATACCGCCCAGCACAATGCCGATCGACAGCGCGAGGAACACCCCCACCAGACCCACCGAAAGCGAGATCTGGGTGCCGATCATGATGCGGCTGTAAACGCAACGCCCCAGACGGTCGGCACCGAAGAAAAACAGCGGCTGGCGCGCGTTTTCCGAGGCAAACAGGTGGATGTTGGTCTTGAACAGGCCCAACACCGAATATTCGTAGCCCTGGGCGAACATGTTCAGGTAGATCTTTCGTTCACGGTCTTCCTGGTAGAGCGACGCAAGCGTCTGCGGATCGCGCTTGAGCACATAGGGGTGGATATAGGGGCGGATGGACCAGTCGCCCTGGGCACTGGTGTCAATGAAGTGCAGGGCCTGCGGCGGGTGGAAAGCGGTGCGCACATTCTGCTGTGACGGGTCGTTGACCGCGAAGAAGCCCGGGATGATGGCCACAATGTACAGAATCGCCGTGACGATCAGCCCGGCCATTGCCAGCTGGTGGCGCTTGAATGCCCACCAGACCAGCTGCCATTGGGAGGCGACCGCAATGCGCCCTGAAGCGGGCACATCGGGGGTCATGCTTGCAGCATTTGCGGCGGAGGAAGAGGTGTCACTCAAGGCGGATACGCGGGTCAACCAGCGCCAGAAGAATATCGCTGACCAGAGAGCCCAGCACGGTGAGCGCGCAGATCAGCAGGATGAAGGCGCCTGCCAGGTACATGTCCTGGCTCATCAGCGACTGCAGCAACAACGGGCCAGCGGTGGGCAGGCTCAGCACGATGGCCACGATGATCGAGCCCGACACCAGGTTGGGCAGCAGCCAGGCGATGGTCGAGATGAACGGATTCAGCGCCAGGCGAAGCGGGTACTTGACCAGCAGCGTGAACTCCGAGAGCCCCTTGGCCCGTGCAGTGGTCACATAGGGCTTGTGCAATTCGTCGAGCATGTTGGCGCGCATCACGCGGATCAGGCTGGCTGTGCCCGACACGGCCAGGATGATCACCGGAATCCAGAGGTGCTGCAGCAGATCGATGACCTTGTCGACACTCCAGGGGGCAGTCAGGTACTGCTCGGAAAACAGGCCGCCGACGTTCTGCCCAAAGTGCACCGCCGCGACGTACATCAGCACCAGTGCCAGCAAGAAACTGGGAATCGCCAGGCCCAGAAACGACAGACCGGTGATCAGGTAGTCGCCGATCGAGTATTTCTTGACTGCCGAGAACACACCCACCGGCAGCGCAATGCCCCAGGTCATCAGCAGGGCGGACAAAGTCAGCAGCAGTGTCAGGGCCATGCGCTCCCAGATCAGGTCGCCCACCGGCTGCTGCCACTCGAAGCTCAGGCCGAAGTCGCCACGAAAGGCAATGTTGGAGATCCACTTCCAGTACTGCACCACCATCGGCTGGTCGAGCCCGAAGCGGTTGCGCAGATCGGCCGCGGTGTTCTGGTCAACCACCTCATTGCTTGCCGCGAGGGTCGCAATGTAGGTGGTGACGTAGTCGCCTGGCGGCAGCTGGATCAGGACGAAGGACAGGAAGCTGATGGCCACCAGGAACGGAAGCATCCACAGCAGCCGTTTGACAATGAACACCAGCATCGGTTGCGTCGATCAGGTGCGGGTAAAGAAGAACTGCTGCGGCAGCGCCGGGCCTGGATTGGGCCAGGACCAGGCGTTCGGCTGGGATTTGGGCACGTTCTGCAGGTTGTTGCGCGCAATGCCAAAGGTGTTTACCGCCAGGCACACACCGATCGTTTCGAAGGCATCGGCGCACTGGTCAAACACCTGCTTCATCAGCTCGCCGCGCTTCTTCAAGTCTGCGGTGGCGCGGGCGTCGTCGTACAGCTTCATGCGCGACTTCTGGTTGGCCGGCGGCTCCTGGCCGTCCTTGCCGCCCGACACATACCACTGCGTCCAGGGAATGGCGTAACGCGAGCCCTGCGTGTGCTGGGCAAAGTAGTCGCGCGCGTCGAGCATCGGGTCGAGCCCGCCAGGGCCGGGCCAGGTGGCGGCGTCATGGTCGTTGCTGTCGCCGCGGGTGTAGTACAGCGCGCGTTCGATGGTGTTGACCTTGATGTCGATACCAATATCGGCCCAATGGCGCTTGACCAGTTCCAGCGTGTCGACCGCATCCGGATACAGCGTGGGAATGACATCGATCGAGAAGAACACCTTCTGGCCGTCGGGACGCAGGCGCATCTTCTGCCCGTCGCGCTTGTCGTAGCCCAGCTTGTCGAGGATCTCGTTGGCCTGCTTCGGGTCGTGGCTGGTGAACTGGCGTGCCAGCTTCTCGTTATACCAGGGGTGCCCCGGGCGAGGGCCGGTCTGGTAGGGCTCGGACTGGCCGAGGTACACCAGATCGATGATCTCCTTGCGGTTGATCCCCAGCGACAGCGCCTGGCGGAACTGCTTGTTGGCGAACATCTCGCGCATCTTCGGGTCCTTGTGCGTCATGTTCAGGTAGATCTGCACCTGCTGTGCGCCCGAGGCGATCAGCTCGATCAGGCGGTAGTCGCCCTTTTGCATGTTCTGCGACAGCGTGGGCTTGTTCTGCAGCGAGTCGATATGGCGCTCCTGGATGTCCAGCTTGCCGGACAGCGCGTCGAGCATGAGCGACTCCACATCCTGCGCGATGCTGAAGGTGAGCTGGTCGATGTAGGGCAGCTGCTGACCACTCTGGTCCACCTGCCAGAAGTAGGGGTTGCGTTGCATCACCACGCGGGTGACACCCCCCGAATAGGCTTCGGTGACGACCCACGGGTCCAGCGTCGGCTTGTCGATATTGCCCCAGCGCGCGGGTATCTCGATGTCGCCCACCTTGCTGCGGAACATCGCTGCCCAGTCGGACATGTTGGCCGCCTTGGCCTGGGCGGCAGCATTCGGGTTGTACTTGGGGTGGAACTGGCTGGCGTAGTGCTTGGGGTAGAGCGTCGGGTATTGGCCCAGTGGCGTGGCCAGCTGCTCCAGAAACAGCGCATAAGGGCTGGCGAAGGTGAACTTCACGGTGGAGTCGTTCACCTTGGTCACCACGGCCGGTTTGTTGGCGATGACCAGCGTGCTCGGCGCCGATTTGAACAGTTCGGTGTTCTTGGCGCAGTCTTCGATCGAGAAAACGATGTCGTCGGCAGTAAAGGGCTTTCCGTCGGACCACTTCATGCCCGGGCGAAGCGTGAAGGTGAATTCGGTGGCGTTGGCATTGACATCCCATTTGGAGGCCACGCAGGGCAGTACTTCGGTGAACGCCATGTTCCAGCGCACCAGGCCCTGGTTGCCCACCATGCGCAAAATGCCATTGTGGTCGGCACTGCCGCGCAGCCCGCGCCGTAGCGAGCCGCCATACACCCCGACCTTCTCGGCCTGGATCACCAGGGGCACCGATGGCAGTCGCTGGGCCAGTGGCGGCAGCTTTTTTTCACTGACCAGCTTGGCCAGCGCGGGCGCTTCTTTGGCCTGCTGGGCCAGGGCGCTGCCGCCCATGCCTGCCAGGGTCGCAGCACCCGCAAAACCTTTGAGCACCGAGCGCCGGCGGGGACTGGCGGGGGTGGTGGACCGGGACGCATCGTTCTTCATGGGGTGTCTCCTGTTGAAATGCTCGGGGGACTTTGTCAGACAACTTTTGCATTGTCAATCAAGGGTAAACCCAGGTGCTGTAAAAACCACCCAGAAATGGCCGGTCAGGGCGTTAAATCTGTTTCGCATCCTCGAAATTGTTGTCTTACAACATCGTATCTGTCATACAATTTTCTGATTCCCCCGTCCGAGGCCCCATGCCATGAACACCGCCCCGTTGCAGATCGAGGAGTTCGCCACGACGGTGCTGGCCGTGCCGCCGCTTGCCCGCCGCGCCGACCTCTCGCTGGACGTCGCGCAGAACCAGCGCTTGATCCGCCACATCGAAGCCGGTGGGCAGCGCATCCTGCTGTACGGTGGCAACGCCAACCTCTACCACTGCGGCTTGCAGGACTACGCCCAGATGCTGGGCATGCTGGCGTCCAGCACACGCGACACCACCCGCGTCATCCCCGCCATCGGCCCTGATTTCGGCAAGATGATGGACCAGGCCCGCCTGCTGCGTGGCAGCGGCTACCGCACCGCCATGGTGCTGCCGATGCAGGGCTTTACCAGCCCCGAGGGCGTGGCCGACGGCATCTCCCGCTTTGTCGACGCCGCCGGTATGCCCGTCACGATGTACCTCAAGAGCGAGCAGACGATCGACATCGCCCGCATCGGGCAACTGGTCGATGCCGGCCACATTCTGGCCATCAAGTACGCCGTGGTGCGCGACAACCCGGCGCACGACCCCTACCTGCAGGCCCTGGTGGAGCGTATCGGCGCGCACCGCATCGTCAGCGGCATGGGCGAGCGCCCGGCACCGGTGCACCTGCGGCAGTTTGGGCTGGCCTCGTTCACCACCGGCTGCGGCTGCATTGCGCCACGGGCCTGCCTCGACCTGCTGCTGGCCTTGAAGCGCGCAGACGACGTCACCGCCGATGCACTGTTTGCGCGCTTCATGCCGCTGGAGAACCTGCGCGAGTCGATCTCGCTGATCCGCGTGCTGCATGACGCCGTCAGCCTGTGCGGCGTGGCGGACATGGGGCCGCAGTTGCCGCTGCTGAGTGTCTCCCCCGCCGAGCACATGGACGAGATCAAGGCACTGGCCACGGCACTGCTGGCGTTCGAGCAGCAACACCGCAGCCAGCAGGTCCCCGGCGCTGCTGCGGCGCGCTACCCGCAGCAACAGCAGCATTAGTAAACCCCACCCAAGCGCCAGCCACCATGCGCCCCAGCCCCGGCACCGGTCTTGTGGATCGGGTTTACCGCGAGATTCTGGGCTCCATCGTGGCTGGCGAATTCAACGAGGGCGACCAGCTTCCCACCGAGCAGGCCCTGACCGCGCGCTTTGCGGCCTCGCGCCCCACCATCCGCGAGGCCCTGTCCCGCCTGCGGGCCGATGGCATCACCAGCACCCGGCGCGGGGCCGGCACATTTGTTACGCGCCGGCCCGACCCCGACCTGCCGCGTTTTGCCCCGCTGGAAACCTTGTCGGACCTGCAGCGCTGTTACGACTTTCGCATCGTCGTCGAATCCGGTGCCGCCGCACTGGCCGCCACCATGGCCACCGATGCGGAGCTGGCCGAGGTACAGCGGGGTTTCGACCGGCTCGACAATGTCATCCGCGAAGGCGTGGTTGGCGCAGGCGAAGACTTCGACTTTCACCTGGCCGTGGCCCGTGCCTCGCGCAACCAGTTTTTCATTTCGGCCATTGCGTCCATGCAGCCCCAGGTACTGGTCAGCATGAACCTGATGCGCAGCCTGTCGCTGAGCAAAAGCGTGGAGCGGCAGATTCTGGTGCAGGCCGAGCACGCGCTGGTGCTGGATGCATTGAAGCGGCACGATGCGCAAGCGGCAGGGCAGGCGATGCGGGAGCATCTGGAGAATGCGCGGAATCGGATGTTTGGGAAGTAGGGTCGAGCTGCGCTGGTGAAACCCACTACTTGAGCAGCACGTTCAACCCAGGCCGCCAATCCGCCTCGCTGATGTAGCCGATCCCGCCGGGCGAATTGACATCGACGCATCTCACGAACCGTTCGCCCAACCCGTCGCTACCCAACTGGACAATGTGGCCAGCTCGCTGGGCCACGCGCGTTACTGCGCCCATGCAGTGCGTGGTACTGCTCAAGGCCTCAGACTCCCGCGCGCTGATCGATCGGCCGCCAGGCGTTGACCAGGGCCACCAGCGACAGCATCACCGGCACTTCCACCAGCACCCCGACCACGGTAGCCAGCGCGGCTCCGCTGTTCAATCCAAACAGGGAAATGGCCACGGCCACCGCGAGTTCGAAGAAGTTGGAAGTGCCAATCAGGCAGGCCGGGCCCGCCACATTGTGCGGCAGCTTGAGCCACTTCGCACCCCACCACGCGATGAAGAAGATACCGTAGCTCTGCAACACCAGCGGCACCGCAATCAACAGGATCACCAGTGGCTGGCGCACGATGGTCTCGGCCTGAAAGCCGAACAGCAGAACCACGGTGGCGATCAAACCCAGCACCGACCAGGGCTTGAGAGCGGCCACAAAGGCTGTCACTGCGGCAGGCCCCCGCCGCAGCAACCACTGGCGCGTGAGCATGCCGGCGGCCAGGGGCAGCACCACGTACAACACGGTGGCCAGGAGCAGCGTTTGCCACGGCACGGTCACGTCGGTCACGCCGAGCAGAAGCGCCGCAATGGGGGCAAACGCCACCACCATGATCAGGTCGTTCACCGAAACCTGCACCAGTGTGTAGTTGGCATCGCCCTTGACCATCTGGCTCCACACAAACACCATGGCCGTGCAGGGCGCTACGCCCAGCAGAATCATGCCGGCGATGTACTCACTCGCCGACTGCGGGTCGACCCAGGGCGCGAAGATGTATTGAAAGAACAGCACCCCGAGCGCGGCCATGGTGAAGGGCTTGATGAGCCAGTTGACCACCAGCGTGAGCATGAGCCCTTGCGGTCTCTTGCCCACATCGCGCACGGCGTGCCAGTCGATCTGGATCATCATCGGGTAAATCATCGCCCAGATGAACACGGCCACCACCAGGTTGACCTGCGCAACTTCCATGGCCGCCACAGCCTGGAAGGCGGCAGGAACGCTCAGACCCAGCCCGACGCCAGCGGCAATGCCCAGAGCCACCCATACCGAAAGGTAGCGTTCAAACAGTCCCATGAAGTGTTCCCATCAATGCAAAAAATCGGGTCATGCGCTGTCATTCAACAGGCAAAGCAGCCGTTGGCTGCGTTGGCGTCCCCCGTCACTTCGCAGGGTTCGCCCTGGCAGCAGTGCGCGGTAAGAAATTGCAGCAAGTCGTTCATGGCGCCGAACTCGGCGCGGTAGATCAGGTGGCGGCCATCGCGCTCCTGCGACACCAGACCTGCATGGCTGAGTTCCTTGAGGTGGAACGACAGCGCTGTGCCAGCCACGCCCAGCGATTCGCTGAGATGGCCCGGCGTGAGGCCACTCGGGCCTTGCGCCACCAGCGCGCGAAAGATGCGCAGGCGCGTCTCTTGTGCCAGGGCTGCGAGGGATTTGACGGCCAGGGTTTCGTCCATGGAGTCTCCTTCAGGCGGTTGTACGTTGCAGGTTCGGCGGAGTTGGCAGCTTGAGCGTGGCCAGCCAGCACACCACCAGCATGAGCGCCGAGCCCAGCAGTGCATACAGTAGCCCGCCCCACTGGTAGAGCAGGCCCGAGAGCAGCGTGCCGCTGAATCGGCCGAGTGCATTGGCCGCGTAGTAGAAGCCCACGTCTTCGGCCGCTTTCTCTGAGCCGGCGTAAGCCAGCACCAGGTAGGAGTGCACGGACGAGTTCACCGCGAACGCGAACCCGAACACGCCGAGACCGCCGACCACCACCCAAGGCAGGTCCGGCACATCCAGCGCCACGGCCACGGCGAGCGCGATCGGCACCAGCGCCAGCAAGGCCGACCACAGCCGAGCCGCCGGCACCTCGGTGCTCAGGCCGTCGGTGCTGCGCTTGACGAAGGCAGGCGCGAGGGCCTGCACCGCGCCGTAGCCGATGGTCCAGGCCGCCAGGAATGTGCCGACCATGGTGAAGGTCCAGCCTTGCGAATACAGGTACACCGGCACACCCACCACGAACCACACATCGCGCGCACCAAACAGCACCACGCGCGCCGCAGCCAGCACGTTCACACCGGTGTTCTTGGCAAACAGTTCCTTGGCCGACGTCGACGCCCTGCTCTTGCCCATCATCTGCGGCAGCGAAGTCACCACACCCGCCAGCACCAGCGCCAGCAGCGCAGCCATGGCCCACAGCGCCTGCTGAAAGCCCAGCGTCTGCAGCAGCAGGCCACCCATGAAGAAGCCCACACCCTTCATGGCGTTCTTGCTGCCAGTGAACCACGCCACCCATTTGAAAAGCTGGCCCGAGCCCTGGTTCTTCGCCTGGTCGGACGTGACCTTGATGGCCGACTTGCTGGCGGTCTTGGTGAGGTCTTTGGCCACACCGCAGATGCCTTGCGCCAGCACCACCCAGGCCACCGACATCGCAGCGCTCCAGGCCGGGTCGAGGAAGGACAACACGGTAAAGCCGATGATCTGCGTGACCAGACCCACGGTGAGCATGCGGGTGATGCCATAACGGGTCGCCATCCAGCCACCGACGAAGTTGGCAACAATACCGGCGGCTTCGTACAGCAGGAACAAAAACGCCAGCGCGAACGGTGAGTAGCCCAGCCGATAGAAGTGCAGTAGCACCAACATACGCAGCGCGCCGTCGGTAAGCGTGAAGCCCCAATAGGCGGCTGTGACGATGGCGTAGTTGCGTTCTGCGGTGTTCATTCAGATCCCGACGCTGTGCATGTGGCAGGCCAGGTCGACCATGCGGCAGGCGTATCCCATTTCGTTGTCGTACCAGGCGTAGACCTTGAGCAGCGTGCCATCGGTCACCAAGGTGGAGGGCGCGTCCACGATGCTCGAGCGTGTGTCGCGTGCGTAGTCCACGCTCACGAGCGGGCGCGTTTCGAACCCCAGAATGCCAGCCAGCGGGCCTTGTGCGGCGTCGGCAAACAGGCCGTTGACTTCATCGGCTGTGGTCGCGCGCTGCAGTTCGAACACACAGTCGGTCAGCGATGCATTGAGCGCAGGCACGCGCACCGCGTGGCCGTTGAGCTTGCCCTTGAGCTCTGGGTAAATGAGTGCGATGGCGGTAGCGCTACCGGTGGTCGTGGGCGCCAGGCTCATGAGGGCGCTGCGGGCGCGGCGCAGGTCTTTGTGCGGCGCGTCCACCACCAGGTTGGTGTTGGTCGGGTTATGCAGCGTGGTGATCTGGCCGTGGCGGATGCCGATCACTTCGTGCACGACCTTCACCACCGGCGCCAGGCAGTTGGTGGTGCATGAGGCGGCAGTCACAATGCGATCGCGAGCGGGGTCGTACAGCGTGTGGTTGACGCCCACCACGATGTTGAGCACACCGCCCGTCTTCACGGGTGCCGCCACGATCACGCGCTTGGCCCCCCGGTCCAGGTGGCCCAGGATCGTCTCGGGCGTGAGGAACTTGCCGGTGCACTCCAGCACCAGGTCCACGCCCAGGTCGCCCCAGGGAATCTCGGCTGCGGATGCATGCGAGGTGAACGACATGTGGTGCTGGTTGATGCGAATGGCGTTTTCACCCTCGGCCGCGATATCGGCCCGCCACTTGCCCTGCACGCTGTCAAAAGCCATCAGGTGGGCCGTGGCCGCAGCCCCACCTTTGAGCTCGTTCAGGTGCACCACCTGCAGCCGGTTGCCGGACCGCGGGTCGGTTGCTTCGCGTTCAGCCGCGCCGAGCGCGGCGCGCAGCGCCAGGCGACCGATACGGCCCATGCCGTTGATGCCAACTTTCATGAAATCTCCAATATTCTCTATTTGCTAATCTTTTATTTCAATAGTTTTTGAATTATTGCATGGACACTTGAGGCTTCACAAATGCGCCGTAACGGCTTCGATTGGGGGTTCATCCTAAAAGCCGCATTTACCCGGTGGCCGCAAGCGCCGGTGGCGGGGTTGACAGGATCGATTGAGCGACGATCCGCTTGCAGATGCAGGCCAGCAAGGTGGCCCAGCGGCTGGCGTCCACGTCCGCTTATGGCCACGCAGGTGGAACGTCGCCAGCGCAAGTCCTGGTAGTACCTGCAGCGCGCGCATGTGCTGGCAGGCGTCGGAATAGAAAAAGCCCCGCAGAGCGGGGCTTTTTCATGCATGCAAACGCTGAATCAGCGGATCACGGCCAGTTCGGTACGCTTGCCGCCTTTGTAGGTCATCAGGGTCAGCGCGCCATTCTTGATATCGCCTTTTTCGTCAAAAGCGATGTTGCCCGTCACACCTTTGTACTCAGTAGCCTTGAGCACCGGCAGGTACTTGGCAGGATCAGCCGAGTCGGCCTTAACCATGGCCGCGACCATCACGTTCAATGAGTCGTACACATAAGGAGCATACACCTGCACGTCAGCGTTGAACTTCGCCTTGAAGTCAGCACGGAATTTTTCCATGCCAGCCTTCTGTTCGCCTTCAACACCACCGGCCTCGGCACAGTAGACCATGTCGTCCTTCATGGCTTCGCCAGCAAGCTTGGGCAGTTCGCCCGAGCAGATGCCGTCACCACCCATGAACTTGGCCTTGATACCCAACTGGGCCATCTGCTTGATCATCGGGCCGGCAACCGCGTCCATGCCGCCGAAGAACACAACGTCAACCTTCTTGCCCTTGAGCGTTGTCAGGATGGCGTTGAAGTCCGTTGCTTTGTCAGTCGTAAACTCATGACCCGCGACCTTGCCACCAGCAGCTTCGACAG